>JACQTJ010000100.1 GCA_016210855.1 Acidobacteriota bacterium | reverse complement strand
TCTCGGCCTCGCGGGCGAGCTTCGCCTCCTGCAGGTTGGTCATCCCGATGACATCGAACCCGAGCTTGCGGTAGCTATGCGACTCCGCCTTGGTCGAAAACATCGGCCCTTCCATGCAGACATAGGTGCCGCCCCGGTGCACGGTGACCCCGACGCGCCGGCAGGCCTCGGCCAGCACCCCCATCAGCGTCGGGCAGAAAGGCTCCGCGAAGCTGACGTGGGCGACGATGCCGTTGCCGAAGAAGGTCGAGATCCGCCCCCGGGTCCGGTCGAAGAACTGGTCGGGGATGAGAAAGTCCATGGGCTTGTATTCTTCCTTGAGCGAGCCCACCGCGCTCACCGAAAGGATGCGCTCCACGCCCAGCTTCTTGAAGCCGTAGATGTTGGCCCGGAAGTTGAGCTCCGAGGGCAGGAGGCGGTGGCCGCGGCCGTGTCGGGCTAGAAACGCCACCCGCCGACCTCCCAAGCTTCCCACCAGGTAGGCGTCCGAAGGCTTCCCGAAAGGAGTGTTGAGGCGCACCTCGCGGGTCTGGCTCAGCCCCGCCATTCCGTAGAGCCCGCTGCCGCCGATGATGCCCAGCTTGATTGCCTCCGCCACAGCGCCTCTCCTATTCCGTCGCAACCAGCTCTGGTTCCTGCACCGGTTCAGCCACCACCTGCCCGTCGCGCTCGCGCAGGTAGGCGGCCGGGGTTTCGGGGTCGTGCGCAAAAAAGCAGAGCCATTCGTTGTCGACCGCCTCTGGAATCCAATGCTTTTTCTGCTCGAGCGTGGTCAGGGGGTAGAGGTCATAGCCCATAATCCAGGCGTAGGACAAGTGTGCGGTGGTGGGCACCAGGTCAGCGAAGAAGAACGCGGTTCGCCCGCGCGAGGTCAGTCGCACGCACTGCAGGTCGCGGGTGTGGCCCGGCGTCCGCACCAGCTCAATCCCCGGAGCAATTTCCTGGTCGCCCTCCACCCACACCCACTGGCCGGACTCGGCCAGGGGCTGCAGGTTTTCTTTGCGGTAGCTGACGCGGTCGCGCTCGGTGGGCTCGCGGGCGTGCTCGTACTCGCCCCGCTGCACGAAATAGCGCGCCCGGGAAAACGTGGGCACGGGCTTGCCGTCGCGGTCCCGCCGAGTGTTCCAGCCGCAGTGGTCGAAGTGCAGGTGGGTGTTGACGACGATGTCCACGTCCTCCGGGGCCACGCCGCGGCGGGCGAGCGAGTCGAGCAGCGTAACGCTGTGGTCGATGCCGTAGATGTCGTTCCACTTGGCGTCGCCTTTGTCGCCCGTGCCGGTCTCGACCACGAGGGTGTGCTTCGCGCTGCGGATCAGCAAGCAGTTCAGGCCCAGGGTGACGCGGTTGCGGTCGTCGGCCGCGAGCCGCTTCTGCCAGAGCACCTTGGGCACGACCCCGAACATCGCCCCGCCGTCCAGGCGGAAGCGCCCGTCCGAGACCACAAAGATTTCCAGGTCGCCAAACTTCATTTCGCCTCTCTGACCGCAGCCTGCGGGGCCTCGACCAGCTCCACCAGTACGCCCCCGCAGCTTGACGGGTGCAGGAAGGCGTAGCGGTGGCCGCTCGCCCCGGTTTCGCCCTTGCCGGGCAGTACGCGGACGCCCGCAGCTTCGAGCTGGCGCAAGTGAGCGTCAAGCTGGCTGACTCCCAGGGCGATGTGGTGGATGCCCTCACCCCGCTTCGAAATGAATTGGGCGATGGGAGAGTCCTCGGCGGTGGGTTCGAGCAGCTCCAGGCGCGTCTCGCCCAGCGGCAACAGGGCCACGCGTACCTTCTCCGCCGGCAGAGTTTCAAAACCAGCCACCCGCAGGCCGAGCGTGTCCCGGTAGAAGCGCAGGGCCTGCTCCAGCGAGCGCACGGCGATGCCGATGTGCTCGAGCTTCACTCCGCCACTCCTGCTGCCCGCAGCAGCTCCTCAACCACGCTGTAGGGGTCGCGCTCCCGGCGGGCGATTTGCCGGGCGTAGCCAGCGAGCTGCTCTTTCCCTACCCCGGACTTCAGCACCCGCTCGAGCGCCCGCTCGCGGATGAGCTCCACCAACCGCTCCTGCCAGCGCTGGACCCGCTTCTCGTCGCGCAGCCCGGCCCGTTGCACGTGAACCCAATACTCCTCGACCCCCTGCGCCAGCTCCGGCACCCCCAAGCCTTCTGTGGCCACTGTCTTCACTACCGGGGGCAGCCAGCCATCGGTTCGCCGGCTCAGCCCCAGCACCACCTTGAGCTCGTTCTCCAGGCGGTCGGTGTCGCCCCGGTCGGCCTTGTTGATGACAAAGATGTCGGCGATTTCCATCACTCCGGCCTTGAAGCTCTGCACGTCGTCGCCCAGGCCAGCGACGAGCAGCAGCACCGTGACGTCCGCCACCCGGACGATGTCCACCTCGTCCTGGCCCACCCCGACGGTCTCAATCAGGATTACGTCCTTGCCGGCGGCATCGAGCACCAGAGCGGCGTCGCCGGTGGCGCGCGCCAGCCCCCCCAGAACCCCGCGGGTCGCCATGCTGCGGATGTAGATGCCGTCGTCGGTGGCGTGCTGCTGCATGCGGATGCGATCGCCGAGCAGCGCTCCGCCGGTGAAGGGGCTGGTGGGGTCAACGGCGATGACCCCGACGCGCTTGCCCTGCACCCGGTAGTGACCGGCCAGGCGGTTGGCAAGTGAGCTCTTCCCCGTGCCGGGGGCGCCGGTCAGTCCAACCAGCAGGGCGTTTCCGGTGAAGGGGAACAGCTCCTGCACGATGCCCTCGGCGCCGGGCTCGTGATCTTCGAGGGCGCTGATGGCCCGGGCGATGGCTCGGGGGTCGCCGCTGCGCACGCTTTCGACCAGCGGGGCGGTCTGGACGCCGGCGGGCTTCCTCAAGGCTTCTCCTGTACCTTGCCCAGCAATTGCCGGGAAATCACCAGCCGCTGAATCTCGCTCGTGCCTTCACCGATGGTGCAGAGTTTCGCGTCCCGGTAGAACTTCTCCGCCGGGTAGTCCTTGATGAAGCCGTAGCCGCCGTGGATCTGTACGGCCTCGCTGCCAGCCCGCACCGCCACTTCCCCGGCGTAGAGCTTGGCCATGGACGATTCCTTTGTGTGCGGCCTGTGTTGGTCGGCCAGGTAGGCGGCTTCGTAGGTCAGCCAGCGGGCCGCCTCGATTTCCGTCTTCATCGTGGCCAGCTTCCACTGGATGGCCTGGAAGCTCGCAATGGGTTTGCCGAACTGCTTCCGCTCCTTCGCGTAGCGGAGGGAGACATCAAAGGCCCCCTGGGCGATCCCCACCCCCAGCGCGGCGATGGAAATCCGCCCGCCGTCAAGCACTTGCAGGCTGTTGACGAAGCCTTGGCCTTCCCGGCCGAGCAGGTTCTCCGCTGGCAGGCGGCAGTCCTCGAAGATGACTTCGGAGGTGGCGCTGGCCCGCATTCCCAGCTTGTTCTCCTTCTTCCCCGGTCGGAAACCAGGGGTGCCCCGCTCGAGGATGAAGGCGGAAATGCCGTGGTGGCCTTTCGCGGCGTCGGTGACCGCCATGGCCACGCAAACGTCGGCGTGGTGGCCGTTGGTCGTGAAGGTCTTCGAGCCGTTGAGCACCCAGCCGTTGCCTTGGCGGACGGCCGTAGTGCGGGTGCCGCCGGCGTCGGAACCCGCTTCAGGCTCAGTCAGGCTCCAGCAGCCGAGCTTCTTCCCTTGGGCAAGCGGCACCACGTATTTCTGGCGCTGCTCTTCAGTGCCGAACTTGTAGATGTGGTTCGTGCAAAGGGAGTTGTGGGCGGCCACCATCAGGGCCACGGACGGATCCACCCGCGCCAGCTCCTCAATAGCGATGCTGTACTCAAGGTAGCCGAGCCCCGCCCCGCCATACTGCTCCGCGAAAATGATGCCGAGCAGGCCGAGCTCGGCCAGCTGGGGCCCCAGGCTGTCGGGAAAGTGGGCAGCTTCGTCCCACTCCATGACGTGCGGGCGGATTTCGGCTTCGGCAAACTCCCGCACCGTGCGGCGCAACTGTTCCTGCTCATCTGTCAGCCGGAATTCCATCCCGCCTCTCGTTCCCTGGCACACCAAAAGCCGAGTTTTATATCATAGCGCGGTTCGGCACGGCCAGCGACCTGTGGCCGCGCAAAAAAAATGCCTCCGCCCGGCGGGCAGAGGCAGTCTCCTCCGTGGGAACTCACTCGGGCCAGTTCGCGTACGCGTAGAGGATGTCCACCATGGACTTCTCGCATTCGGCCAGCCCGGCCACTTTATCGTTGCCCTCGATGACGAAATATTCATCCACGGCGTGCGCGCGGCTACCGTGGCCGAGGCCGCCCGAAACCGCGGGTAAGTTGAGCGGGGGCCGGGTGTACTGGGCTTCGGGGCTCGAGCCCGCCGAGCGCGGCCAGATGGCCGGCTCGATGCCATACTTCTTGTAGACGCTGAGCACCGACTGCACGGCCGGCTCACGAACGCTCGTCCGGGACCACTCGTCGCCGCCCGCCAGGCTCCGCATCTCGATGTCCGAGAAGCCGTGCTCGTCGAGATGGCGTCGGATCAAGGCCTCCTGATCCTTGACCCCCTGGTTTGGCACCAGACGGCTGTCAATCTTGCAGGCCGCCTTTTCCGGCAGGATGGTGGCCACGCCCGGGCCGGTGTAGCCGCCCCAGATACCATCGATGTTGAGCGTGGTATCGAAGGTGAGGTGGCGAATGGCGTCTTCGTCCGACCAGTCGCCCATCCACGCCTTCACGTTCTCCCGCTCGGAGGCGAAAGCGCGGTCTTTGAACTTCTCGATCAGGGTCGCGATCAGCATCTCTTCTTCCTCGGTGGGCGGGGTGATGGCGTCGTAGTAGCCGTCGATCAGGATGCGGTTCGCGCTCTGGTTGTACATGGTGTGGAGCGCCTGCACGAGCCGCCAGACGGGGCTTTCCAGGATGGCCTTGCGGCTCGAGTGAATGGGCATTTTCTGCGGCCCGCGGCCCCAGCGCCTTCCGCTCACCTCCAACTCGACGTAGCAGATGCCCTTGTTGCCGAGCCACATGCTCACCTGGCCTTCGCGGTTCTGCGAAGGGTCAGGGTCGAGGTGCGCGCTACAGATCTTGAGCCGGTCAATGTACGGTGCCAGCACCTGATGGAAATGCGGGCTGCCCTGCTCCTCTTCTCCGTCGCAGGTGAACATGATGTTCACCGGCAGCTTGCCCTCCACGGCGATAATGGCCTCGAGCGCATTCAGGAAGGCGCGCAGCGGGCCCTTGGAGTTGATGGCCCCGCGGGCGATGATGACGCTCCGGAACGGCGCCATCGGCGCCAGGTTCGCCGCCAGCGGCGGTGACGACCACTCCTTTTCGTTGAACGGCTGGGTGTCGTACATGAAGTAGCGGGAGACGGTTTTCTTGGCCCCGCCGTCGTACCAAGCCCAGACACCGGGGTTGCCGTCGGTGGGCACGAGGTTCGCTTCCTTGCATCGGAGCTGCTTGAAATAGTCCACCAGCATCCCGGCACACTCCTTGATGCCCAGATCCCAGCTCGACACGCTCGGCTGGCGGAGGAACTCCTGGATCTTGCCCACGTGCTCGTCGAGATGGTCGTCAATGTAGGCGTGGACCTTCTTCACCGTGGAGGATTCGAGCACGTCGCTAGAGAACCCGGACGGCTCGCTCAGGAAGGCGAAAAAGCCCAGGCGAGCCGCCTGGGCGGCCAGCGCCGATTTCCCGCTGAGGGACAGGAATTCCTTGCGCGAGAGTGCCATGGCACCACCTCCTGTCGGGCGAATTTGTCCAGAGACCAAGAACGCTATCGGGCCGCCACCCCGCGGGCCGTCGGGACCACTTCGTGCAGGACGCGGAGGGCGCGTTCGATGTCCTCTTCGCTCACGTCGTAGTGGGTCACCATCCGCATGGTGTTTGGGTCAACCGCATTCGCCAAAACGCCGCGCTCCTTGAGCCGCGCCGAGAGCTCCGGCGCCGCCAGGCCGGTGCCGGAGACGTCGAAGACCAAGATGTTCGTCTCGACTTGGTGGGCAATACGGACGCCCGGGATCTCTCTCAACGCCTCGGCCAGGCGCTGGGCCTTCTGGTGGTCGCGGCGGAGCAGCGGCGGGTGCTTCTCGAGCGCCACCAGCCCGGCTGCCGCCAACACGCCCACCTGCCGCATCCCGCCGCCGAACATCTTGCGATAGACGCGCGCCTTTGCGATGAAGTCCCGCGAGCCCACCACCATCGAGCCCACCGGCGCCCCCAGCCCCTTCGAAAGGCAGAACATGATGGAGTCCACCTTGCGGGTGATGGCGGCGACGCTCTGGCCCAGGGCCAGGGCGGCATTGAAGATGCGGGCACCATCGAGATGCACCGGGATGGCGCGTTCATGGGCCCGGTCGCAAATCTGGTCCTGCACCTCGGTCGGCAGCACCCGGCCCCCGGCAATGTTGTGGGTGTTTTCGAGCGAAATCAACCCGGTCTGGGCGCGGTAGTAGATCTTCGGCCGGATGGCGGGCTCAATGTGCTTCCAGGTGAGCACGCCGTCGTCGGTCGCCACCGGCCGGGGCAGGCAGCCGGCGATGGCGCTCATCGAGGCCATTTCGAAGTTGAAGATGTGGCCGCGGGATTCGCAGATGACTTCACTGCCGTGGTCGCAGTGGATGCGGATCGAGATCAGGTTCCCCATCGAGCCGGAGGGTACAAAGAGGGCCGCTTCGCGCTCGAAGATTTCGGCGGCGCGCTGCTCCAGGCGGTTGACGGTGGGGTCTTCGCCGTAGACGTCGTCGCCCACCTCGGCTTCGGCCATCGCCCGGCGCATCTCCGGGGTCGGCTTGGTCACCGTGTCGCTACGCAGGTCAATCCACGGGGTCATTGTCCGCCCACCCTCACTCGCCAGCAATCCTCACCTTCACTTCCCGCCGCCGCGGACCGTCGAACTCGCAGAAAAAGATGCCCTGCCACCGCCCCAATCCCAGCTTGCCGCCCTCGATGGGGACGCTTGCCGACGAACCCACCAGCGAGGCCTTGACGTGGGAGTCGGCGTTGCCCTCGTAGTGCTTGTAGCCTGCCTCCCGGGGCACCAGACGGTCGAGGGCATCCCCGATGTCGCGGGCCACGTCGGGATCGTCGCTTTCGTTAATCAGGATGCCTGCGGTGGTGTGCGGAACGTAGAGATGGCAAACCCCATTCTCGACCCCGGACTGCCTCACCAGGCGGGCCACCTCCCGGGTGATGTCTTTGATTTGCGTGCGGGCGCTGGTCTCGACCGGCAAAACCTGCCAGGCCGCAGCGCTCACACCGATCCCCGGACGCTGGTCTTCCTTCACACATTCCCCCCTGTGGCCGACGAGCCCCACGCCTCGAACCGTCATTGTAGCACCGGCCCTAGAGGAGAACCACCTGGTGGTCGCGGCAGGGGAAGTTCACCTGCTCGAACAGGCGCTCCACCACGTCAGGTCCCTGCCGGGCCACGATGCTCAAAAAATTCAGGCGCCGCTCCTGCAAGCCGCGCTCCGGATACAGGCTGTGGATGAGCACTTCGAGGTGGCGGCCGATGATCGCCTTCCGCTCGGCCTGAGCACGGGCGGCCTGGCGGCGCAGCTTGCCGAACTGGTAGAGCATCTTGCGGCGGCTGGTGGCCGCCGCGCCCGCAAGGGTCGGGTCGAGCTTTTTGAGCTCGCCGGTTGTCTCGGCGAGCATTTGTTCCAGACGGGCTTCGCCGCCCTGCAGGCGCCGCTGCAGACCTGCGGGCAGATGACGCTCCGCCAGACGGGCCCGCACCGGGGCCTCGCCGTGAAAGAAGTCAGTGAGCTCCAGGCCATACTTTTCGAGTAGGCGCCGCACCTTTGGCTCGACCAGGGTGAGGCTGGCGCGAGGGAAGATGACCGGCATCCGGCCCAGCAGCTCCTTGTAAAGGACGCTCGCCTGTCCGAAGTAGGCTGCTTCGTTCGGCCCAGCCACATAGGCCACCGTAGGCAGCAGCCAGTCCTGCACTACGGGGCGGAGAAGCACGTTGCCGCTGAACCGCTCCGGGGCTGCTTCGAGCTCGTCCAGAAGCTCGGCGAGAGAGCGCCCATCCCGCTCCTCAACCACGAACTCCCTGCCCCGCCGGCGCAGGGGCAGACGCCGGCCATTCGCCATCAAAAACAGGAGGGTGGCGTTCTCGCGCAGGCGCACCTGTACGTCGTAGCCGCCCTTCGAAAGCTCGCGGTCGCGCCCGCGTACCAGCGCGTACAAGCGGGCGGCCTCCTCCAGGGCCCGGCGCAGCACGGGCCGGCTCAACGCATGCAGGGCCGGGTGCAGAGGGTCGAGAACCACCAATCCCTGCCCGGCGAACAGGCGCTGGAAGAGCCGGCCGAAGGCCTGGGCGTAGGTGGCGTCCTGGGCGTACCCTGCGAGCAGGTCCTCAGCCTCTGCGCTCGCCTCGGCCGGCCACAAGCGGACAAGCTGGTCGCGCAGAGCTTCGATCGAGGGGTCAAAAACGATTCGCCCTACGGGCGTGTTTCCGGGTTGGATGGACGGGTCGCGCAATTCTCGCCACTGGTGCCCGGAGTCGAGCAGAAAGCAGTGATTGACTTCAGCGAAGTCGTGATCTTCGCTAGCCAGCCAGAAGACGGGAACCGCGGGGAGTCCGTCGGCGGTGAGTCTTCCAGCTAGGCGAATGGCAGTGAGAGCCTTGTAGACGCTGTAAGCCGGCCCGCCGAAGAGACCGACCTGCTGGCCGGTCACGACGGCCAGGGCCTGGCCGCTGCGCAGGCGCTTTATGTTTTCCTCAGTCTTGCGGTCACCCCCGAAGAAACGATTCTGCTCGGCGAGCACCTCAGCCACGGCCGCGCGGCGCTGGAGAGCCTCGGGGTCATGCTGGATCTCTCGCGCTGCCGCCGAGAAGCTCGCGGGCTCAAACGGATCGTATTCGTAGAAAGCAGCAACGCGCGAAAACCGGTAGAGCAGGTCCGCAAAGAGCGACGGGGTGTGGGGAATCCCAGTGAACGGGATACAGTGCGGCTCCATGGAGCGGCTCATCATAACTGCGCCCGGCGCTGGCGGCAAGCAAGCGGCTAGGAGGAGGCGTCCAGGGCGCGGACGATGCGGGTGAGCTCGGCCCGGGCCGCCTCATCCAGGGGGAGCAGCGGAGCCCGGGGCAGCCCTCCGGCGTAGCCGCGTAACTCCATGGCAAACTTCAGCCCGGCGATGCCGTAACGGGAGGTGACAGCCACAGTGGGCTCGAGCAGCCGTTGTTGCAAGGAGCGCGCCCGGGCGTGGTCGCCCTGGCAGAAGGCTTGGTAGAGCTCCACGCAGAGCTCCGGCAGCGCGCAGGCCACGGCCAGGATGCCTCCCCCCGCCCCCAGGCTCAGCGACGGGTAGAGCGTAGTAGCCGAACCAACCACGACCTGAAACTCGGGTGGAGCCAGGCGCAGCATCTGCGCTACCCGCTCGACGTTGCCGGAGCTCTCCTTTATACCGGCGATGTTCGGGTGCGCCGCCAGCCGGGCCACGAGCGAAGCCTCCACAGCCACGCCGGTAAACTGCGGCACCGAGTAAACCAGCACGGGGATGGGGCTCGAGTCGGCAACGGCGCGGAAGTGGCGCTCAAGGGCGCTTTCCGTCATCTGCGATTTGAAGTAGGCGGGGGTGCGCACCAGAGCCGCCTGATAACCGACGTCGGCGGCGCGCCGGGTGAACTCGATGGTTTCGGCCGTGCCCTCGCATCCGGTGCCGGCAATGAGGGCCTTGCTTCGATCGGCCGCCGCGCGCACTGCTTGCAGAACCTTGAGCTTCTCCTCCTCGCGCAAATAGACCGACTCGCCCGTCGAGCCCAGCACCACGTAGCCAGCGAGCTTGGTATCATTGTACTTCCGGACGTTTGCCGTCGCCGCCTTCAGATCAAGGCTCCCATCGGGAGCGAACGGGGTGGTGAGGGGCGGAAAGATGCCGCGTAAGACGAGGGACATGCCGATCACTCAGAAGGTTCCCCACCGGGGGCCAGACGCAGGGGTGCGTCCTGGGGAACGGACCTGCTCTCAGGGGCGGGCGGAACCGGGCGAGCCACGGGCGCCGCCAGGCGTGTGTGCAGGTCCTGCAAGCAGTGGATCTCGACCTTCTGCTTCTGCAGAGCTTCGATTCCGGTGACCGCCGCCATGGCGCCCTCGAGGGTGGTGATGCAGGGCACCTGGTGGCGGACGGCGGCGCGGCGGATGGCGCGCTCGTCGTAGAACGACTTGCGCCCGAGCGGGGTGTTGATCACCAGCTGGATCTTGCCTGTTTTGAGGAGGTCCACTACGTGGGGGCGACCCTCGTTGACCTTGAACACAGGGGCCACGCCCAGCCCGGCTTGGCGCAGGAACTCCGCCGTCCCCCGAGTAGCAACCAACTGGAAGCCATGCTCCACGAGTTGGCGGGCAATCGGGAGGAGCGCCTGTTTGTCGCGGTTGTTGACGCTCAGGAAGGCGTGGCCTGTCGTGGGCAGCCGCTGCCCGGCGCTGAGTTGCGCCTTGGCAAAGGCCAGGCCGAAGCTCGAGCCCACGGCCATCACCTCCCCCGTGGACTTCATCTCCGGACCCAGAATGGTGTCCACGCCCGGGAAGCGGCCGAAGGGGAATACCGGCGACTTCACCGCGTAGAACGCCGGCTGGCTCGCCGTCCCGGCCAGCCCGAAGTCGCGCAGGCGCCCCCCGGTCATCAGCAGGGCGGCAATCTTGGCCAGCGGCACGCCTGTGGCCTTGCTGACGTAGGGTACGGTGCGCGAAGCGCGGGGGTTGACCTCGAGCACATAGACGGTATCGCCCTGACCCCCTTCCGGACGCGAGGGCACCGCGTACTGAACGTTCATCAGCCCCACCACCTTGAGAGCCCGCGCCAGCCGGGCGGTGTAGTCGCGGATGGTGTCGAGGTGCCGCGCTTCGAGCTGATAGGCGGGCAGCACGCAGGAGGAGTCGCCCGAATGGATGCCGGCCTCCTCGATGTGCTCCATGATGCCGCCGATGTAGACGTCTTCCCCGTCCGCAAGCGCGTCCACGTCGAGCTCGAAAGAATCTTCCAGGAACTGGTCAATCAGAATGGGGAATGCTTGCTCGAACTCGCCGGCCTCCTGGGCGTAGGTCTCCACGGTGGGGCGGTCGTAGGCGATGACCATGGCGCGGCCACCCAAGACGTAGGAGGGCCGCACCACCACCGGGTAGCCGATGCGCTCGGCACCCTCGACCGCCTCTTCGACCGAGCGGGCGGTGCCGTGGCGCGGCTGGGGAATGCTCAGCTCGCGCAGCAGCTGGCTGAAGCGCTGGCGGTCTTCCGCCCAGTCGATGGAGTCGGGCGAGGTGCCAATGATGTTCACACCCGCCTGCTCCAGGGCGCGGGCGAGGTTGAGCGGAGTCTGGCCACCGAACTGCACGATGACTGCGGTGGGCCGCTCCCGGGCCACGATGTTCATCACGTTTTCGAAGGTCAGCGGCTCGAAGTAGAGGCGGTCGGAGGTATCGTAGTCGGTCGAGACGGTTTCGGGGTTACAGTTCACCATCAGGGTCTCGTAGCCGGCGTCTTTGAGCGCGAAGGCGGCGTGGCAGCAGCAGTAGTCGAACTCAATCCCCTGCCCGATGCGGTTCGGGCCGCTGCCGAGGATCATGATCTTGCGCGTGGCGGTGGGTTCGGTTTCGTCCTCGTCTTCGTAGGTCGAGTAGAGATAGGGCGTGAAGGACTCGAACTCTGCTGCGCAAGTGTCCACCCGCTTGAAGACGGCCTCAACGCCCTGCTCGAGTCGCCGGGCTCGCACCGCCTCTTCCGTGGTCTGCCACAGCTCGGCCAGGTGCTGGTCGGAGAAGCCGGCACGCTTGGCCGCCCGCAAAAGTTCACCGGGAACCGTTCTCCAGTCCTGGGGGGCGAGCGTCTGCTCCAGGGCCACAATCTCTTCGAGTTGGCGCACGAACCACGGGTCGATCGCCGTCAGCCGACAGATTTCCTCCCGGCCCATTCCCTGACGCAGGGCCGCAAACAGGGCCTCCAGGCGCTCGGGGGTAGGGGTGACGAGCAGCGTGCGCAGGCGCTCCTCTGAGAGGCGCGGGAAGGAGAAGCGTTTGCCGGTTTCAAGCGACCGCATTCCTTTGAGCAACGCCTCCGCGAAGCTGCGCCCGATGGCCATCACTTCACCCACCGAGCGCATCTCCGTCCCCAGGGTGCGGTCGGCGCCGGGGAATTTCTCGAACTGCCACTTGGGAATCTTCACCACCACGTAGTCAATGGTGGGCTCGAACGAAGAGAGGGTCTTCTGGGTGATGTCGTTCGGAATCTCATCGAGCCTGAAGCCCACGGCCAGCTTGGCAGCAATCTTGGCGATGGGGAAACCGGTGGCCTTCGAAGCCAGCGCCGAACTGCGCGAGACGCGCGGGTTCATCTCGATGATGAGCAGCCGCCCGTTTTCGGGATGCACGGCGAACTGGATGTTCGACCCGCCCGTGTCCACGCCCACTTCGCGGATGATGCGCTTGGCCCCGTCGCGCATCTGTTGGTATTCCTTGTCGGTCAAGGTCTGGGCGGGGGCCACGGTGATGGAGTCGCCGGTATGCACGCCCATGGGGTCGAAGTTCTCGATCGAGCAGATGACGACCACGTTGTCGGCCAGATCGCGCATCACCTCGAGCTCGAATTCCTTCCAGCCCAGGACCGACTCCTCGATCAGCACTTCGTGCACGGGGCTCAAGTCGAGTCCGCGGGAGACGATTTCGTCGAGCTCTTCGGGGTTAAAGGCGATGCCGCCGCCGGTCCCGCCCAGCGTGAACGAGGGCCGCACCACCACCGGATAGCCGACCTTTTCGGCGAAACTGCGGGCGTCTTTGAGGTTGTTGACAAGCTGGCTGCGCGGGGTCTCCAAGCCGCACTTGGCCGCAGCATCCTTGAACCACAGGCGGTCCTCGGCAATCTTGATGGCCCGCAGCGAAGCCCCAATCAACTCGACGCCGTATTTCTCCAGCACACCGCTCTCCGCCAGCTCCACCGCCAGGTTGAGCGCGGTCTGGCCGCCGACGGTCGGTAGCAGGACGTCCGGCCGCTCGGCGGCGATGATGGCTTCGAGGTAGTCGGCGGTGAGCGGCTCGATGTAAGTGCGGTCGGCGAGCTCCGGGTCGGTCATGATGGTGGCGGGGTTCGAGTTGACCAGGACGACTGGGTACCCTTCGCTCTTGAGCGCCTTGCAGGCCTGGGTGCCGGAATAGTCGAACTCGCACGCCTGCCCGATGACAATCGGCCCCGAGCCGATGATCAGGATTTTCTTGATGTCAGTGCGTTTCGGCATCGTCCTAGTCTGTCATCCCGAGCGACCGCGCCCGCGGTGTTCCAAGAGGCGGGGGAGTCGAGGGACCTGCTTTTCCTTCGTCCTTTTCACTTTTCTTGTCATCCCGAGCGAAGTCGAGGGACCTGCTTGTCATCAAGCCATCCCGCCGCCAGATCATCCCACGCCGGGTTCTGCCCCTCGATCAGCTTCACCTTCTTCTCGCGCCGCCACCGCTTTATTTGCTTCTCGCGAGCGAGGGCGTCCCGCACATCAGGGTAGCTCTCATAATAGACCAGCCGGTTGATGCGGTACTTTTTCGTGAACCCCTCGATCAAACCGAGCTTGTGCTGCATCACTCGGTCCCTCAACTCCTGTCACCCCCGTGTACAGGTTCCGTGAGCGGCTGGCGAGAATGTACATTGAGTATCGCTTTTCCACTTCAAAAGCAGGTCCCTCGACTCCGCCCTGCGCGCTCCGCTCGGGATGACAAACAAAGCAAGATGACAATCGGCCCCGAGCCGATGATCAGGAGCTTCTTGATGTCTGAACGGCGTGGCATGACTAGTCGGTTTTCTTTCTGAGCTTTATCCAGTTGCAGTGCATCTCCAAGCCACACACCGAAACTTCAATCTCCTGCTCGCAACTGGCGGCCCGGGACTCCTTCGTAAGACGCACACGATAAACCTTCTGTATCGGTGGCGGGCCCTCGGCTATACGGACATAAAGCCAGTACTGCCCTTTCTTCACCTCTCGGAAGAAGAACTTGCCTTCAGCATCTACTGTCTGGCTCACCAGCGTTCCGGAGTTGCGCTCGCGCCTCAACTCGACCGAAGCATTTGGTACGTAGTAACTGGGACCGGCCATGACCTGTCCGCACAGTTGCTTCACCTTCAGCGGCGGAACATCGATCTCCGAGCCAATGAGGAGAACAGGCAACTCCAGCAACAGCGGAGCAAAGAGCGTCGCTGCTACTGCACGCTTCACTTCTTGAATTCCTCCATCATCTCCACGAAATGCCCAAACAGGTAGTGGGAGTCGTGGGGGCCGGGAGAGGCCTCGGGGTGGTACTGGACGCTGAAGAGCGGCAGGGAGCGATGGCGCAGGCCTTCGAGGGTGGAATCGTTCAGATTCATATGGGTCAGCTCGACCTCGCTCAACTGCAGCGAGTCCGGGTCCACCGCGAAGCCGTGGTTCTGGGCGGTGATTTCTACCTTGCCGGTCAGCAAGTTCTTTACCGGGTGGTTGGCGCCGTGGTGGCCGAACTTGAGCTTGTAGGTCTTGCCGCCGAGGGCCAGCCCAATGATCTGGTGGCCGAGGCAAATGCCGAAGACGGGCACGCGCCCGGCCAGTCGACGCACCGCTTCGACCGCGTAGGTGCAGGGCTCGGGGTCACCGGGGCCGTTCGAGAGGAAAACCCCGTCCGGTTTCATCGCCAAAACGTCTTCAGCCGAAGTAAGCACAGGCACCACCGTGACGCGGCAGCCGACATCCACCAGCCGGCGCAAGATGTTCTGCTTGATGCCGAAGTCATAGGCAACGACGCGGAAGCGAGGATAAACTCGCGCCTCCTCAGGGGCTAAAGCCCCTTCTCCTTTCACAGGCTGAGCGTCGGGGCTGAAGCCCCGACCCGCCAAGAGAGCCGGCCTGGCCGTGGCAACCTCGACGCTCGGTTCAGTCCACTCGTAGGGGTGAGCACAAGTGACGGTGCGGGCCAGGTCCAACCCGACCATGGGTGGCAAGGCCCGGGCCCTGGTCACGAGCGCGGGGCCATCCGCGGAGAGCGTAGAGAGCACAGCGCGCTGAGCGCCGTGGGTGCGCAGGTGCCGGACCAAGGCGCGGGTGTCGATGTGGCTGATGACGGGGGTGTGGTGGCGGGCCAGGAAGTCTTCGGCGGTCTGCTGACTGCGCCAGTTCGAGGCCAGCTCGGAGAAGTTGCGCACAATCAGCGCTTCGATGTAGGGTCTCCCGGCCTCGTTGTCGAATGCATTCGTCCCCACGTTGCCGATGTGGGGGTAGGTGAGGCAGACGAGCTGCCCGGCGTAGGAGGGGTCGGTGAAGATTTCCTGGTAGCCGGTGAGGGAGGTATTGAAAACGACTTCGCCGCCGCGCTCGGTGCGAGCGCCGAATCCTTTGCCCCTAAAGACCCGTCCGTCCTCTAAGGCGAGGGTCGCCTCCATTCACTCTCCTTGGGCTCGAAACCTCAGGCGGCATCCTATTCGTTCCCGTTCGTGGTTTCAATGACCCCGAAGCGGTCCGGCGGCCAGTAGGCGAAGACTGCTTTGCCGTAGATGTAGTCGCGGTGCACCGGGCCCCAAGCGCGGGAGTCGTTCGAGCTGCGCCGGTGGTCGCCGAGCACGAAGTAGTGCTGAGCGGGCAACCGCAGGGGCGGATGGGAGTGGGGGTCGAATTCCTCCGCGGGCACGTAGTCCTCGTGCACCGGAACCTCGTTGACGTACAGCACCCCGCGGCGGATCTCGATTGTCTCCCCGGGCAGGCCCACCACGCGCTTGATGAAGGACTTGGCCGGGTCGCGCGGATACCGGAAAACCACGATGTCGCCGCGCTCGATGGGCCCGAAGCGGTAGATGAACTTGTTGATAACGATTCGTTCCTGGTCGCTCAGCCGCGGGGCCATACTGGTGCCTTCCACCTTGACGGGCTGATAGACGAAGGCAATGATAGCCAGGGCCAGGAGGACAGCGACGAGCAGGTCGCGCAGCCAACCGAGGGAGAGGAAGGAAAGAGGGAACCGCCCGCGCCCACCCCGCCGGGGGGCGCCCCCTACAGGACCCTGAGAGTGGACGACATCCGTCATCCTCAAAGTGCCTTTCTATAACACAGCCCGCGCCGACCGGCAAGGGTCCGTGGGCCGCTTGCTCGCGCCGTGACCGAAACCCGGACTTCCACCCCGCCCGGCCCGGTGGCTCGAATCGCCCTCATTATCCCCGCCCTCAACGAAGAGCAAGCCCTCACCCAAGTATTGGATGAGGTTCCGCGCGCTCTGTTTGCCCAGATCCTGGTGGTGGATAACGGCAGTTGCGACGCCACCGCAACTGTAGCCCGGGCCCGGGGTGCGCAAGTGGTCAGCGAGCCCCAGCGCGGCTACGGGCGTGCCTGCCTCGCGGGCCTCGCGGCCCTTGAGCCCGGGGTGGACGCGGTGGTCTTCATGGATGCGGACGCAAGCGACGTTCCTGCCGAAGCGACGCGCCTGCTCGAACCCATCCGCTGCGGCCAAGCCGAGCTGGTCATCGGCTCCCGCACAGGCCAGGCTGAGCCGGGCGCGCTGGCCTGGCATCAGCGCTGGGGGAACTGGCTAGTGGTGAAGCTGATCCGGCTGCTCTATGGCTTTGCGTACACCGACCTCGGCCCGTTTCGCGCCATCCGCCGCTCGAGCCTCGAACAGCTCAGCCTGTGCGACCCGGACTTCGGTTGGACCGCCGAAATGCAGGTTAAGGCCATCCAGTGCGGCCTGCGGGTAGTGGAGGTGCCGGTATCCTACCGGCGGCGGATCGGGCTCTCCAAGATCTCCGGCACGCTGACCGGCACCGTGCGGGCCGGCCTAAAAATCCTCTGGACGATTGTGCGCCTGCGGCTGATGGGCTAGCCCCATTCGAACCTTGAGGCGGCACAGCGCGGGACCCTCAGAGCACCTAAGGAAGGTTGGAACAGGGCTAGCGGGTGGGGTCGGCCTTGGGCCAGAGGCGCACGCTGCGGCTGACGCCGAAGACGAAGCCCGTGTCCGGGTCATCCCTCGTAAGGCCGGCGATGCCGGCGAAATTCCAGCGCAGCCCTCCCGCAAAGACCTGCACGCCCAGGCGGGCCTGCGAGCGGCTCCCGGTGCTGACGAGCGCACTCGTGACCGGCGTGTTGCGGGTGCTGTGCCGGCCAGCCACTTCCCCGACCACGTTTACCCGCTCGTGCACCGGATAGGTAGCGCCGATGCCGTAGAGGATGACGTCGTTCTGGCTGAAGAGCCCCGCCGGAGCCTGCAGAATCCCCAGACCCAGGTTGCCGAACACATTGAGCTTCCCCGCATGCTTCTGGGCGAGCAATGTGATGAAGACATTCGTCGTGTTCAGCCCGATGCCGCGGGCTTCGTCGGTGTTGGGCATCTCCAAGCCGAACCGCAGCCCGAGGGCCGGCCATCGGGCGGTCTCGGGCAGCAGCAGAGCCTTGGCGGCCAAGGTGAAGTCGGCGAAGTCCGAAGTGGAGGTTCCACCACGGTCGAGCTGCGGGGTGACGAAGCTCGGGTGCTGCTCGTTCACGGAAAGGAACTGGCGGATCGCCCCCTGAATCTGGATTTCCACCGAGCGGCTGACACCCAGGTGCAGGTCAACCACGCCGACGCGGCTCAGGTCGCCTTCAAGGCCCGAGAGCGGAAAGCGCGCATCCTGGAGATACTCGAACCCGAGCTGGATGAGCATATCGCCGCGGCGGACCACTTCGGCTTCTTCCGTTACAAGGGGCTGCTGCTGGGCGGGCGCGGGAAGCGAGACGCTCAACAGCAGGACTGGGAGCAGCAGGTGCAGTGAACGGAGCCAGCGCATCGGTTGCGGATTATGGTCAAGCGGGCGGGGGAAGGCAAGTCCTAGTTGCGATCGCGCGCCGCTCAGCCGAAGATGTCCTTGACACGCTCGAACAGACTGGCCTTTTCGGCCGGGCGGTTTTCGGCCGGCAGGCTCTCGGCCAGCTGCTCAATCAACCGCCGCTGCTCGCGGCTGAGCTTCTTCGGGGTTTCGACCCGGACCTCGACGAACAAATCGCCCCGACCGCCGCCATTCAAGGTGGGAAAGCCCTTACCATGAAGGCGGAAGATGGTGCCGCTCTCGGTGCCGGCGGGAATCTTCAGGCTCCGCTCCCCGTCCAAGGTGGGGACGCGGATCTCTCCGCCCAGAGCCGCCTGCGGGAAAGAAATAGGGATGGAGCAGTAAAGGTTCGATTCCCGGCGCTCGAAGAAGTCGTGCTCTCCCACCTTGAGCACGACGTAGAGGTCGCCGGGCGGGCCGCCGCGCTCTCCGGCCTCGCCTTCCCCGGCAATCCGCAGCCGTGTGCCGGTGTCCACGCCCGGGGGAATCTTGATCTCGAGCGTCCGCTCGCCCGGCACCTGGCCCTGGCCGTGGCAGTTCGGGCAGGGGTTGCGGAGGATTCGGCCAGTGCCCTGGCACTGCGGGCAGGTGCGGGAGATGGCAAAGAATCCTTGCTGGTAGCGGATCTGCCCGCGCCCTTGACAGGCCGTGCAGGTCGAAGGCCCGGTCCCTTTGCGGGCTCCGGAGCCGCCGCAGGCCGGGCAGGTTTCGCTGCGAGGAATCTTGATTTTGGTCGAGACCCCGCGGGCGGCCTCTTCGAAGCTCAAGTCCAGGTCGTAGCGCAAGTCGCGGCCGCGGCGGAGGCGTGAGCGACGCCGCTCCCCGCCCAGGCCGAACAAATCTTCGAAGCTGAAGAAGTCGCCGAAGATGTCGCTGAAGTCGGCGAAGATCGACTCATCGAAACCGGTAAAGGCCCGGCTGCCCAGCCCGGCGTGGCCGTAGCGGTCGTAGGCGGCGCGCTTCTCGCGGTCGATGAGGACGCTGTAGGCTTCAGTGACTTCCTTGAAGCGCTCCTCGGCCTCCTGCTGGTTGTGGGGGTTGCGGTCGGGGTGCCACTGCAGGGCCGCGCGCCGGTAGGCCTTCTTGATTTCCTCATCCGCGGCGCCGCGGGCGACGCCGAGCACCTCGTAATAGTCGCGCTGGCCGTTGGCCCGAGGCATTGTGCTCAGTCCTCCGGCCCGGCCGGTTTGCCCGAGTCGGACTTGCCTGCCGGGGAGACAGCCACCCGCACCAGGGCCGGCCGCAGCAGCCGCTCCTTGAAGGTGTAGCCGCGTTGGAGCTCGGCGAGAATCTTCTGGTCGTCGTGGTCGGTGGTTTCGACGCGCTCGACCGCGTGGTGGAGAAAAGGATCAAAGCTCTGCCCCACCACCACCTCCAGGGGCTTGAGACCCGCGCGAGCCAGCGTGTCAAACATCTGCTTGTAGATGAGCTCCACGCCCTTGCGGTACTCCTCGTCTGCGGTCCCCGCCGGCGCCGCCAGGGCGCGCTCAAAAGCATCCAGCACGGGCAGCAGCGCCGCCACCAGGTCGGCTTCCGCCCGTTGGCGGGCCTCCTGCTGCTCACGGTCGATGCGCTTGCGGAAGTTCTCGAAGTCGGCCTGGCGGCGGATGAGTTGTTCGAAGAGGGTCTTTTTCTCCTCTTCCAGGATCTTGATCCGCTCCACGGCTGAGGGGGTCTCGGCCGCCGGCGCGGCCGGAGAGCCCTCTGGGGCGAGCTCAGTGTCAGGGGCTTGGGATTCGTTCTTTTCCATAGCGGGGGTCACAGGCTCCGGCGGCGGGCCTCAATTCTCCGCGAACAGGCGATTGAACAGGGTAGCCACGTAGCGGACGGCGGTGATGGCGCGGGCGTAATCCATGCGCGTGGGGCCCAGCAATCCGAGCGAGCCGACCACGCCGGTCTGGCCGCCATACGGGGCGCCGATGAAAGCCAAATCCTTCATCGCCGGGGTCAGCCGCTCCAGCCCGATTACGATGCGCACCGGTGGCTCCGGGCTTTCCAGGCAGTCGGCGAGCAGGCGGGCCAGGCGCTCTTTTTCCTCGAGGGCTTGCAGGAGCTCGCGGAGTGCCTGCGGGTCAGTGGCCTCCAGCTGCTCAACCAGACGAGCCATGCCTTCCATTTGCACGGTGCTGGGCTCATCCCCCAGGTCGAAGGTCTGCTGGCAGAGGGCCGCGGCCTGCCGCAGGAACTGGCTGCGCTCAGCGGCGAGGCGGCGCTCGAGCTCCGCGTGGATGGCTTCGAGCCCCCAGCCGCGGAAGTTCTCGTTCAAGTAAGTGCTCATGCAGTCGAGCTCATCGGTG
Organism: Acidobacteriota bacterium; assembly: GCA_016210855.1. Lineage (GTDB taxonomy): Bacteria > Acidobacteriota > Terriglobia > Acidiferrales > 2-02-FULL-67-57 > 2-02-FULL-67-57. The sequence goes on along the minus strand of JACQTJ010000100.1, from coordinate 5,466 downwards.
CGGTAGCGCTCGCGGGCCCGCACCACCTTGTCGCGGACCCGCCCGTCGCGGGTGACCACCACGGCCAGGATGCGCCGGTCGTCCAGGCGGACGAAGCGCAACTGGCCGAGCACGGTGGCGGCCAGCGGCGGAACGAACACCAGGCCAACCCCGTGGCAGAGTTCCGAGAGCACGTGCGGGACGCGGCCGAGCAGCTGACTGGCATCGCCTTCTTCGGCTGCCAGGTAGCGGTTGATCCGCTTCTGGTCGGCGGGGCGCAGGCGTGCCCGGGCCGCGATCTCCCGGGCATAAAACTCGTACGCCTGAGCTGTGGGGAGGCGCCCGGCGGAGGTGTGCGGCTGGTTCAGGTAGCCCTCTTCTTCGAGGCTCGCCATCACGTTGCGGACGGTGGCGGACGATACCGGCAGGCCGGAGCGGCCTACCAAGCGTGAAGAGGAGACCGGCGCCCCGGTGGCAATGTGAGCGCGCACCACGGCAGCCAGGACCTCGCGCTTCCGCCCTTCAAGAGGCTCGACTCTCATAGTGGCGGCGTCCGCCGACTTGACATTCCTCGAAATGGATTGTAGCCAGCGCTCGACGAGGCGTCAAGCAACCAGCCGGGAAAGCGGCTAGAATAGCGGTCGCGCTATGCCCCGCCCGCACTCCGGTCGCCCCCGGCCGCGGCCCCCCCTGGGCCAGCATTTCCTGGCCGACGCCCGCGTTCGCCGCCAGATTCTGGCCCGGCTCAATTGCCGACCCGAAGACTGCTGGCTCGAAATCGGCGCCGGCCACGGCGAAATGACGCTCGGGCTGGCGGAGGCGAGCCGTGTGGTCGCGGCCGTGGAGCGGGACCCGAAGCTCGCCGAGACCCTGCGAACGCGCCTGGCCGGGTTTCCCGGGGCTCACGTGGTGGAAGGAGACATCCTGGAAGTTTTGCTCGCGCAGTTCGGGGGCAAGCTCAGTTGCCCGCGCTGGCGCGTCTACGGAAACCTCCCCTACTACATCACCTCGCCCATCCTCCAGCACCTGTTCGCTGCCCTGGAGCTTATTGCCGACATCCACATCGTCGTGCAGCGGGAAGTCGCCGAGCGGCTGCTGGCCCGGCCCGGCGGCCGCGACTACGGGTATCTCTCGGTGGTGACGCAGGTCCACACCACGCCAGAGATTCTTCAAGCCATCCCCCGGGGCGCCTTCCGGCCGGCCCCGCAGGTGGAGTCGGCGCTAGTGAGGCTCGAACCACCGGGAAAGCAGCGGGCACTCGGAATCGAGGACGCCGCGAGCTTCTTGCGCTTTGTGGGACTCTGCTTCCGCCAGAAGCGCAAGACGCTCGCGAACAACTTGCGGAGCCATTACGGGCTCGGTCGGGTACAGTCTGCGGTCGAAGCCGCCGGGCTCAGCGCTCGGGCCCGGGGTGAAGAGCTTTCGCTCGAGGACTTCGCCCGGCTGTTTAGACTTCTGTGATAGCATCGCGCCCTTTGCAGGACCAGTCAGGCTCGGTGACGGTGAGGCCCTTCCAGCCGGAAGACTTTGACGCCGCCTACCGCCTCGACCAAGCCTGCTACCCGCCCGGCATCGCCTACTCGCGCTACGCCCTGCGGGAGTTCCTGGGCGAGCCCGGGGCGCGGGCCTGGGTGGCTGAAGAAGAAAGAGAACTCCTCGGCTTCATCATCGTGCGCCGGGTGCGGACGGATCGTGGCCACGTGGTCACCCTGGATATTCGTGAAGACCGGCGCCGGCGCGGCCTCGGCCGCCGGCTGCTCGAAACCGCCGAGACTTGGCTGGCCGAGCAGGGCGTCAAGCGGGTCTACCTGGAGACGGCAGTGAATAATCAGGCCGCGGTGGCCTTCTGGCAGCAGGCCGGCTACAAGACCCTGGGAGCGCTGCCGCGCTACTACCTCGACCGCGATGACGCCTACCGGATGGAAAAACGCCTCCCGTAAATGAGCCTCCTCCAAGCCATCGTGCTGGCCGTCGTCCAAGGGCTGACCGAGTTCCTCCCCGTCAGCTCCACCGCCCACCTCATCCTGGTCCCCTGGCTGCTCGGCTGGCAGGACCCGGGCCTGACCTACGACGTGGCCCTGCACGCCGGCACGCTCGCCGCTGTCCTCGCCTACTTCGCCCGCACCTGGACGGGCATGCTGCGAGCCCTCCTCGGCGGTGCCCGCGCCTCAAGGCAAGCCAGCGAGCGAGGCCTGCTCGGCCTGATTGTGCTGGCTACTCTGCCGGCGGCCCTGGCCGGCTATTTCCTGGAAAGCTACGCGGAAAGCGTTTTTCGCAGTCCCGTGCTCGTGGCCGGAGCCTTGATGGCCGTGGCTTTTTTCCTGTGGGTGGCAGACCGGCGGCTGGGGCTCATCCGCAGCGTGGAATCGGTCGGGCTGGCCGACGCCCTGGTGATCGGCGTGGCACAAGCCGTGGCCGTCGTGCCGGGGACGTCGCGTGCCGGGATCACCATCGCCGCCGGGTTGTTCCGCAACTTCAGGCGCGAAGAAGCCGCTCGGTTTTCTTTTATGTTGGCCACTCCCATCATCGCCGGGGCGACATTGCTCGAAGGGTTGAAGCTCTGGCGCGTGGGGTTCCCCACGGGAGTCTCAACCCTGCATTTTGCCGCGGGATTTGTAGTCTCGGCGGTAGTGGGCTATGCGGCCATCGCTTTCCTGTTGCGCTACCTCCAGGTGCAGTCGCTGAAAATATTTGTTGCCTACCGGCTGGTCTTGGGGGGTATAATCCTGCTGGTCGAGTTCCTCCGCTCGTCCGCCTAGCGCCAGGCTGGCCCACCGGGGCCGGCCGCAAGAAACGTTCTTCTTTCGGGGTGCAGTCTGCCAGATTGCGCCCTTTCGTTTTCTTGGGCGGGGAGAGCGGAGATGAACATCCTGACGCCGGGCGAAAACAAACGCCTGAACGAACTCATCGGCTTCCTCTGGGCGGTGGCGGCCGTGCTGGTGGGCCTGAGCCTGGTGAGCTACTCCCCGCTCGACCCCTCGCTCAACACCGCCACCCCGCCGCTTGAGCCTCCGGCGCAGAACTGGATCGGAATCGTCGGCGCCTACCTGGCCGACCTGCTCCTCCAAGCCCTGGGCTACGTGGCCTTCCTGCTGCCGGTGCTGCTGGTGGCGCTTACCTGGCAGTGGTTCCGCAGCCGGGCGGTGGCCTCGCCCGTCGCCAAGGTATCGGGAGTGCTGCTGCTGCTGTTTTCGCTCACCTGTTTGTTGGGGCTGATGCCTTCCTTCCCCGGTGTGCACGGCTTGATTCCGGCGGGCGGGCTACTCGGGGTATTGCTGGCGCTCGGCCTCACACAGGTGGCGAACGTCCCTGGCGCTTTCATCCTAACCCTCAGTTGCTTGATCGTGGGCGCTTACTTGGCCACGCCGTTTTCGTTTTTGACCAGCACGGCCTGGCTCCGGGAGCAGTCCGGCTCGGCGGCGCCCTTGTGGGAACGGCTCCGCAACCTCTCCCTTCCCTGGCCGGGCTGGCGTCTGCCCTGGCGGCGCGAAGCCACCCCAGCCCCGGGGCCTGCGATCCTGAGGACTCGGGTGCAGCCAACCACAACCAGAGCCGTGGACATCAGCGCCCCGATGGAGCTGCCGGCCCCGGCCGGTCCGAAGCCCTCGAAGGCGCGGCCTCAGCCGGTGCCGGAAGACGAATGGGACGAGCCGGAAATCCCGGGGGAGAAGCCCATCCCGGTCGAGCCCCGGCTAACAAAGGCTGTGCCAGTGGCCCGGGCCCGCTACCGTCTGCCCTCGGCCGCTCTGCTGCGCCCGCCCGAGCACGTGGCCCTGCCCAACGAGACCGAGCTCCAGCAGCGGGCGGAGACCCTGACCCAGAAGCTCGAGGAGTTTGACGTCCGCGGGCAGGTGACGCAGATCAACCCCGGGCCGGTGGTGACCACGTTCGAATTCCGCCCCCAGGCCGGCGTAAAGCTCAGCCGCATCACGAACCTGGCGGAAGACCTCTGTTTGGGACTGCGGGCCGAAGCCGTCTTGATCGAGCGCATTCCGGGCAAGTCCACCGTGGGTATCGAAGTCCCGAACAGCCACCGGGAAACCATCGCGCTGCGCGAGATCATCGAGTCGCAGGAGTTCGCCGCCTCCGCTTCGAAGCTCACCGTAGCCCTGGGCAAAGACCTGGCCGGGCGGGTGCGGATCGCCGACCTGGCGCTGATGCCCCATCTCCTGATTGCCGGCTCGACCGGGTCGGGCAAGAGCGTGGCCATCAACTCCATGATCATCTCCATGCTCTACAAGGCCCACCCCGACGAGGTGAAGTTCATTCTCATCGACCCGAAGCGGCTTGAGCTCGGGCTCTACGAGAACGTGCCCCATTTGTTCACCCCCATCGTCACCGACCCCAAGCTCGCCGCCAACGCCCTGCGCAATGCCACCCGAGAGATGGAGCGGCGCCTGAAGGTGCTCGCCGAGGCCGGCACCCGCAACATCGAGCAGTACAACCGCCTGCTGGCCGACGAGGACGCCCCGGCCGGGCTCGCAGCGGAGGGCGACGAGCGCGGACCCCTGCCCTACATCGTCATCGTGATTGACGAGCTGGCCGACCTGATGCTCATCGACACGCCGAACGTCGAGGAGTCCGTTACCCGCCTGGCGCAGATGGCTCGGGCCGTGGGCATCCATTTGATTCTTGCCACCCAGCGGCCGTCCGTGGACGTCATCACGGGGCTCATCAAGGCGAACTTCCCCGCCCGCATCTCGTTCCGGGTGGCCACGAAGGTTGACTCCCGCACCATCCTGGACGCGAACGGCGCCGAAGCCCTGCTCGGCCGGGGCGACATGCTTTACCTGCCGGCGGGCTCCGCCCGGCTGCACCGCGTGCATGGTCCGCTTGTCACCGAAAGCGAAATCGTCCACGTCTGCGATTTCTGGCGGGCCCAGGCCAAACCCCACTACCACGAAGAGTTCCTCCGCTTCCCGAAGGAGCCGGAGCGCGAGGCGGCCGAGGATGCCGTCGAAGTGGACGACGAGCTTTACGAAGAGGCCGTCCGCATCGTCTGCGAGCTCGGCAAGGCCTCCACCTCCACCCTCCAGCGCCGTCTGCGCATCGGCTACGGCCGCGCCGCCCGCCTGATTGACATGATGCAGCAGGAGGGCCTGGTCGGGCCGCCCGACGGCTCCAAGCCCCGCGAGGTCATCCGCAAGCGCGACTTCTCCCGCGCCTGACCCGAAGGGTCATCCTGAGCGAGCCCGCAGGGCGAGTCGAAGGATCTCACGTGCACGCCGAGCTCCCGGCTCGAGCGCGCCGCCTTGACGCCTTCGCACCCGCTCCCTAGAATGGGACTCTTGCCGGTGCCGGGGTAGCTCACCGGTAGAGCGCGGCCCTGAAAAGGCCGGCGTAGGCGGTTCGATTCCGTCCCCCGGCATCTTAAAAATTCTCCCGCGGGCCATCGTTTTCTCACTGCCTTGGCGGACGAGCGCCCCCGCCGGTGCCGCAATCAAGTCGCGGCTGCGGATCGTCTATTAGTCAGGAACAATACGCACC
>JACQTJ010000101.1 GCA_016210855.1 Acidobacteriota bacterium | reverse complement strand
GTGGCGCCGAGCTCGCGGGCGTAAGTGACGGCGTCAGCCAGCACCAGGCGCCCCTCGGCGTCGGTGTTGATGACCTCGATAGACTTCCCCGACATGGCGATTTGCACATCGCCGGGCTTCTGGGCGCGGCCGCTGGGAAGGTTCGCGGTGAGGGGGATGACGGCGAGGACTTTCTGCGCAGGCTTGAGCTGGGCGATGGCGCGCATCACGGCGAGCATCGTGGCCCCGCCCGACATGTCGTACTTCATCTTCTCCATGCCCTCGCCGGGCTTGATGGAGATGCCGCCGGAGTCGAAGGTGATTCCTTTGCCTACCAGGCCCAGAACAGGTACGCCGGGCCCCGAAGCTTCGGGGCCGGCGGGCGTGTAGCTGACCACCACCAGGCGAGGAGGCTCCTCGCTGCCCTGGGCGACGGAGAGGAAGGCGCCCATCTTGAGGGCGCGGAGGCGATCTTCGTCGAGGACGTCAGCCTCGAGGCCGAGTTCGCGGGCCATGGCGGCGGCGCGCTCGGCGAACAAGCGCGGGGTGAGGCGGTTGGCGGGCTCGTTGGCCAGCTCCCGGGCGAAATTTTGGGCTTCGCCCATGACCAGGCCGTGGCGGATGGCGGCTTCGATATCTTTCTGCTCGGCGGCCGGGAGGCCGGCCAGGGTCAGGCTAGTGATGGCCTTCTGGTCTTTCTTGTCCGTCTGGTAGCGGGCAGGCTCGAAGTTGCCGAGCAGGACGCCCTCGACCGCGGCCTGGGCCGCTTCTGCGGCGCACGTGCCCTCCGGGCAGGAGCGCACGAAGAAGGCCAACTCGGTGAGGCCGCGTCCCTTCAGGAAACGTCCGGCCACGCCGGCCAGGGTACGGATGTCGGCCAGGGCGAACTTTTCAGCCTTGCCCGCCCCGAGCAGGGCCAAGCGACGGGCGGCAAAGCCGTTCGGTTGGTGGAGCAGGACGATTTCTCCGGGCTTGCCGGTGAGCTCGCCGGCCGCCGCCAGTTCGGAGAGCTGGCCGTCGGTGCGGAGGTCGAAGGCGGCCAGGGCGTATTCGAGGCGGGGCTGTGTGGGAGGCAGGGCCGGGGACTCATCGGCCCAGCGGTCGAGGTCTTCGAGCAGGTCTTCGATCTGGGCATCGCCCGAGGCGGGCTGGAAGGCCCAGGTGACCAGGGCGGGGGTTGGGATGCCTTCGGGCGGCTCGAAGCTGAGCTTGACCGTAAGCACAGGATTCTCCCGACGCGGGAGGGAGGAAGTAGTCTACACGGGAATCGGCGGCGGGGGAATCCGAAAGCCCCTAGCCGGATCGCGACCGGAGGTCGAGGATGCGCGAGGCCGACCCCAGGGCGCGGTCCATGTGGGAGCAGTCGCCGCCGGCGTGGCACTCGTTGACCCAGCGCTCGCTGATGGGGAGCAGCAGCTCGGCCTGGCTCACGGGGTCGCGCAGGTGCACGGAGAACACCTTGCTGCCGGCGCGGTAGTGACAGGCGACAATCTCGAGCTGGGGGGTGGCCTGAGCGGCGCGCCCGCGGACGAACTCGATGACCTCGTTGAGCGAGGTTCCTTTCTGGCCCTCGGCCACCTGCCAGCCTTCAGAGGGGAACGCCTCCTGGGGCCCGCGCCAGGGACGGCCCCCGGCGACGATTTCTTCGAGCGTTTTCTTGGCCTCCGGGGTCAAGGCCACGAACTCCACGGCCATGCCGACGTGGGGCTCGACCCGACGGACGACGGCGGCGACTTCGATTTCCTTGTCGAGCTTTTCGCTGGTCAGCCGCAGCTTGAAGACGCGGCCGACGGGGAGCGGACGCTCGTCTTCGATGAAGGCGCCGGCCAGGCTGACGTCGCGCACGGCTGAAATCATCCCCGGGTACTCGGCCTGCAGACTGACGGGCGGGACGATGCGAGCGTGGATGCGATGCGCACCGGGGTCCACCGAGGCCTCGAGGGCTTCCATGACCTCGGAGCTGTCGATGGAGAGAGCGACGCCGTAGGCGCGCTGGCCCGCCTTCTCGCTGCGGATGGTCTTGCCGATGCAGTGGAGCTTCAGGGGGGTGTTGCCGCCGGCCAGTTGTGCGGGGAAGACCAGGTTGAATTCAACCTCGGTGCCAGCGGCCAAGGGGCGCTCGAGGTAGCAGTACACCCCACCGAGAGCCATGTCGCGGGTGGTGCCACGGGCGCGGTGGATCTCGCCTTCCCGGGTCTGCCACTCCAGGATGACGGGGTGCTCGGCAGGGACCCGTGTGCCTTTGCGGCGCTCGTCCCCTTTCGGTTCACTCACAACCATACCCCAACCCCACTGCGCCCATCTTGCCTAACCAGGGGCGAGGAGTCAACACACAGAGACGCGCTGGCGCCGGGCGAGCCCCATTCTTTCCCGAGCCTTCGCCGGGGGATTGGGGGCGCGAAAAGGGTTGCGGGAAAAAGCGGGCTAGCGGTAGCGCTTGAGCTCCTGCTCGGTCTCGCGGTCGAGGACGCGGCGGCGGGCCTCTTCGCGGCGGTCGAAGACTTTCTTGCCCTTGGCGAGGGCGAGCTCGCACTTGGCCCGGCCGTTCTTGAAGTAGAGGCGCAGGGGCACCAAGGTCAGTCCTTTCTCTTCGACGCGGCCGCGGAGCTTGTTGATCTGCTCGCGGTGGAGGAGGAGCTTGCGGGTGCGGAGTGGATCGTGGCCGGCGTAGCCGGAGTGGCTGTAGGCGCTGATGTGGCAGTTGAGCAGCCAGGCCTCGCCAGCCTTGATCAGTGCGTAGGCGTCGCGGAGGATGGCCCGCCCTTCCCGCAGGGCCTTCACCTCCGTCCCGCTCAACACCATGCCGGCTTCGAAGCGCTCCAGAACGTGGTATTTGTAGGGGACCTGGCGGTTTTCGGCCACGATCTTGCGCCCCCGATTCGGACGCGCCGGCTGCTGGGGCTTCTCGGCTTTCGGCTTTTTGGCCACCGGAGTCATCTTACGTGAGGGGCAGTGAGCGGTGCAAGGACACTGGCTTAGCACCATTGCCTTCTACAGGCTATTGAACTGGAATGGATCAAACAGTCGATATATCGTGTGAAATCAATAAGATAGCCGAACCTGAGGGCGGGAGATGGCCTGACTGTGGAAAACCTTATTGACACCTGCACCGAAGCCGCTAGACTGAAAAAATTGGCTTAGGGGAGAACTCAAGGGGAAGCCATGAGAAACCGGCCTTTTGCGATGACCGGGCTGCTACTGGTCACGCTGCTTGCGACCGGCTGCCCGCGCGGCTCGGCTGACTACAAGATGGGACAGGAAGCCGAGCTCGCTCGGGACTACGACACCGCATTGATCCACTACGAGCGGGCGCTCAAAGCTGACCCGCGCAACACCGACTATCAGATCAAGGCCCGGCGGCTGCGCTTCGAGGCCGCGCAGATGCACGTCGACCGGGGACACAAGCTGCGCGACCAGGGGTTGCTCGAGCCGGCGGCGGCCGAGTTCGAGAAGGCGGTGGCCATCGACCCCTCGAGCTTCGTCGCCGAACAGGAGCTGCGCCGCACCCTGGAGCTCATCGTCGCCCAGCGCCAGGCCGAACCCCAGGCCGCCGCCCGCGAATCCCTGGGCGCTCCGCTCGCCGAGATTCCTTCCGGGCCGCCTCAACTGCAACCGGTCTCCCGCACCCCGCTCAACTTGCGCATGACGGAAGACGCCCGGCGGGTGTTCGAAACCATCGGCCGGCTTGCCGGCCTGAACGTGGTCTTTGACACCGAGTTCCAACCGCGACGGGTGACGGTGGACCTGACCCAGGCCACCGTTGAGCAGGCCCTCGACATCCTCGGCCTGATGACCAAGACCTTCTGGAAGGCGGTCACCCCGAACACCATCATGGTGATTCCCGACAATCCCCAGAAGCGGAAAGCTTACGAAGACCAGATCATCCGCACCTTCTACCTCTCCAACACCATGCAGGCGGCGGAGCTGAACGAGATTGTGCAGGCCATCCGCCAGCTCCTCGACATTCGGCGCATCACCCCCAGCACCGCCCAGAATGCCATCATCATGCGCGATACCCCGGACAAGCTGGCGGTCGCCGAGAAAATCATCCGCGACATTGACCGAGCCAAGCCCGAAGTCCTGGTTCAGGTGGCGGTCTTGCAGGCCCGACGCGACCGGGCCCGGGAGCTCGGTATCCTGCCTTCGACCTCCGTCCCGCTCATCTTCACCCCGCGGGCTGGCACCGGCCAGGGCGAGAACCAGCTTGCCCTGGACGAGCTCCAGCGGCTCTCCACCGCCGACTACAGCCTCATCCTGCCCAGCGCCACCGCTATGGCGCTTTTGACCGACGCCACCACGAAGGTCATCCAGAACCCACAGGTGCGGGTGACCGAAGGGCAGACGGCCAAGCTCAAGATCGGCGACAGCGTCCCGTTCGCCACCGGCAGCTTCCAGCCGGGCATCGGGGGGGTGGGCATCAACCCGCTGGTCAACACCCAGTTCCAGTTCAAGGACGTGGGCGTGAACGTGGACGTCACGCCCCGGGTGCACTCCAGCCGCGAGATTACCCTGAAGCTCAAGGTGGAGGTTTCGTCCATCACCGGCCGGGTCAACATCGGCGGGATTGACCAGCCCATCTTTGGCCAGCGCGTTATCGAGCACGAGATCCGCCTGCGCGAAGGCGAAGTCAACATCCTCGGTGGCATCATCGAGCAAACCGAGATCACGACGCTGGAGGGATGGCCGGGCCTGGCGCGGATTCCCTTCCTGCGCTACCTGTTCAGCAGCGAGCGCAAAGAGTCGCAGGAGAATGAGCTGTTGATTGTCTTGACCCCGCGCATTCTGCGCCTGCCGGAAATCACCGCGGCGAACCTCCGCCCGCTGGCCGTGGGCACCGACGAGACCGTTGCCCTGCCCCGCCCCGCCGAAGCCCCTACGCCCCCAACCGTGCCGCCTTCGGCGCCGCCGGAACCGCAGCCCCAGCCGCCGAGCCCGCCCGAGGTTCAAGGCCCGGCCAGCATCCGCTTCGAGCCCGCCCCGGCCCGGGTTTCCCCGGGCCAGAGCGTGGCCGTGGATGTCGTGGTCGAAAACGTCCGCGACCTCTTCTCCGTGCCTTTCGTGCTCAGCTTTGATCCGGCGGTGGTCGAGCTCGCGGAAGTCCACCACGGCGGCCTGCTGGGAGGCGAGCAACCGGCCGCTCTGGTCCACCGCGTGGACAAGGAAAGCGGCACGGCCATCATTTCCCTCAGCCGCGCTCCCGGCGCCAGCGGGGTTACCGGCCGCGGCACCCTGGTCACGCTGGTCTTCCGGGGACTGGTCGCGGCCCGCACCCAGCTCGTCATCCAGCAGATCGCGGCCCGCGACTCCCAGCGCCGCCCGCTGGGGCTGGAAACGGCGGGGGGAGAAGTGGTCGTCGAGTAGCCCCGAGCCCGATGTTTCGTCATTCCCCTCATCGCCGCCAAGCCGGGCTCACCCTGCTCGAGCTCGTGGCCGCCAGCGCCATCCTGCTCGTGCTCGCCACCATGGCCCTGCCCCTGGCGCGGGTCAAAATCAAGCGCGACAAGGAAATCGAGCTGCGGCGTGCTCTGCGCGAGCTGCGCAGCGCCATTGATCGCTACAAGGACGCCGCCGACCGCGGCCTGGTCGCCGTCCAGGCGGACACGGAAGGCTACCCGCCCGACCTCGAGACCCTGGTCGAAGGCGTACCGCTCTCCGGCGCGCCCGGCCGCCGCATCCGCTTCCTGCGGCGCATCCCGGTGGACCCGATGACGAACTCCACCGACTGGAGCTTGCGCGGTGTCCAAGACCCGCCTGACGCCCGCTTCTGGAACGGCAAGAACGTCTTCGATGTGTGCACTCGCAGCGGCGGTGTGGCCCTGGACGGCACCCGCTACTCGGACTGGTAGGCTGGAATGAGCGCGCGGCGCCGCTCCCCGGCAGGCTTTACGCTGATCGAGATGCTGATGGTCATCACCATCATCGGCATCCTGCTGTCGCTCGCCATCCCCAGCTATCGCCAGTCCATCCTGCGGGCCCGGGAAACGGCGCTGCGGGAGAACCTCTTCGTGCTGCGCTCGACGATCGAGCAGTTCACCCTCGACAAACAGCGGCCGCCCGGCTCGCTCGAGGAGCTTGTCAGTGAAGGCTACCTGCGGGCCATTCCCAAGGACATCACCGGCCGCACCGACACCTGGGGGGTCGAGTACTCCGATTTAGTCATCTCGCCCGAGCAGACCGAGAGCGGTATCAGCGAGGTCCGCTCCGGCTCCACCGCCCTCTCCAGCGAAGGCACCCCCTACAACCACTGGTGAGGCGGCCGCGTGCGCCGTAGGGAGGGGCGAACACGTGAGGAATAGAGTGGTTGTCCGCAACCTCCCCCTCCTTCTACTCGGTGCTGCCTTCTTGTGGGCGGGAGAGTCGTGGCTCGAAAAGCCCTTCACGCAATGGACAACAGAGGATCTTGTTAAAATCACCCAAGATTCCCCCTGGGCGAAGACCCTTTTCCTCGAGAGCGGACCTGCGCGAGT
>JACQTJ010000099.1 GCA_016210855.1 Acidobacteriota bacterium | reverse complement strand
TGGCGGAGCCGACCGTCTCGAGGTCAATCTCCTGCGGCAGCGGCGTGTACCAGCCGCTCGGGACATCGAGCCAGACGGAAACTTTGCCCAGGCCGGGACGATGACCCTCGACCCGCACCCAGACTTCCTGCGTGGTCTCGCCTGGGGCGGTGCGCAGTAGGCGCAGGGGTGGCGCCACCGCAAGCGTGACGGCAGGCATCAGCCTGACCGGCTCGAGGACCGCCTCGCCGCTTGCCGACCGGCCGAGGCCCCGCACCGGCTCCGTGAGGCGAAAGCTCAGGGTTCCGCTTCTCACCTGTGCGCGCGCTTGCAGGCTTGGAAAGGGCGCGTTCGCGGGATCAGCGCTCGCCGGGACATCGACAACGTATTCGGCGCTCTCCCCGGAAGCGCCGCTTCCCGCCGGCTCGAGCTCCCAGTCCCCGGGGACGACTACCTGCAACCAGTCCAGCTTGAGCGCGGCGGCGCGGAAGACTTCGGGCCGGCCCACCTTGAGGGCAACCCGGACCCAGACGCGCTCGCCGGGGGTGAGCGCGGCGCGATCGGTGAGGGCTTCGAGCTCGACTCCGGCCAGTGCCCCGGCGGCTTCGAAGAACTCGTCCTGCTTTTCCGTCACCCAGGCCGCGGCCCGGCCGAGCTCAGGCGTGGCCGGCTCACCCTCGAGCTCCCGGCGCAGCCCGGCCAGCAGCCCGGTGGCTTCGAGGAGCGCCAGGGCCGCATCAGCGGGCTTGTCGTCGCCGGAGAGTTGGCGGGCGCGCTCCGCGAGCTCGACGCTTTGGGACAAACGTTCCCGCCAGGTGGCGAGCGAGGGCACCGACGGGAACAGGTCGGCTAGGACGGCCAGGTCGGGGGCAAGCTCCGCCACGCCTGCGGGGGCGGGCACGCCTTCGGGGAGCGTGGCCTCCACTCGCAGATAATAACGGCGCAGAAAGCTCACCGCCCGCAGATCGATGTCGCCCATACCCTGGCTGCGGTGGTTGCGGAAAGCCTCCCAGCCCAGCTGCTCGTACGTCTTTCCGGCCACCGGAGAGGGCTGGTCCACCGGAACCGGAAGCACCGGGCCGTCGTCGGGATTGAAAGTGCGAATCAGGAAGTAGCGCGGCTGCCAGGGCAGAAGCCCCTGCTTGAGTTGCTCGGGGAAGGCCTCAGGGTCAGCGGTGGCGCGGACGGCGCGCTGGGTGAGCATGCCGGCTGCCTGGTGATGCGCCCCGCCGCCGTCACGGGTTGTGCCCGACCAGTGGGAGATGACTGCGACGGGCTTGAGGTCCCGAATCTGGTACACCAACTCGCCGAGCAGTTTCTCCTCACCCCAGAGCTTCAAGGTCTCTGGGACTGACTTCGAGTAGCCGAAGTCCTCGGCACTGAGGAAGCGGACCTCGACGCCGTAGCCGGCGGCAGCTTGGCGCAGTTCGCGGGTGCGCACCCAGGCTAACTCCTCACCCAGTTCGGGCCCAACCTGGTTCTGCCCGCCTTCGCCACGGGTGGCGGCCACGAGGATGACGCGGGCGTGCAGGCCGCGGGCAAGATAAGTGAGGATGGCGGCGCTTTCATCGTCCGGGTGAGCAGTGACATAGACGATGGTGCTGAGGCGCGGCAGGCGGGCCAGCCGGGCGTCGCGCTCCAGGGCTGACGCGGCGCGAGCCACGACGGTCGCGCCCAGCAGGGCGGCAAGCAGGACCGCGGCCAGTTGGCTGCGCAGTTTCATTCCGGGCTCAGCGCCGGCGGGGCGAAGGGAAACTCTCCCAGCACATACGCGCGAACCAGATAAACCACCATCCCCAGGGCCAGAACCCCGAGACCAATCAGGATAAAGGTTTCTCCCGTGGCGATGAAGAGCCCCACCCACATGGCGATGGCTGCCAGGGCCGGCAGGGGATAGAGCCACATCCGGAAGGGGAATTTCATTCCGGCGCGGGTCAGAACAAAGATGGCTATGGCCTGGGCGACAAACTCAATCAGGATGCGGATGGCCATCAAGGCTTTGATGACGGTGAGGAGCTTGAAGAGCAGGCTGAAGGCTACGGTCACGCCCCCCACGGCCAGGAGGGATACGTAGGGGAAGCGTTTTTCGGGGTGGACGCGGCCAAAGAGGCGGAAGAAGCCGCCGTCGAGCGCGGCCGCGTAGGGGATGCGGGAGTAGCCGAGCATGAGCGACCAGACGGAGGCGAAGGCGGCCACGAGGATGAGCGCGGTCACCACCCGCCCGGCGGTGAGGCCGTAGAGCCGCTCCATGAAGGTCGAGACCAGGTACTTCGAGTTCAGCGCTTCTCGCCAGGGAATGACGCTGATGAGGCAGAGATTCATCACGAAATAGAGGGCGGCGATGCCCACTATGGAGATGATGATGGCGCGGGGAATGACGCGGGCGGGCTCGCGGATTTCAGCGCCCAGGTAGCAGACGTTCTGGTAGCCGAGGTAGTCGTAGATGGCGATGAGCATGGCGCTGCCGAGCCCGCTCCAGAAGGCGAAACGGGAGAAGTCGAAGGCCTCGACGGGGAAGTCGAGCCCGGCGGCGGCGTTGAAATGGGTGAGGCCGCCCACGATGATCCAGGCAATGGTGCCGAAGATGATGACCCAGAGGTAGAGCGACATCCGGCCGATGGCGGTGATGCGGCGGTAGAGCAGGAGGATGATGAAGAGGCCGAGGCCGCCGGCGAGCAGCCGGTGCTCGAGGGTGCGGGAGCCGTCGGCCGCCAGCAGCCCGGGGAGCAAGTAGTCGGCGTAGTCGGCAAAGCCGATGAGCCCCGAGGCCATGGAGAGCGGGGCGCGGAAGAGCATCTGCCAAATGAAAAGGAAGGAGAGCAGTCGCCCCCAGCCGCGCGGGCCGAAGGCTTCGCGGAGAAAGACGTAGGTGCCGCCAGCGTGGGGCATGGCCGCGCCGAGCTGGGCCCAGACCAGGCCGTCCGAGAGGGCGAGCAGCGCCCCGAAGAGCCACCCCAGCATCGCCTGGGGGCCGCCCATGGCGGCGAGAATCAGCGGGACGGTGATGAAGGGCCCGATGCCCACCATGTCGATCATATTGAGGGCGGTGGCTTCCTTCAGGCCCAGGCCGCGGATGAGGCGTTCTTCGGTTGCGGTTGGGTTCGGGGCCGCCATGGAAGGCCTGCCAGCATAGCCGCAGAGGCTGCCGCCGGGAAAGAGAAAAGCAGATTCCTCGCTTCGTTCGGAATAGCAGGTGCGTTAAGGTAGGGCGCGATGGTGGCGTCGTTGACAACCCTAGGGGTGGCGGCGACGGTGGCGGCGGTGACGCTGCTCGTCCTCGGCACCTGGAGTCGCCCGCGGGCGCGGCCGTATCCGCCCTATGGCTACGCCGGCTGGGCCCTCCTCCTCGCTGGTGAGCTGCTCCTCTTCCGCGCACTGGAACCGGTGCCCACCTACTTCACCCCAATCGCCTGGACAGGCTACCTGCTGGCAGTGGATGCGGCGGTGTTCGCCCTGCGGGGGCGCTCCCGCCTGTGCTCCACACCGCGGGAGTTTGCCTGGATGGCTTTCTGCTCGGTGCCGCTCTGGCTCCTCTTCGAGGCCTACAACTGGCGCTTGCAAAACTGGATGTACGTGGGGATGCCGGAGCCACTCTGGGAGCAGGCGCTGGGCTCGACCTGGGCCTTCGCCACCATCATCCCGGCGCTGCTCGAAACCGCCGACCTCGTGGCCGCGCTCGGCTGGTTTGAGAAAGCTTCGGCGCGCGGCTGGCGCTTCTTCCTGCGCCAACGCCGCGTGGTGATGTGGGTGGGCGCTGCCTTTCTTGCGGTTCCGCTCCTTGTCCCAGTGCGCTGGGCGGCGTATCTCTTCGCTCTGGTGTGGCTGGGCTTTGCGCTTTTGCTTGAGCCGGTCAACTACGCGCGCGGGCACGACTCGCTCCTGCGCGATCTTGAACAGAACCACGGCCAGCGGCTCTATGCGCTGTTCTGCGCGGGGCTCATCTGCGGGCTGCTGTGGGAGTTCTGGAACTACTGGGCGGGGGCGCGCTGGGTGTACATCTTCCCGATCTTCCAGAAGGTGAAGATGTTTGAGATGCCGCTGCTGGGTTATTTGGGCTTCCCGCCCTTTGCGGTGGAGTGCTTCGCCCTGTGGAGCGTTGCGTGGGGCGAAATGCGACGACTGAGGGGGGAACCACAGATGCGTCAGGGCACGGCTTCAGCCGTGCCGGAAGGCGGGCAAAAGAAAGTGGGCTTTAGCCCCTGAGGTTCGCCGCGGCGGTCTCTTGTTCGTGGGCGTGGTAGGAGGAGCGGACGAGCGGGCCGGCCTCGATGTGCTTGAAGCCCAGGGCCAAGCCGTCGCGGCGGATCTGGGCGAACTCGTCCGGGGGGTAGAAGCGGACGACGGGTAGATGCTGGCGGGTGGGCTGAAGGTACTGGCCGACGGTGATGATGTCGACCTCTTGGGCGCGCAGATCCCGCAGGGTCTCTAGGATTTCTGCGTAGGTTTCCCCCAGGCCGACCATGATGCCGCTCTTGGTGGGCATCGCGGGCGCGAGCTCTTTGGCGCGGCGCAGCAGCTCGAGCGACCGCTCGTAGCCAGCCCCCATACGGACGCCGCGGTAGAGCCGCGGCACGGTTTCGGTATTGTGGTTCAAGACTTCGGGCGCGGCCGCGACCACCGTGGCGAGCGCTTCCCAGTTGCCGCGGAAGTCGGGGATGAGGACCTCCACCTTGCAACTGGGGACGAGGCGGCGGATGGCGCGGATGGTGTCGGCAAAGATAGAGGCCCCGCCGTCCGCGAGGTCGTCGCGGTTGACCGAGGTGATGACGGCGTAGTCGAGCCCCATGGTAGCCACGGCTTCAGCCACCCGGCGCGGCTCATCGGTGTCGAGCCCAAGGGGCTTGCCGTGGGGCACGGCGCAAAAGCCGCAGGCGCGCGTGCACAGGTTGCCGAGAATCATGAAGGTGGCGGTGCCGTGTCCCCAGCATTCGGCCACGTTCGGGCAGCGGGCCGACTCGCAGACGGTGTGCAGTCCCTGGCGCTGCACCAGCGCTTTCAGGGCGTTGTACTTCTCCCCGCCGGGAATCCGCACCTTCAGCCAGGGAGGTCTCGGTCCCACAAAGCGGGACGGTGGGCCGGGCTGAATGACGGGAAGCTGAACAAGACCCATAGACAGGATTCATCCTAGCATAAGTAGAGGCCCACCAGAAAAAGCCGGCGGGAAGTGCCGGTCAAAAGGGAACTGCCCAGCCTTTGGGGGGATAGCCGGAAACGAGCATTGCCAGTGGTACAATCCTCGCCGGGCACGTCACACGGACTCCGGTTTCGTAGGAGCATCACCAACTAACACTATGAATGAGTGGCTTCCCAAATCAGTCTTAGCTTTGAAAACGTACACCAGGCGGATCTTTGTCTCCGACCTTCTGGCTGGGGTAACGGTGGGGCTGGTGGCGCTGCCTCTCGCCCTGGCATTCGCGATTGCTTCGGGATTGCCCCCGCAAGCAGGTCTGTACTGTGCGATTGTCGCTGGTTTCACAGTTTCTGCCTTGGGAGGATCAACCACGCAGATCGCAGGTCCCACCGGAGCGTTCGTTGTGGTTGTCTATGGCATTGTCGCGAAATACGGCATAGATGGGCTGTTCATGTGTACGTTGATGGCCGGAATTATTCTGGTCATCCTCGGAGCCACCGGTTTGGGCACAGCGGTGAAGTTTATCCCGCGTCCGGTAGTAGTGGGTTTCACCAACGGCATTGCTGTGATCATAGCCAGCACCCAAATCAAGGATTTCTTTGGTCTGAAGATAGAAAAAGTGCCCGGCGAGTTCTGGTCTCGAATGGAGGTTCTGGCTCGTAACTTTCCGTCCTTTTCGGTAGTGGAGACGAGTTTGGGAATTGTCGCTCTCTTCTTGATTCTCTTTTTCATGCGCTATGTGAAGAGAGTGCCAGGCTACATTGTTGCCCTTTTCGTGGGCACAGCGTCTGTTCTCCTCTTCAAGCTCCCCGTGGAAACGATTGGAACGCGCTTTGGGGGCATTCCCTCGGGGTTGCCGACACTGGAGGTTCCCCAGTATCGCCTCGATTTGCTTCGCCCTCTGATCTCGTCTGCCGTCACCGTAGCCATCTTGGGAGCGATTGAATCGCTCATGTCCGCCGTGGTTTCGGATCGCATGAGCGGAGACAAGCACAATCCCAGCGTAGAACTGATGGGGCAAGGGGCGGCCAACATTCTTTCTCCTCTTTTTGGCGGCCTGCCGGCGACGGGGGCCATCGCTCGAACCGCGGCGAACATCCGTTCCGGGGCCAAGACTCCGGTGGCGGGCATGATCCATGCGGTCACGCTGCTGGCCATTGTTGTGTTCGCCGCGCCCCTGGCGACGTTCATTCCCCTCTCCGTACTGGCGGCCATTCTGCTGGTGGTGTCCTACAACATGGGTGAATGGCGGGAGATTCCCGAACTCTTGAAGCTGTCGCGCCTGGAGGTGGGAACGTGGGCCGCGACGTTCCTGTTGACGGTATTCGCTGACCTGACCGTGGCCGTTGAAGTGGGAATGATCCTGGCGGCGCTGGTGTTCATCCGGAAAGTCACGACCACGACCACGGTGTCGGAGGTCACGGAGGAGTATCTTCAGGACGGGCTGGCTCACAGCCTGCAACACAAGAAAATTCCGGCCTACGTCACCATCGTCCGAATCCATGGGCCGTTTCTTTTCGGGGCCACCGACAAGATCGACGGAATTGTGTCGCGCCTGTCGGAGTTGCCGCCCATCATCATTCTCCGACTTCGCAATATGACGGCCATTGATTCAACCGGCTTGCAGGCGTTGGAGAGCGTGGCGGACCATGTGCGCGGCTCCGGTC
>JACQTJ010000098.1 GCA_016210855.1 Acidobacteriota bacterium | reverse complement strand
TTCACGCCAGCGCTCGCAAAATGGCCGGGGATGCCGCCCTCGGGCTGGTTTTCGTGCATGTCCCCGTGCCGCATGGTCCCCCCATCTACGATCGCCGCACCGGGGAGTTCGGGGACGTCCGGCAGTCCAAAGGCTGGTATTTGGATAACCTGGCTCTCGTCGACCGCACCCTGGCCGAGCTGCGCCAAACTCTGGAGGAGGCAAGCCTCTGGGAGCGAACCGCGATTCTGCTCTCCTCGGACCATGCCTGGCCCGGGTCGGTCAGCCTGGACGGGAAGCGCGACCCTCGCGTCCCGTTTCTTTTCCGCCTGCCGGGACAGACCCGGGCTGTCACCTACGAGCCCCCGTTCAACACCGTCTTGTCGCACGACCTGGTTCTCGCGCTCTTGGGCGGCGAGTTCACCGAGCCGGAGCAGGTGGCCCGGTGGCTCGATGAGCACAGGGGCACCGCCCCTGGCGGCCGGCCGGAGGGCAAGCCGGGCCGCTAGCGGACCTGGGCAGGAGCGCTTGGCGGGTTCTCTTTTTTTGGCTAGAATCCAGGGAAGTGTCCGAGTATGGTCGCAATTGAGATTATCAATCTCACCAAGGACTATCCCCGCGGCTTCTGGCGGAAGAGCTACCGCCGCGCCCTGGACCATTTGGACCTCACCGTTCAAGCTGGCGAGGTTTTCGGACTGCTGGGCCCGAACGGGGCCGGGAAGAGCACCACCCTCAAGCTGCTGATGCGCCTCATCTATCCCACTGCCGGCACCGCCCGGCTGCTCGGACAGCCCTTCGAGAACATTGAGACCCACCAGCGCATCGGTTTCCTCCCTGAGTCCCCCTACTTCTACGACTACCTGACCGCGCGGGAGTTCCTCGACTACTGCGGGCAGCTCTTCGGCCAGTCCCGCAGCGAGCGCCGGCGTCGTGTCGGCGAGCTGCTCGAACGGGTGGGTCTGGTCGAAGCCGCCGACGTGGCCCTGCGCAACTTTTCCCGCGGGATGCTGCAGCGAGTGGGCATCGCCCAGGCCATCATCAACGACCCCGACCTGGTCTTCCTCGACGAGCCGATGCTGGGCCTGGACGCCGTCGGCCGCCGCGAGGTCCGCGACCTCATCCTGGAACTGCACGCCGCCGGCAAGACCATCTGCTTCTCAACGCACGTGCTTCCGGATGTCGAGGCCCTCTGCGACCGCGTCGCCATCCTGAACCGCGGCCGCCTCCATGGCTTGGGCGGACTCGACGACATCCTGAAGATGAAGGTGCAGGCCAGCGAGGTGGTGGTGGCCCAGCCCTCCCCGGGACTGGTCGAAGAGTTGCGCCGGCTCACCGACGGGGTGCGCATCGCCGGCGACAAGCTCAACCTGACCGTCCCCGACGACAAGCTCTACGCCGTTATCGAGTGCGTCCGCCAGAAACAGGGCCGCCTGGTGGCCGTGAACCCGGTGCGCCCCTCCCTGGAAGACTACTTCTTCCAGGAGTTCGGCACCGAAAAGGTGCCTGACCTCATCAAGAGGCTCTAGGCCATGCAGCGAGTGGCGGTCATCGCCCTGAACACGTTCCGGGAAGCAGTGCGCGACCGCGTCCTCTACAACCTGATTGTCTTCGCCCTGTTGCTGATGGGAACCGCCGTCCTCTTTGGCCAGATCTCCATCCAGATCGAAGAGCTCATCGTGGTGAACCTGGGGTTGACTGCGATGACGTTCTTCGGGCTGGCCATCGCTATCTTCATCGGCATCGGGCTGGTCTACAAGGAAATGGACAAGCGCACTCTCTATGTGTTGTTCGCCAAGCCGGTGCGGCGAAGTGAGTTCATCCTGGCAAAGTTCTGCGGCCTGGGGCTGACGCTGTTCGTCAACATCGCCCTGATGACCGTGGGCTTCTACGGGGCGCTGTACTACGTCAAGCGCAGCTTGGCGGGGCCCGACACCTATCTGCTGGTGGCCATCTACTTTGTCTTTCTCGAGCTGCTGCTGGTTACCGCCCTGGCCCTGCTATTCTCCAGCTTCTCCTCGCCGGTGCTCTCGGCCGCCTTCACCCTGGGACTATTCATTGGCGGCAGCCTGGCCGACGACATCCGCGAGCTGACCCGCTTCGTTGAGATCCCCTGGCTTGGGTTGGTCACCAACGCCGTCTATTACCTAGTCCCCAACTTCCGCAACTTCAACGTCATCTCGAGCGTCGCCCACGGCCAGCCTGTCCCGGCCGCCCTCGTCTGGCTGAACACCGCCTACGCCGCCCTCTACATCGGTCTGGTGCTGGCGGCGAGCGCCCTCATCCTGCAGAACCGCAACTTGAAATAGCTGTCATGATTCCTGTCCGTCGCTGGCTCCCGGGGGCAGTGCTCGTCGCCCTTGTGGGTGGTTATGGAATCGTCTGCTTACAGAAGTGCATCGACGATGCCTTGGCGGACCGGGGCACCGAGCAGCAGCTCCTCTACTTGTCTTCGCCTCAGTGGGTCAAGCGGCTGGCGATGGGCTACGACGGCCTGCTGGCCTGCATCTATTGGACCCGGGCCGTGCAGCACTTCGGCCGCGAGCGCCTGGGGACGCAGGGCTACACGCTTCTCTATCCCCTGCTCGACATCACCACCACCCTCGACCCCGAGTTCATCTGGGCCTATCGGTTCGGCTCCATCTTCCTGACCGAGGAGCCCCCCCGCGGGCCCGGCCAGCCCGAAAAGGCCATTGCTTTGCTTCAAAAGGGCCTCCAGCAGCACCCCGATGACTGGCGCCTGTGGTACGACCTGGGCTTCGTCTATTACCGCAGCCTGAAGGACTACTCGCGGGCCGCCGAGGCCTTCTACAGCGGGGCCGACAAGCCAGGAGCCGGCCCTTGGATGCGGGTCATGGCCGCCCAGATCGCTGCCGAGGGCGGCAGCCGTCGCTGGGCCCGCTTCCTCTGGACCGAGCTCTACAACAGCACCAAGGACCGCATGGTCCGCGACAATGCCCTCGATCATCTGGCCGGTCTTCAGGTGGATGACGACATCGAAATCCTCCACACCCTCCTCGAGCGCTACCGGAAGCAGACCGGCAAGCCGGCGCAGTCTTTCCAGGAGCTTGTCGCCGCCGGTCTCCTGCGGCGGCTCCCGGCCGATCCTGTGGGCTATCCATACCGTCTCGGCCCGCAGGGGCGCGTTCGGCTCGACCCCCAGAGCCCCATCACCACCTCCACCCTAGGACGGGAAAAGTGAGCCGGCAGCTGGCCTCTCTGCTGGTAGGCTTGCTACTTGGCGGCCCGGCCGCCCCCGCCGAGCCGAGCCTGAAGGAAATCGTCCAAGGCGTCGAGCAGCACTACAACCGCACCCGGACGCTCGAAGCCCACTTCGTGCAGCGCTACACCCTGGGCTCGACCACCCTGGTCGAATCGGGCCGCGTCTACTTCCAGAAGCCTGGCCGCATGCGCTGGGACTACGATTCTCCCGAGCCAAAGCTTTTCCTGACGGATGGGGAATACGCCTACCTTTACGTCCCCGCCGAGCAGCAAGCCCGCCGCCAGCGCATCAAGCAGGCCCCGGAATGGCAAGCGACCTTTGCCCTGCTGCTCGGGCGGGTGAAACTGGAAAGAATGTTCGACCGAATGCAGTTGGTTCGCGTCCACGAGCTTGAGGGCTCCGTCCGCTGGCAGTTGCGCGGCCGCGCCCGTTCCAAAAAGCAGGCCTTCGAAGAAGTCTGGCTCGACCTCAACGACCGCTACCAGGTGCTGCGCATCGAAATCCGCCAGCGCGATGGCAGCCTGATGGAATTCCACTTCCGCCGCTGGCGGGAAGGCCAACCACTGCCGCCGGACCTCTTCCGGTTGCGGGTGCCGCCCGGGACTGCCTGGCTCGACGAAGGCCCCTCCTGAGGGGCTTTCGAGGCCTTCGACTTTCCTTCGCGGCCCGCCCGGTGCTAGACTCACAGGTTGCGGTTGGGATCAGGGACCCGATGGGTGAGTTTGTCTGCAAGGTAGCGGACGCCCGCGGCCAGGTTTCCGTGCAGGTGGAGTCGGCCGAGTCGGAAGCCGAAGTGCGCCGGCGGCTGGCTCAAAAGGGCCTGCTCATCTATTCGGTGCGGGCCAACGCCGTTTCTGGCATCCGCTGGCGCTGGCCAGCGCGCCGGCGGCTGCCCAGCAACGATTTCCTGCTTTTCAACCAGCAGTTCGTTACCCTCATCCGCGCCGGCCTGCCCATTCTGCGAGGACTCGAACTGCTGGCCGAACGGGCGGCCCGTCCGGCCCTGCGGGCCCTGCTCACCGCAGTTCGCGAGCGCGTCCACGGAGGCGCTTCGCTGTCGGAGGCCTTTGAGGCTCAGGGAGTCTTTCCCGCGGTGTACACCGCCTCCCTGCTCGCCGGCGAGCGCAGCGGCAACTTGGCGGGCGTACTCGACTACTACGTCAGCTACCTTAAGGTTACGAGCAGCGTGCGCCGCCGTCTGCTCACTGCCCTCGTCTATCCCGCTCTGCTGGTACTGGTCTCGGCGGTCGTGCTCAGCTTTGTCATCATCTATGTCATCCCCCAGTTCTCCCGGCTGTACACGGAGATGAATGCCGTCCTGCCGGCCTTGACGGTGATGGTGGTTGCGTTTGCCCTGCAGGTGAAGGACTCTGTCCTGCTGGTGGCGCTCTTGGCGGGAGCGCTGGTGACCGCTGGTCTGCTGGCTGCCCGCACCGAAGCCGGGGCGCGCGCGCTCGACCAGATGCGGATGAAGCTGCCCGTGGTGGGCGGCATCCTGCTGCGGTTCCGTCTGGCGCAATTCTGCCGCACGCTCAGCACGCTGCTTGCCGGCGGCATCCCGGTGGTCGCCTCGCTCGAAGTCGCGGGCGGCGCTATGGAAAGCCCGGTCCTGCGCCGCGCCGTCGCCAGTGCCACCCGGCAGGTGCGCGAGGGTCAGAGCCTGCACGCCGCCCTGGCCGCCACCGGCGTCGTCCCGGGTCTCCTTACCGAGATGGTCGAAGTGGGCGAAAGCACAGGCGCCCTCCCCCAGATGCTCAACAGCGTGGCGGAATTCTACGAGGAGGAGTTGAGCGCCCAGCTGGCGGCGCTGCTGGCACTGGTGGAGCCGCTGCTGTTGCTGGTGGTGGCGGGAACGGTGTTGGTAATCTTGATTGCCCTGTATTTGCCCATCTTTTCCATGGGAACCCTGGTGCGCTAGGAGACCACGATGTCCACCGACCCCCCCCATCCCACCAGCCCGGTGCCGGACGAAGTCGAACGCGCCCGGCAACTCGCCGCCCGCTACCGTTGTGAGTTCGTGGACCTCACCCGGCAGCGCATCGACTCCGACCTCTTTCGCCTGATCCCCGTGGATCTGATGTTCCGGCACAACTTCATCCCCCTCGAGGCCACCGACGGGACTCTGGTGGTGGCCATGGCCGACCCTAGCCAATTCTTCGTGGCCGACGACCTGGCCGTGCGCTTGGGACGGAATGTAGTGGTCAAGGTGGCCACCCGGGAGCAGATCGCCGACATCCTCAAAAAAAGCGAGCAGTCGCAGCGAGTGCTGGAAGAGGTGACCGAAGGTTTTCGGCTGGACGTGGTGCGGGAGACGGACGAGAGCGAGGAAACCATCTCCGGCGAGCGACTCACCCGCGACACCGACAACAGCCCCGTCATCCGCCTGGTGGACTCGACCATCTTCAACGCTCTGGAGCGGCGGGCGAGCGACATCCACATCGAAACCGGGGACAGCGAAGTGGTGGTCAAGTACCGAATTGACGGGGTGCTCCACCCCGCCATGGCTCCGCTCGCCAAGGAATGGCACGCCGCCATCATTTCGCGCATCAAGGTGATGTCCGAGCTTGACATCGCCGAGCGCCGTGTCCCCCAGGACGGGCGCTTCCGCGTCCGCTATAAGGGCCGGCCCATCGACTTCCGCGTTTCCATCATGCCCTCCATTCACGGCGAAGATGCGGTGCTGCGCATCCTGGACAAGGAATCCCTGAGCGAAAAGTTCCGCACCCTGAACCTGGACGTGGTGGGCTTTGCCGAGGCGGAGCTCAAGAAGTTCCGCCGCTACATCCGCGAGCCCTACGGGATGGTGTTGGTCACCGGGCCCACAGGCAGCGGCAAGACCACCACCCTCTACGCCGCGCTCTCCGAGATCAAGTCCGATGAGGACAAGATCCTCACCATTGAGGACCCGGTCGAGTACCAGATCAAGGGCGTCACCCAGATCCCGGTGAACGAGCGCAAGGGCCTGACCTTCGCCCGCGGCCTGCGCTCCATCCTGCGGCACGACCCGGACAAGATCATGGTCGGCGAGATCCGCGACCTCGAGACCGCCCAGATCGCCATCCAGTCGGCGCTGACCGGCCACCTGGTGTTCACCACCGTCCACGCCAACAACGTCGTCGACGTTATCGGGCGCTTTCTCAACATGGGCGTGGAGCCCTATAACTTCGTCTCCGCCCTGAATTGCATCCTCGCCCAGCGCTTGGTGCGGGTCATCTGCGAGAACTGCAAACACGCCGTGCGCTATCCGCGCGAGGTCTTGGAAGAGTGCGGCCTCCCCTACGAGCAGTGGAAGGGCGTGCCCTTTTACGAAGGCACGGGCTGCGTCGAATGCCACGGCACCGGCTTCCGCGGCCGTACCGCCATCTGCGAGCTGCTCGACCTGAGCGACCCCATCCGCGAGATGATCGTTGCCCGCAAGCCCACCTCGGAAATCAAGCACGCCGCCCGCCAGGAAGGCATGCGTTTCCTGCGGGAGTCGGGCGTGGAGAAGGTCCGCGCTGGCATCACCACCTTGCGCGAATTGAACAAGGTCACCTTCATCGAGACGGTGTAGCTGGCATGGCCCTGGCTCGGTCCCACCTCTCGCTTCTTCGTCGCCTGGCGAACTGGCTGTCCTCTCCAGGAGACGTTCCCCTGGTCTGCGAGGTGGCTGCCGACTACGTGGTCGCGGTGCGACACCGTGGGGGGCACGTAGAGGCCTGGGCGGCGCGTTCTCTCCCCGAAGGCGCCGTCCGCCCGGCGCCACTCGCCGAGAATATCGCCAACCCCACCGCTCTCCGTCAGGCTTTGGAGCCGGTGCTCGGCGATGTGGCTGATGGACACCGGCGCTGTGTCTTGCTCGTGCCCGACCTGGTGGCGCGCGTCGCTGTCCTTGAGTTTGACCAGGTGGGGAAGAGTTCCGCGGAGCTGGATGCCATGCTGCGCTGGCGGCTCGGCAAAGACCTCCCGTTCGACGTCGGCACGGCGGCTCTTGCCTTTGAGACCCACCCGGGGCACTCCGGCGGACAGCAAGTTCTGGTGGCCGTCTGCCTGCGCAACTTGTTGCGGCAGTATGAAGAGTGTCTGGAAGGGCTGGGGTTGCAGCCCGGGTGGGTGACGCTCTCGACGCTGGCGGCCCTGGGGGGCATGGATGTCTGGGGAGCTTCCCCGCGACTCCTGGTTAAGCGCGACCGCACCTCGTTGAGTCTGGCCGTGGCGCAAGAGGGTGCCGTGCGGCTGTTCCGCAGCCTCCCCCTGCCGATCGGGGAAGATTCCTCGGACGACGAGCGGCTTTTCGATAAGATCTATCCGGCCCTGGTTTATTTCCAGGACCAGTGGGGCCAGTCGGTCAGCGAGGCGGTGCTGGCCGGAGCGGTCGGGAGTCGCTCGGGGCTGGCACGGCAGCTGCAGCACGAGGTGGGCTGCACGCTGACGGAGTTCAATCCCGCAGACTTTGATCTGCCACCGTCCCCGATGTCGGGCGCCAGCCCGGACGCGCGACTGCTTCCGAGCCTCGGCTGGGTCCGCGGAGAGATGGGATGAGAAGCGCCATCAATCTGGCCAGCGCGCCGTTTGTCCCCTACCGGCGCTTCTTGCTGACCGTCGGCCTGCTGGCCGTGGTTACCTTGGGGGCAACCGTCTGGGTAGGGGTCAACGCCGGAAGCCTGTGGCAGGAGCGCAGGACCGCGCAGTCGCGGATGCGCGAGCTCAAGGCCGAGCAGGCCCGGCTCATCAAGGAGCAGGAGCGACTGGAGAGCGAGCTGCAGCACCCGGCCCTACAGGCATTGCTCGAGCGAGTCCGGTTTATGAACGGACTCATCCGCCAGAAGAATCTCTCTTGGGCGCAACTGTTCTCGGACCTTGAGGAGCGGCTGCCCCCGCGGGTGCGCATCCTTACGCTCTCACCCAGCCTGCGCGAAGACGGCCCTTTGCAGGTGGAGCTGCAGGTGGGCGGGGAATCACCCCAAGCTGTCATCCGCTTCCTGCGCGCCCTTGAGGAGGGCCAGAAGTTCCGCGAAATTGAGCTGCACTCCCAGACGCGGGCCGAGAATCCGGAGTCGGATCCCGTGGTGGCCCGCGTCAGCGCCGTTTACATGCAGGGGCCAGGACAATGAATCGCCTGTTCGCTGTCCGCCACGGCATCACCCTGGGACTCGTGGCCTTGCTCGCTCTCGATGCTGGGGCGTATTTCGGCTGGGTGCGGCGTCCAGTGGGGCCCTTCGAAACCGAACCCGCCCAGGTCGAACACCTGGCCCAGGAGGTGGCGGCGCGCGCTGCCGAGGTGGCGCGGCTCGAGCGGGTGCGGGAACTTGCCCCGGGCTTCGGGCCCCGGCTTGACCAGTTCGGCCGCGAGCGGTTCCTGCCGGAGAGCACCGGATTCTCCGCAGTGGCAGCCGAGCTCGAGGAGGTCGCCCAGAATTCTGGCGTTTTTCTGGGGCGGGTCTCCTACCAGACGGGTGTGGAGAGGTTGCGGCCCGGGCTGCTGCGCGTGGACATGGCCACGAGCGTCCAGGGCCAGTACGACGAGCTGCTCGACTATTTGGAGCAGCTCGAGCGCTCGCCGCACTTCTACCTCACCAGCAGCCTGACCCTGGCAAGCGCGCGGGGCGGCCAGGTGCGTTTGGAGATGCGCTTGATCACCTACTTCCGACGAGGCGCGGCATGACACAAAAGGCCAAACTCGGCATGCTGCTGGTGCTTGTCGGGATACTTGTGAGCATCAATGTGCTGCGGCGGTCTTCTCCGGCGGCGGCCACTCCGGAAAGGGAGGCAGCGCGGGTTCCGGCAGGGACACGAGCGGGAGTCTTGGCCTTTCCCGACTCCTTGTTGGAGATTGCCCGGCGCGATCCGACCAAGGGAGTGTCCTCGGGCCCCCGCCGCAACATCTTCGAGTACGCCGCCCAGGCAGCGTCGGTGCCGGCTCAAGCGGCTGCGACCGCAGCGGCACCTCCGGCAGCCGCCCCGCCGCGGCCAGCTCCGGTGCGCTTCTACGGGTTCGTCGAGAGCAGCGCGGGCGGCAAGCGCCAGGTCTTTCTGACCGACGGCGATGAAATCTACGTGGCCGCCGAAGGCGACGTCATCCTGAAACGGTATCGCCTGGCGCGAGTGCGGAACGAGAGCGTGGAAGTGGAAGACCTAGTGGGGAACCAGCGCTGGGTGGTTTCCCTGGAGCAGCCCTGAGATGCGCTCGCGCCAGTCCGGCTACGCCTTGCTCATCGTTCTGCTGCTGGCTGCGCTCGTTCTGATTTCGCTCTCTACGGCTGTCCCTCGCTTCGTCACCCAGGGCCAGCGCGAAAAAGAGGAGGAGCTCATCTTCCGCGGCGAGCAGTACCGGCGGGCCATCGGGCGATTCTACCGCGCCTTCGGCCGCTACCCGCGCACTCTCGAAGAGCTGCTGCGCACGAACGAGCGCGGCTTCCTGCGCCGCGAGTTCCGCGACCCCATGACCCCGGACGGGCGCTGGCGCCTGATCCGCGTTGGCCCGAGCGGCGAGTTCATCGGCTCCCTGACCCGGCAGGGGCCGGCTGGACAGCCGGAGAGCGGCCGCACCGCGAACGAGCGGGAAGCGCCTCGGGGCTCGGGCCAGTCCGAAACAGGCGAGAGCACGTTGCCCCTGGCCGGGGTGGCCAGCCACAGCCAGGCCCGCGCCATCCGGGTTTACCACGGCTACGGCCGCTACTCCGAGTGGGAGTTCATCTACGACCCGACCCAGGATGGAAGCGGGCAGCCTCCGGGCAGCGGCACGCCGCCGCAGGCGCCTCCCGTGCCTCCGCCGCCCGGCTCGGCGCCTCGCTAGGAGGAAAGCACGTACCTGCGGACGGCGGTGGCCACGCCGCTGTCGTCGTTGCTGGCTGTGACCGCCCAGCCCCGCTGCTTGAGCTCCTCGCTGCTATTTTCCATGAGCACGGGGAGGCCGGCGAATTCGAGCATCTCCAGGTCGTTCCAGTTGTCGCCGATGGCCATGGTCTGCTCGCGGAGCAGGCCACGGCTGACCGCCCAGCGGGCCAGGGCTCGGCCCTTGTTGCAGCCGCAGTCAAGGACGTCGAGCAGGGTGAAGTCGCGCCGCGGGTACTCGGCCCGGGCCACAGTGATGGCGCTCGCACAGGGCGCCTGCAGGAGCTGTTGCTCGAGGGCCCGCATCGGCTGCACTCCTCCGACGAACAGCACCTGGATCGGGTCTTCCGTAAGCGCCTCTTCGAGCGGCTTAACCTCCATCAGGTAAGCCCGGTTCCGCTCGAAGTAGCCTTCGACGGGCGCGTGGGCCGGGTCGGTGTTTTCGGTGACGATCTGGCCCTTCCCGTCGCGGTCGAAGAGCAGCAGGGCCCGTCCGCGCTCCGGTCCGGCGGCTCGAAGCACGGCGCGGGCCTGTTCCCGGGGTAGCAGCTGGCGCCACAGCGTGGCTCCATCCTTTGATTTTACCAGCGCCCCGTTGCTCGCGATGACGGTCAGCTCCATAGGGAATTGCTCCACGATGGAGCGGGCGAAAGCGAAGCGGCGCCCGGTGACCAGCACGATTTCCACCCCGCGACCGTGGGCCGCCACCACCGCTTCTCGGTTGGCCGCGGAAAGCTCGAAGCGGCTATCGAGGAGCGTGCCGTCAATGTCAATAGCCAGCAGCCGAATGGCCGTCTTCATTCCTCGGTCATCATAGCACGCGCCTCGAGAGCCGCCCGCCTTGTCCCGCGCGCGGGCCCTTTGCTAGACTGCGCTGTCTTTGTCTCTGATGGCCGACTCCGCCCTTACTCATCTCGAATGCTCCCGCTGCCGGGCCACTCTTCCCGCCGACCGATTGCAGAACTTGTGCTCCTGCGGCGGGCCGCTGCTCGCCCGCTACGACCTGGTGCGGGCCGGGCGCACGTTGACCCGCGAAGGCCTGGCCGGACGCCGCCGCGACCTGTGGCGCTACGAGGAAGTCCTTCCGGGAAAAGCCAGCGAAGCGGTCGCTCTCGGCGAAGGCGGGACGCCCTTGCTCCTGCTTCCACGCTTGGGAGCGGAGTGCGGCCTGGCGCAGCTGTATTTGAAGGATGAGTCCTCGAATCCCACCGGGACCTTCAAGGCCCGCGGGCTGGCGACGGGCGTCTCGCAGGCTCGCGCCCTGGGAGCGCGCAAGCTGGCCCTGCCCACGGCCGGGAACGCCGGCGGGGCGCTAGCCGCCTACGCCGCCCGCGCCGGATTGGAAGCCTACGTCCTGATGCCGAAAGACGCCCCGCGGGCGAACCGGCTTGAATGCCAGGCCCACGGCGCGCGCCTGATTCTGGTGGATGGATTGATCAGCGACTGCGCCCGCCTGCTCGCCCAGCGCAAGCAGCGCGAAGGCTGGTTCGACATGTCTACCCTCCAGGAGCCCTACCGCGTGGAAGGCAAGAAGACGCTCGGCTACGAGCTCTACGAGCAGCTCGGCGGGCGCCTGCCTGACGCCATCCTCTATCCGACGGGCGGCGGCGTGGGCTTGATCGGGATGTGGAAGGCCTTTGAAGAAATGGAAGCGCTTGGCTGGATTGGGCCGGCGCGCCCCAAGATGATTGCTGTCCAGGCCAGCGGCTGTGCCCCCGTGGTTCGTGCCTTCGAGCAGGGAAAGAGCCAATCGCAACCCTGGAAGTGGGCCCGCACCCTTGCCGCAGGCTTGCGCGTGCCGAAACCCTTGGGCGACTTCCTGATTCTCGACGCCATCCGCCGGAGCCACGGGGCGGCCATCGCCGTGAGCGACAAAGACATTCTCGCTGCGGTGCGCGCCTGGGCCCGCCAAGAAGGGATCTTCGGCTGCCCAGAGGGCGCGGCCACGCTGGCGGCGTTGCCCCGGTTGATCGAGAGCCGGGTCATCGGCCGAGACGACGTGGTCGTGCTCTTGAACACCGGCAGCGGGATGAAATACCTTGACGTCCTGAGCAAGGCCCTGCGATAGGCCGGCCATGACCGAGCGGCTCTACTTCCGCGAGAGCTTCCAAGTGGAGCTAGGGCGGGGGAGCGCCTGCGAAACTAGACGAGGGCCCTTTGGAAGGGAAGGGAGCTGGTGGACGGCACCGGGCTCGAACCGGCAACCTCCGCGTTGCGAACGCGGCGCTCTCCCAATTGAGCTAGCCGCCCATTCGAACCAGCTATTCTAGCACAGGCTTGTTGGAGCAACCGAAGGGGAGACCGGCCTAGGGCTGCTGCTGGCGGGCGATGACGCGGCGGGCGTTTTCGACCAGGGCTTTCGCCTGCGGTAGGAGTTCGACTCCCCGGCGCACCACCGGGTCGCCGGAGA
Source organism: Acidobacteriota bacterium (assembly GCA_016210855.1). Classification (GTDB taxonomy): domain Bacteria; phylum Acidobacteriota; class Terriglobia; order Acidiferrales; family 2-02-FULL-67-57; genus 2-02-FULL-67-57. Next base: position 44,861 of record JACQTJ010000098.1, on the reverse strand, counting down.
GGGCCACGCGGCGGCCTTCGTCCAGCCCGAACGCCGAGGTAAAGATTTCCTTCTTAATCTTGAGCTTCAGCCAGTCCAGGTTTTCCTGGATGTCGGGCTCGCCGAATCGGACGTCGCGCTCGTCCAGGTAGCGGCGGAACTCGTCGAGCACCGCCTCGTCCACCTCGAAGTTCTGGGGGACTTCCTCGTGCCGGGCCACGTAGCGCTTGGCAAAGTCGCCGATGCCTACTTCCCAAGGGTAAATGATCAATTTCTGGAGGAGGGATTCCTGGAAGGAGCCGGGTTCGGGCTGGGGCAGCTCGACGTCGGGAGTGATGCCGCCACCGCCGTAAACGGTGCGGCCGCTGTCGGTGGTATGCACGTCGTGGTTGTCATTCTTGCGGTCGTTGCCGTAGTAGTAATTGTAGAGAGAGACGGAGCTGAAATCGCGCTGGATGAGGCGCCCGCTGGGGGTGTAGTAGCGCCCGGTGGTGAGCGCCAAGCCGGTGTTGTAGCTGAGGGGATAGACAGTTTGCACCAGGCCTTTCCCAAAGCTGGTTTCGCCCAGAATAAGAGCCCGGTCGTGGTCCTGGAGCGCGCCGGCGACAATCTCCGCGGCACTGGCGCTAAAGCGGTCCATGAGGACCACCAGAGGAAAGTTCCGCCCTTGGTTTCCCCCCGTGGCGTGATAGCTGCGCGGACGCTGAGCTCGGCCGCGGTGGGAGACGATGAGCTGGTTCTTGGCGAGGAACATGTCAGCCACGGCCACGCCCTCAGTGAGCAGGCCGCCGGGGTTGCCGCGCAGGTCAAGGATCAAGCCCTCCAGGCGGTCGGCGTCCAGGCCGTCCATGGCCTTGCGCAGCTCCTGGTGGGTATTTTCGTTGAAGCCGGCCAGGCGGATGTAGCCGACACGAGGCCGAATTTGGAAGAAAAAGTCAACGCTCAGCCGGGGGATTTCGTCGCGCGTAATGACAAACTCCAATGGCTGGTCGTGCCCCTCGCGGAGCACTTGGACGCGAACCACAGTCCCCTTGGGCCCCTTCAACAGGTCGGCAACCTCCGGAGTGCTGAGGTTCTCGGTAGGGGTGGAGTCCACGCGGTAGATGATGTCGCCAGGCCGCAAGCCGGCTTTGTAGGCGGGGGAGCCCACGAAGGGAGCCAGCACGATGGTGCGGCCGTCGCGGGGAGCCACCTGCATGCCCACGCCGTAGTAATGGCCGCGCTGCTCTTCGCGCAGCAGCGAATAGGAGCGCGAGTCCAGGAAGCTCGAGTGGGGATCGAGAGAGCGCAGCATGCCCGGGATGGCGCCCTGGAACATGGCCCGGTCAGGGTCCAGCGGGTCGGCGTAGTTCTGCTCCACGACGGCGTACACTTTCGTGAAGGTGCGTATCGCCTGTTGGGTGTCGGAGTTGTCGGCGACCGTGGCCTGCACCCGGGAGCCATACAGGCCTCCGAGAGAGGCCGAGAGCGCCACGACCGCCACTGCCAACCACACGCCCCGTTTTCCGGATTGCATTCTCTCCTCGCGCTCCATTTAGGTTAGACCCCCGGCGCTGTCCGTCGGCTCGAGTATAGCACAGGCGAGGAAAAGCCCCAACCGCCGTTCCTTGACACGCCTGCTCCGCACCCCTAAGATGCCAGGAGAGAGGAAGCGATGGGCCCGCTCGGCTTCACCGAGATTCTCTTCATCCTCCTGCTGGCGCTGCTGCTGTTCGGGCCCCGCCGCCTGCCCGAACTGGGCCGCACCCTGGGACGCGGTCTGGCCGAATTCCGCCGGGCGTCGAACGACTTGCGCACCACCATCGAAGACGAGGTTCGGGCTCTGGAGCGGGAGGCGACGCCTGAGCCGGACTCATCTCCGACTGAACCTCGCAAGCCCCCGGTCGGCTCCTGACAATGCCCGCCGGTATTGACCCTCCGTCAGACGAGGCCTCCCCCGACAAGGTGGAAGTCATGGGGTTTTTCGAGCACTTGGCCGAGCTCCGCCAGCGCCTCATCTATTGCCTAGTGGGGGTGGCGGTGTGCTGCATCCTGGGGTTCGTGTTCTGGCGGGAGATCTACGCCTTCCTGGCGGCTCCCATCCAAGCGGCGTTCGACCAGGTGGGGATGCCGCACCGGTTGATCTTTACCGGGCCACTCGTCCCCGTCCGCTTCGCCTTGCAGGTCGGGCTGTATGCGGGCATCTTTCTGGCCGCCCCGGTCATCTTCTGGCAAGTATGGTTGTTCGTCGCCCCGGGACTCTATCGGCACGAGCGCCGCTTCGTGCTGCCGTTCATTCTTTCCTCCTCCGTCTTGTTCATGATGGGCGCTTATTTCGCCCATCGGGTGGTGTTGCCTCTGACTCTGACCTTCCTGCTCCAGTTCGGCCGGGAGCTCTTCGAGCCGCTCATCAGCATCAACGAGTATTTCAGCTTGTGGCTGACGATGGTGTTGTGGATGGGAGTCATTTTCGAACTGCCGGTCCTGATCTTCATCCTCTCCTGGCTGGGCGTGGTGACGCCGCGCTTCATGATCCATTACCTGCGGCACGCCGTGCTCGCCATTGTAGTCGTCGCGGCCGTGATTACCCCCACCACCGACGCGTTCACCATGGCCGTGTTCGCCCTGCCCATGATCGGGCTTTATCTCGTGGGCATCGGCGTCTCCTCCCTGGTGAGCTGGCGACGACAGGCCCGCGCCGCCGCCCAGGTCGAGGCCAATAATTGATGCGGCCCCGCTGGGGGACTCTGTTTCTGCTGGGGGCTGCCACCTCCGGTCTTCTTCTGCCTGGGAACCCCGAAGCGGGTCAGTTGGCCGCCGCGGGCGTCAGCGGGGCGCGGGCGCTCGAACATGTGCGGAGCCTGGTGAAGCTCGGGCCGCGGCCGCCTGGCTCCGACGCCCACCGGGCTGCGCAACACTACATCATCCGCCAACTGCGCCAGGCCGGGCTCGAAGTCGAAGAAGTGGACTTTGGCGTCGAGCCCCCGTATCCGAAAGAATTCAATTCCGAGCGTCCAGCGCCCACGTTTCTCAAGAACATCATCGGAAAGATCCCCGGTAGCTCGCAGGACATCGTGGTGCTGGCCGGGCACTACGAAACCCTGCGGCAGGAAGACTTCGTGGGGGCGAACGACGGGGGTTCGAGCGCCGGGCTGCTGTTGGAGCTGGCGCGGGTGCTCGGACGTCGTCCATCCAAGCCGGTGACCATCTGGGTGGTTTTTTTCGATGGTGAAGAAGCCTTTCGACAGTGGGGTCCCCGCGATGGGCTCTACGGCAGCCGGCACCAAGTTCAGGCCTGGAAGGGCGCCGGGGTGCTCGAGCGCCTCAAGGCGGTCATCGTGGTGGATATGATCGGCGACAAAAACCTCAATGTGCGGCGAGACCTCAACTCCACTCCCTGGCTCACCGACCTGGTCTGGCAGGTGGCCCGCGACAAGGGTTATGGGGCACACTTCCTCGAGGAGAAGACGGGGGTCGAGGACGACCACCTGCCGTTCGTGCACGCCGGTGTCCCGGCCGTGGATCTGATTGATTTGGACTACGGCCCGGGGAACCGCTACTGGCACACCCGCGAAGACACCCTCGACAAGCTCAGCCCCCGGAGCTTCGAAATCGTCGGGGAGGTGGTGCTGGAAACCATCGCCCGCCTCGCGCAGCGCTGGCCGGGGGAGTAGGCGAAGGCCGGACTCAGGTGTCTTACGCGAAGCTGACCGGCTGGTCGGGGGCGATGTGGGAGTGCTTCCCCCAGCGCTCATCGTCCTTGAAGGGGAAGTCGGTCCGGTAGTGGGCGCCGCGGCTCTCTTCCCGGGCCAGGGCGCAGCGGGCAATCACTTCCCCCACGGTGCGCAGGTTGCTTTCTTCATAGTCTGCCCGGCCCGGTGAGAGCGGCAGAGGCCGCGGCACCCGGGCCAGAGCCTCGAGCCCGGCCTGGAGCGTGGCCGCGCGGCGGATGATTCCGACCTTGTCCCACATCACCGCCCGAATCCCCGCCACCCGCCTTTTCGCGTTGTCTTTGGAAAGATTCTGTGTCCCAGAGGCGACGCTGGCTTGATTCGGCGAAGCAGCCTCCCCTCGGCCTGGGTGACCCGCCGGTCGTTTCCTGCCGGCCACCTGTTCGTGGGCCATAGCCTGGCCGGCCCGGGCGCCGAACACCAGCCCTTCAAGCAGGGAGTTGCTGGCCAAGCGGTTAGCCCCGTGCACGCCGTTGCAGGCGACTTCGCCGGCGGCGAAGAGCCCGGGCAGGGAAGTGCGGCCCTCGAGGTCCGTGGCCACGCCGCCCATGGCGTAGTGGGCGGCGGGACGGACTGGGATGAGATCGGTGGTGACATCGAGGTTGTACTCGAGGCAGGTGCGGTGGATGCGGGGGAAACGGGCCCGGACGTGCTCGGGGTCGAGCCCGGTCAGGTCAAGATAGACGCATTCCGCCCCGGTGCGCTCCAGCTCGGTCATGATGGCGCGGCTGACAATGTCGCGCGGCGCCAGGTCGCCAGCCTCGTGGTAGTGAGGCAGGAAGCGCTCCAAGTCTACGTTGCGCAGACAGCCGCCTTCTCCGCGCAGGGCCTCGGAGAGTAGAAAACGAGGGGCGTCGGCAGTGTAAAGCGCCGTGGGGTGGAATTGCACGAACTCCATGTCCTGCAGCACCACCCCGGCGCGGTAGGCGATGGCCACCCCGTCGCCCGTGGCGACCGCCGGGTTGGTAGTTTCGGCGTAAACCTGCCCCAGGCCCCCCGTGGCGAGCAGCACGGCCCGGGCGCGGATTTCGACGAGGCTGTGGCGCTGCTCGTCCAGGGCCCGGACGCCTGAGACACGGCCATCCTCCACCAACAGGTCAGTGGTAAACACAAAAGGCGCGAGCTCGACTCTGTCGCGGGCGCGGGCGAAAAGGGCCCGGGCGATCTCCCGGCCGGTGGAATCGCCGTGGGCGTGCAGAACCCGGGAGCGGCTGTGGGCTCCTTCGCGGGTGAAGGCCAGGCGAGTGCCTTCCCGGTCGAAGGCCGTGCCCCACTCAATCAGTTCCTGGATGTACCGCGGGCCTTCTTCGACGAGGAGACGCACAGCGGCCTCGTTGCAGAGGCCGTCGCCCGCCTTCAGGGTGTCCTGGTAGTGGAGGCCGACTTCGTCTTCGTCGCTCAGGGCAGCGGCGATGCCACCCTGGGCATATTGAGTGGCGGATTCGCTAAGCTCAGCCTTGCTAAGGACGAGAACCTTGCCCGCAGCTGCCAATTCCATGGCGGCGCGCAGCCCGGCGATGCCACAACCAATAACCAGGTAGTCGGTCTCCCGGGATTCGCCGGCTTTCATGAGGGTCCTTCACGCTGGAGACGATGATAGCCAGCCCTTGGAGGTCTTTCAACTGATTTGCCGCTCCGCCAGTGGTGGTATAACTAGCGCGAGGCGATGAGGAGTCCAGGAATCATCCGAGCTGCACCTATCTGGGTGCGCACCGCGAGCGCCCGCTATCCCGTCTGGGTCGGCGGCGGCCTGCTCCGGCAGGCCGGGCGGCGGCTCAAGCGCCTGCGACCCGGTTGTCGGCAATTGTTCGTAGTCAGTTCGCCCCGGGTGTGGGCTTTGTGGGGAACGGAGCTCGCCCCCGGGGTACGCTCGGCGGGGCTGCGCCTACAGGCCTTGATGATGGACGACCGCGAAGAAGGGAAGCGCCTGTCCACGGTCGAGCAGCTGGCGGGTGAGCTGCTGCGGCGCGGGGCCGACCGCGGCGCCGTGCTGGCGGCGCTGGGCGGAGGAGTGGTGGGCGACGTCACCGGCTTCCTGGCCGCGAGCTACATGCGGGGCGTCGCCTACCTGCAAATCCCCACAACGCTGGTGGGCCAGATCGACAGCGCCATTGGGGGCAAGACCGGCGTGAACCTGCGGGGCGGCAAGAACCTGCTGGGAGCGTTCCACCAGCCGCTGGCGGTCCTGGTGGATCCCCGAACGCTCGAGACCCTGTCAGCCCGGGAGTACCGGGCGGGGCTCTACGAAGTGGTCAAATGCGCCGTCATCGGCGACCCGGGATTGTTCCAGTTCCTGGAAAAGAACCTTAAGGCCGTCTTGGCCCGTGAGCCGCGGGCTCTGCGCACTGTACTCGAGCGCTCGATCCGACTGAAGGCAGGAATCGTGTCCCGGGACGAGCGGGAGCAGAACCTGCGCCGGGTGCTGAACCTCGGACACACGGTGGGGCACGCCCTGGAGACACTCAGCGACTACCGGGGCTTGCGGCACGGCGAGGCGGTGGGCTGGGGAATGATCGCCGCCACTCGCCTGGCCGCACGCCTGGGCCGTCTCGCGCCGACCACGGCGGAACGCATCGTCGCCCTGGCGGGGGCGATGGGACGGCTCCCGGACCTGCCCCGACTGCCGGCCGAGCGCCTCTACGCGCAGCTCTTCGCCGACAAGAAGAAGCAGGACGGTGAGCTCCGCTTTGTGTTGCCCCGGGGCATCGGGCGGGTGGAGGTCGCCGGCGGCCTGCCCCGGGCGACCGTGCTCGCCGCCCTCCGGGACCTGATCCGGGCAGCGTCGACCCGATGAGCGAGAAAAACCTCCCGCCGGGGACTCGGGCGGAAGGCGTCCGCGGAGAAGAAGACACTGCGCGGTACGTGCGGAAGATGTTTGCCCGCATCACGCCCCGCTACGACCTGCTCAACCGCCTGCTCTCTTTTTCCCTGGACCAGGTCTGGCGGCGTCGCACCGCGCAAGCCCTGGCCGCGCCACTGGCCGCTGCCGACAGCCGGGCCCTCGACCTCTGCTGCGGCACAGCCGACTTGACGCTCGCCCTCCGCCGGGTGAGCGCCGGCGCCGTGGTCGGCTGCGACTTTGTCCATCCCATGCTGGTGCGGGCGGCAAAAAAGGCCGCGGGGCGGCGGGTCGGGCTGATAGAAGCCGACGCTCTGATGCTCCCTTTCGCCGACCGGAGTTTCGACGCGGTGGCCGTGGCCTTCGGCTTCCGCAACCTGGCCAACTATCGCCGCGGGCTCGAGGAAATGCATCGAGTCTTGAAGCCGGGCGGCGAAGTGGCCATCCTGGAGTTTGCCCTTCCGCAGGAAGGCCTGTTCGCCGCCCTCTACAGGTTCTACTTTCGGCGGCTGCTGCCCTGGATTGGCTATGCCGTCTCCGGGGCCCGAACCCCCTACAGCTACCTGCCCGCCTCAGTGGAGCGGTTCCCCGGCTGCGAGGAGTTCTCCCACTGGATGGAACTGGCGGGGTTCACGGCGGTGAGCTACCAGCTGTGGACCGGTGGGACCGTGGCCCTGCACCAGGGCCGAAAGTCCTGAGAAAAGAAAAGGCCGCTCACCGGGAGCGGCCTCAGCGACAGATCCGAAGATCTACTCGCGCGCCCAGCCCGGCTGGCCGCCTTCACGCCGCAGCTGGTTTTCCAGTTCGCCGAGCTCGCCCTGGAGCCGCTCGATCTCAGCCCTCTTGTCGTTCATCTGGTTCAGCAGCTGCTGAAGCTGGTTTCCCCCGGCGCCGGTGCCTGAATACTGCTCCCGCATCGCCTGGTTGGGATCCTGGTAGTACTGGGTGCGGGCCAAATTGTATTCGCGCTGCAGGATGTCGAGCTCGCGCTGCGCCGTCTGAATCTTCGCCCGCTGTTCGCGGAACTTGCCGCGCCAGCATGGCTCGTCGCACTGGGGAGGCTCGCTCCCGGCGGCCGCCGTCTGCCCTTCGGCGCCCGCGGCTCCAGCTTCGCCGGCAGCTGCTGCCCCAGCCCCTCCCACTACTGAGATTCCGCCCTGCTTGGGCAGGGTGTCGTTGGTAAAGAAGGGTACGCGGGACAGGTCTCTCGAGGCCCGCTCGGTGCGAACCTTCCGCGCCAGCTCGCCAAGTCTCAGCTGCTGCGACTGCGCCCAGGCGAACCCGGCGGCCAGCAGCAGCACGCTGAGCAATCCAATGGCTTTCTTCATAGGCGTCACCTCGTTTTCAGCTCAACGCTCTTTGGCGCCGCTCTAGAACAAGTTTACCTCTGGCAGAGGGTGAAATCAAGGCGAAACTCCGCAACGCTCCGCTCTGGTCGGCCCCGACTCAGGGGAACAAGTTCAGGTAGGCCCCGAGCAGCGCCCGGCCCCAAAACAGGGCCACCAGGGCGGCCAGGGCCATGAAGGTCCCGAGGGGGAGCTCGTACTGGCTTCCCTTCCGGGCCAGCGCGATGAACAGTCCGCCCACCACAGTACCCACCAGCGAACCCAGGACCAGGGTAAGCAAGGTGAGCTTCAAGCCAAGAAAAAGTCCCACCATCACCATCATCTTGACGTCCCCCAAACCCATGGCCTCGATGCGCCGCACGAGGAGCCAGGCTTGACGCAGCCCGAGAAGCAGGCCGCCGCCGAGCAGCGCCCCCAGCAGAGCGTCGCCGAGCGAGAGCAGGATGGGAGGCGCCGGCCTGCGGCCCAGCAGGCTCCACAGCAGCCCGGCCATTCCGTCTCCAACCGGCAGCCACAGGGCGAAGAGAATCCCGGCAGCCATGCCCGGGAGGGTAATGCGATCCGGCAGCAGGCGGTCGCGTAGATCGGTGAAGAAGAGAACGATCAGGGCGGCGGCCAGCAGGGCGACCTTCAGCGCTCCGGGAGAGAACCCGAAGCGCCGGTATGCCAACAGCAGCGCCAGCCCGGTGAGCAACTCCACCACCGGGTAGAGAACAGAAATCGGCGCCCGGCAGTGACGGCACAGCCCCCCCAGAACCAGGTAACTCAGGAGCGGGATGTTGTCGTAAGCGGCGATGGGCTGGCCGCAGCGCGGACAATGCGACCGCGGCCGCACTACCGACTCACCCTTCGGCAGCCGGTGGATGCAAACGTTCAGGAAGCTGCCCAGGCACAACCCGAAGAGGAACACCAGGGCGGCGGTCACCGAGGCCTCGGAGCGGGCGGAGTGGGTAGGGGGGCCTTTTCGCCAAGTCGGCTTCCTCGCACCAGGCGCCGGAGCTTGGCGTACTTCAGGAAACTGGCCCGTGCGGTGAGGCGCGCAATCCACCAGCCAGCCACGCCGTCACGAAAGCCCTGCTCGAGGACGTAGGTGCGCAGCAGCATCCAGGGGGGGCTGAAGACCAGCGGCAGCAGCCAATGGCGGCGGCCGCGAGCGAAAAGCTGCGCGGCGGCGCGCGTCGTATAGGAGTCGATTTGTGCTGCATGCTCGGCCAGCGTGGCGAAGGTATAGTGGTAGAAGTCACCTCGGAAGCGCCCTACAGGCCCTTCCACGGCAACCGATTCGTGCAGGGCCCCGACGAAGCGGGCCCGGTCGCGCCGGTAGAGCCGGACCTTGCGGTCCGGGTACCAACCCGAATGAAGAATCCAGCGGCCCAGGTAGCGGGCCTTGCGGGGCATGGCGTAGGCGACCGCCGCCGGCGTCTCCTCCTTCCAGCCCCGAACCTCGGCTTGGAGCTCCGGGCTCAGTTCCTCGTCGGCATCGAGGTTCAGGATCCAGTCGTGGCTGGCCTGGGCGGCTGCGAAGTTTTTCTGGTCGCTGAAGTCTGTCCAGGCGCGCTCCACCACGCGGGCGCCGTGCTGGCGGGCGACCGCGCACGTGCGATCCGTGCTGCCCGAGTCCACCACCACGATCTCATCGGCCAGGCCGGCGAGCGAGGCCAAGGCGCGGGGGAGGTTCTTCTCTTCGTTGCGGGTGATCAGGGTCGCGGTGAGTCGGTTCATCCGTTTCGCGGCGCATTATCGCAAATTGGCTCGGGCAAATGTAGTTTGACGGTACCGAGACGCCCTGACGCTCTCGAAGTCCTGCTTGTCCTCCAGTCCCTAGCCCGTAGCATCCAGCCCCACCCTTGTTTACGGTTTTCGCGGACTCTGCGGTTTCTGCGGGTGTTTTTTGAGGAGGGCGTTTTGAGGACGAAAATCGCATTTCTGGGCAAGCGTCGAGGCCGACCTGCCCCAGGCGGGCTGGGGCGCCACGTCGGGCGAGCTGAGCCAGACCGGGTGAGCCCGAGGGAAGAGCACGTTGACACTTCGCGAGACTCCACCAATAATCGGCGAGACGACGCCATGCTCAGGCAAGTCATTCAGCAATTGGAGCGCAGCTACTGGCGCGCTGAGACGCGCCGCCGGACCTATCCCTTCGCCTGGGGCATTGAGCACCTGGGGGGCGACCCGGCGCGCGACGACCCTCGCAGCTTCCTCCGGCGCTACTCCGACCAGGCCCTGGCGGGGAGCGACCGGTTCTTTTCAACCGGGCCGGCCGACTGGTACCAGCTCCACGACGGCCTCTTGACCTTCCCGAGCGCTCTCACCTCTCCCTTCCCGGAGAACAACCTGGTGTCGGCCCGCTGGTTTCCGGCAGAGCCGCGCAACGGACAGCCGGGCTCGAAGCGGGCCGTGCTGGCGCTGCCGCAGTGGAATGCCGACCCGGACGGGCACGTAAACATCTGCCGGGCACTCAACCGTGTCGGCATCAGCGCCCTGCGCCTGAGCCTGCCCTACCACGACCGGCGCATGCCGGCCGGGCTGGACCGCGCCGACTACATGGTCAGCCCGAACATCGGCCTGACCTTGCAGGCCTCGCGGCAGGCGGTGCTCGATGCGCGCCGGGCGGTGCGCTGGCTCGAGCAGCAGGGCTACACCCGGCTCGGGATTTTGGGCACGAGCATCGGGTCTTCGGTGGCCTTCATCACCCTGGCCCACGAGCCGGCGCTGCGGGCCGGCGTGTTCCTGCACGTCTCGACCTATTTCGGCGACGTGGTGCGCACCGGGATGACCACCGCCCATGTCTGGGCAGGCCTGGCCGGGCAGGTGAGCGCTGATGAAATCCGCCACTTCTGGGCGCCCATCAGCCCCTTCCCCTATGTGGCGCGGATGAGGGGCACGGACAAAAAGGTCCTCTTGGTTTCTGGCCGCTACGACCTTTCCTTCCTGCCGGAGTTCTCGAACCAAGTCTGGGCGGCGCTGGCGGGGCGGGGAATCGCGCACGAACGGTTGCTGCTCCCCTGCGGCCACTACACGCTCGGGAAGCCACCCTTCAGCTACTGGGCCGCCGTGCGCTTCCTCCCCTTCCTCCGCCGCTCCCTCGCCTAAATAGAAACCGAGAACTGAAAGTCGAAAGACGAGGCGCGGGAACGGGTCTGCCTACGAGGCCAGCAGCTTCTGGAAGGTTCGATCGGAGATGAGCTGGCGGAGGGCTTCGATGTCGGGGGAGAGCACGCGGTCGGCTTCGAGCATCGGGACCACGCGGCGCACCGCCGTGTGCGCCTGCGCCGCCAGGCGCCCGGTCTTGAGCGGCGCCAGAAGGTCAATCCCCTGGCAGGCGCACAGGAGCTCGACCCCCAGAATGGTCCTGACGTTGTCGGCAATCCGCCCGGCCTTGAGCGCTGCCCCCATGCTCATCGGGACAAAATCTTCGTTGCCGCTGGTGGGAATGGAATCCACGGAGGCGGGATGGGCCAGGCCCTTGTTCTCGGAGGCCAGGGCGGCGGCGGTGACCTGGGCCATCATAAAGCCGGAATGCAGGCCGGGCTGGCGGGTCAAGAACGGCGGCAGATCGCTCAGGCTGGAGTTGATGAGCCGCTCGGTGCGGCGTTCGCTGATGTTGCCGAGTTGAGCCAGGGCAATCCCCACCACGTCGAGCGCCAGGGCCAGCGGCTGGCCATGGAAGTTGCCGCCCGAAAGCACCTCACCGTCCTCGGCGAACACCAAGGGATTGTCGGTGCCGCTGTTGAGCTCAATCTCGAAGATGCGGCGGGTGTAGCCGAGCGCGTCCCGCACCGCTCCGTGCACCTGGGGAGTGCAGCGCAAGCTGTAAGCGTCTTGGATGCGCTCGCAAGCGAGGTGCGACTGGCGGATTTCGCTGCCTTCGTTGAGCCGTCGCAGGTTGCCCGCCGTCTGGGCCTGGCCCGGAAAGGGGCGCAGGGCCTGGATGCGCTCATCAAAAGCTACGGGCGTGCCCCGCAGGGCGTCGAGGGAAAGGGCCGCGGCCACGTCGGCTGTGTCCACGAGATTCTCCGCCTCCAGCAACGCCAGCAGGCCTACCGCCAGCGACGGTTGGGTGCCGTTGATGAGCGCCAGGCCTTCTTTGGCTTCGGGTTGAATCGCTTCGATGCCGGCCTTGCGGAGAGCTTCCTGCCCGCTCAGGCGCGCCCCTTCGTAGAAGGCTTCCCCTTCCCCGAGCAGCACCAGAGCCAGGTGGGAGAGCGGGGCCAGGTCGCCGCTCGCGCCCACCGAACCCCGGGAAGGAATCACCGGGTGGACGCCACGGTTGAGCATCTCGCACAGGCGTTCGATGACAACGGGGCGCACACCTGAATAGCCTTTGGCCAGAACGTTGGCGCGCAGAAGCACCGTGGCCCGGCTCTCGGTCTCACGGAGCGGCTCGCCCACGCCGCTCGAGTGGCTGCGCAAGAGGTTCACCTGAACGGCCCGCAACTGCTCGGGGGCGATCCGGACCCGGGCCAGGTCGCCGAAGCCCGTGGTGATGCCGTAGGCCACGGCATTTTCTGCGATCAGCTTTTCAACTACCGCCCGCGAGCGCTCCACTGCCTTCCGGGCCGAGCCTGCCAGCGCCACCTTCTCGTGGTCGAACACCACGCGCTGGAACTGCTCGACGCTGAGGTTGTTCCCGGTGAGTTCTATCAGCATGGTTCGCTCTCACCGCACGGCTAGAGGGGCGAGCAAGGCCTGGCGGTAGCGCTCGGGCAGGCTGCGGGGCTTGCCGTCGCGGTCGGTGATGACGTGGAGAGTCTCGCCGCTGGCGACCTTCCGCCCGTCGCCCGTCAAGATTTCGTAGCCAAAGATCACCACCCGAGTGCGGGCCTGCTTCACGCGGGTGCGGACGGTGAGCACCTCGTCGTAGCCGACCGGGGAGTGGTAGCGACAGTGAGCCTCGGCGACGATGATGTAGCAGCCCTCCTGCTCCTCGAGCTCCCGGTAGGTATAGCCGCGGCGGCGGAAGAACTCCGTCCGCCCCAGCTCGAACCAGATGAAGTGGTTGGCGTAGTAGGCCACACCCATCTGGTCGGTCTCGGCGTAGCGCACCCGGACGGTGGTATCCACAAAATCCGGGGAACTCTCCGTGCCTTCCGGCCGATGGGAGCGGGTGCGCACTCGTTCTGCCCTCAGGGATTCGTCACTTGCAGGGAGCGGCTTTCGGCGCGCAGGGGGAGATAAACCTGATACCACTGCTCGTGCGCCGGATCCTCGGCGTAAGCGTCGGCCGCTTCGCGGCTCTCAAACTCGATGGCGAAGGCGGCGCTATACTCGCGCGGCTGTACCCGGTCGGTCTTGAGCCAGATGTTCTTGATGCCGGGGATGGTGGCGGCCATGTCCTTGATGCCATCCAGGGCGCGCTGCTTCTGCCCGTCGGTGGCCTCCGGCGTCCACTTCAGCGCCACCACGTGCAGAACCGTCTTGGGCTCGCCGTACTTCTGCTGCCCCACGGCCACTCCGGCGAAGAACACGGCGGCCAGACACAACCCCGCTCCTAGGGTCCGAACCATCCGAGCCATGGCTCCCTCCTTTTTGCTCTTGTTTCCCTGCAAGCATAGCCCGAGGCGGCTGCGGGCGGAAGAGGCTTCTCGGTTACGGCTCTGTCTGGCGGTGGCGATGGATGAGCCAGGCGGGGGTGGCCAGCATCCCCAGCCACCCGCAGACGCGCACCAGAGCGGCGAGCTTGGTGTCGTAGCCCAGCAGGCCCCAGCGGGAGAGGATCTGGTTCCAGTCATGCCCACCGGCATCGGGGTCGCCCACTGTTACCAGCGGCAGCCCTTGGGCGCGGGCGTCGGCCATGTAGACGGAGGTATAGAGGCAGTTCTCAAAAAGCACGAAGACGACGAAGGCCACCGCTGCGGTCTTCCGCTCGTGCCAGAAGTAGAGTCCCAGGGCCAGAGGGACGAGGAACTGCAGCAGGGTGCCGCCGTAGAGACCGAGGGTCATCCCCAACCAGCCGAAGAGCAGGTGGCCAGCTTCGTGGACGATAAGGTTCACGTGGTCAATCAGCAGGAAGCCGTCGTCGTCCGTGGCTGCATGCAGAAGAAACAGGGCGTAGAAAACCAGCCAGCCGATGAGGCTACCCCGGGAAACGGACTCCCAGTCGGTCTCGGTTTCAAGGAGAGCCCGAACCAATTCCGTCAATCTCTCGGGCACTAGGCGAGGACAAACCCTTCGATGTCGAGGATGGAACCGGTGCGCTTGGCCTTGGGCTTGATGACCATCTTGACCTGGGCGCCGATCGACACCTGCGTGGGGTCGGTCACCTTGAGGAGATAGTGGAGAAGAACAGTGCTGGCCTCGTCCAGGCGCACCAGCGCAAGGGCCTGGGGCCTGGCCAGCGGCTGGGCGTCGCGGTTGAAGTTGCTGAAGGTGAAGCTGACCAGCGTGCCTTGGGGCCTGACCGTGACCTGCTCGCTCAACTCCGCAAAGCAGCGTTCACAGAAGACGCGCGCCGGGACGTACACCTGTTTGCAGGACGCGCAGCGGGTGCCGACGATCTCGCCCCGCTCCTTGAGGGCCTTGAAGAAAACCTGTCCGCCCAGGCCGGCGGTGTAGAGCGACTCCAGGGGTATCGCCCCGGGCCAGGTTCGCGTCTCCGTGTTCTTCGGTGTCTTCATCGGGGTTTCTTCGCGGTCCCCACTTTGGTCGTCTTGCCCTTGATGGGGGCGAAGTAGAGGATGTCGGTGATGCTTCCGGTGCGCTGGGGGGGCGGCTTCCAGACGGCGCGCACCCGCATACCCACGCGCACCTGCTTGGGGTTGACCTTGCCCAACACGTGCATGATGCCCATGCCCGGTGAGGCGCCGTCGATCTCGATGACCGCCGGGATCTCCGGCGTTTTCAGTCGGCGCACGTCCCAGGAGACGTAGCAGAGCGAGAAGGTGTTCACCGTGCCGGTGTCCTGGACGTAGACCCACTCGTCGGTGGAGCGGAAGCAGCGCTCGCAGAACATCCGCGGGGGAACCATGGTTCGCTGGCAGCGCTGGCAGCGCCGAGCGATGAGCCGGCCGTTCTTGAGTTCCTCCAGATAGCGGCCGATGGCCACGCCCGTGTCCCAGGCATACTGAATCTTGGGCACGTAGGCCGTTGTGAAGACTTTGCCTTTCTTCAGGTCCGCCAGCTCAAGCGGCGTGCCGCGAACGGTACGGGGCTCTCCGCTCATAGCTGCGCCGTCCCCATTACCACCACCGTGCCCACTTGCATCAAGTCGCCCCATGCCTGGGCCACACCGCGCCTGGGCTTGCCTGGCACTTGGCGCGGCCCGGCTTCGCCGCGCAGTTGCCAGAAGAGCTCGCAGACTTTCATCGTACCGGCGGCGGCGATGGGATTGCCGACCCCAAGCAGCCCGCCCGAGGGGGAGGAGGGCAGGTCGCCGTCGCGGTCAAAGACGCCGTCGGCGAGCAGTTGGGGGGCCTTACCCTTGGGGGCGAGTTGCAGGCCCTCCAAATGATGCAGTTCCTTGTAGGCGAAGGGGTCGTAGGGCTCGGCGATGTTGATTTCCTGGCGCGGCTCGCGGATGCCGGCCATGTGGTAGGCCATCCAGGCGGCCTTTTCCACGTACTCCGGGTAGTAGAGGTCTCGGTTGGTCCAATAGGTGGTGTCCAGACACCAGCCCACGCCCTGAATCCAGACCGGCTTGTCGGTGACGCGCTTGGCAACGTCTTCCGCGGCAAGAACTACGGCGGCGGCACCGTCGCTGGTGGGGCTGACCATCAGCCGGTGTACCGGCCAGGCCATGATTTCCGACGCCAGTACGTCTTTCACCGTGAGCTCCGCGCCGAGCTGCGCGGAGGGATGCCCGAGGGCGTTGCGCTTGTTCTTGACCGAGACGCGAGCAATCTCCTCGACCCTGATGCCGTGCCGGGCCATGTAGCGGTTCTGCTCGAGCGCAAAAATCCACAGCAGGTTCGGCTTCAGCGGCTGCTCGGTAATGTTGTCGAAGATGGTGAGGAAAGCAGCCTGCGGGTGGGGCAGGCAAGTGGACATCTTCTCTTCGCAGACGACGAGCGCGGTATCGAACAGCCCCGAGGCCACCTGGAACCAGCCCTGGGCAATGGCGTAGACCCCGGTGCCGCCGCCCACGTAGCAGCGCAGGTAGGGCTTCTTCCAGCCGCCCGAGCCTTCCGAGAGGTACTCGCCCTTCATGTGCAGGCCGTCGAAGGCGTCCGGGGCGGTGCCGTGCACGACCCCCTGGATTTGGTCGAGGGTCATCCCGGCCGAATCAAGCGCCCCCTTGGCTGCGAGCCAGGCCAGCTCCTTCGGCGTCTCCAGGGCGCGCCGCATGAACTTGGTCATGCCCGCCCCGACCACCGCTACTCGACGCATGCTCATCGTGGTCGGCTCATTCTGAACTCAGCACCACCACGGCCCCGCTCGTGGTCGGCACGCCGCGCCAGGACTGCGCCAAGGCGACTTTGGCGTGGGGGAGCTGCCGGGCGCCGGCTTGCTTGCGAAGTTGGGCCACGAGCTCGGCAACGCGGTAGAGCCCTGTGGCTTCGAGCGTCAGGCCCATCCCCAGGGCCCCGCCGGAGACGTTCACCGGAGTCTCCCCGTTCGGCTTGGTCACGCCGCTGGCCACGGCGCGGCCGGCGTCGCCCGGCCGGGAGTAGAGGCCCAGGGCCACCAGGTGCTGCAGCTCCTTGTAGGCGTAGGTGTCGTCCACTTCGAAGAGGTGAATGTCGCGGCCGGGATTGTGGATGCCGGCCTGGCGGTAAGCCATCTGCGCCGCCACCCGGCAGTATTCGGCCCGGATCCAGTCGCGCGATTCAAGCGTGGAGCTGTCGTTCGCGAAGCCGACGCCCCGCACCCACACGGGCTGGGACTTGCCAGCCCGGGCGCGATCGTCGCTCGCGAGCACAACCACCACGCAGCCGTCGGCGGTCCGGGCCATCTCAGTTTCCCGCAGCGGGTAGAAAGCGTAAGGGGAATCGGCCACGTCGCCCGGGGCGGTGCGGGCCGGGTACGCCGCCAGCGGATTGCGCAGGGCGTTCGTGCGGTTCTTGGCGGTGACGTGGGCGCACTGGTCGGGGGTGATGCCGGTCTCGTGCAGGAAGACGTTCATTTCCAGGCCGGCGATGGCGTGCGGGTTGAAGCCGAGCGGGCGGTTCCAGACTGGATCCACGGCGTAATCAAGAATCCACTCGGGCGTGAGGATGTTCGACGCCTTGCTGTGGGCCTCGACCACCACCAGCTCCACCAGACCGCTCTGGATCTGCATCACCGCGTCGGCAATGCCGTGCAGGCCGTCCTGGGTTAGGGTGTGCATGGGCTTTTGCACGGCCCCCAGCTGGTCCGGGGTGTATTCGTCGAAAATGGAGAGGCCTTCGTTCAAGTCTTCGGCGCAGGTGACGAAGGATTCCACCTCGCTGGCCTCGATGCCCGCGTCCAGGTAGGCGCGCTCGGCCTCCTGGAACATCAACTCCTTGAAAGAAAGATAGGGGGTGGTGGGCTGAGCGGGCGTGCAGCCGACGCCGATGATGGCGACCCGGTTAGGCATCTCAGTGCAATTTTGAAGCGCGGGGCAGGGGAACGTTAATTCATTCCCGCCAAGGGGTCAAGTCTGCGTGTGCGCCAGTTGGCGGGCACGTTTGAGCGCCCGCGGCAGGAGCTGTTCTTGAGGGACGAGCTCGTCCACGAGCCCGAGGGCAAGAGCCCGGTCAGCGGGCACGGGATCGCTGGCGAGGAGCAACTCGAGGGCGCGGCCCTGCCCGATCAACGCTGCCAGGCGCTGCGTACCGCCCCAGCCGGTCAGTAAACCGAGCGTAGGGCCGGGGTGACCGAAGATGGCGTCCGGAGTCGCCACGCGCCACTGAGAGGCCAAGGCCAGGTCGAATCCGCCCCCCAGGCAGTAGCCGCTCACCGCCGCAACCGCGGGTTTGCCCGCCCCAGCCAGCCTGTCAAACAGGAACTGGCCGCGACGGGCAAACGCCAGCGCTGTCACGCCACCGAGGGCCGCCACTTCGGCGATCTCCGCCCCGGCAGCGAAACATTTCTCGCTGCCGTGAATCACGATGCCGTGACAGGTGGGGTCAGCCAGGAGCCGGGCCAGCTCGGCGTCCAGCTGCTCGAGCAGGGAAGCGCTCAGGCGGGGGAGGCCGTCGGGGCTGGCCAGCTCGATGCGGACAGCCTCTTGTTCGCGGTGGAAGCGGAGGGAAGAAGACACGCGTCAGTGCTGCTTCACGCGCTGCTGAATGAAGTCGATAATCTCCTGCGAAGAGGCCCCGGGCTGGAAGATTTCCGCCACCCCGGCCTTCTTCAGGAGCTCGATGTCCCCGTCGGGGATGATGCCGCCGGCGATGAGAGTAACCTGGTCGGCCACGCCTTTCTCGCGCAGCAGCTCCAGTACCCGCGGCAGGATGACCATGTGAGCGCCGGAGAGGATAGAGAGGCCGACGACATCCACGTCTTCCTGCACGGCGGCGCTGACGATTTGCTCCGGGGTCTGGCGCAGGCCGGTGTAGATGACCTCCATGCCGGCGTCGCGCAGGGCGCGGGCGATGACCTTGGCACCGCGGTCGTGCCCGTCCAATCCCGGCTTGGCAATCAGCACCCGAATCTTCTTCTCGGTCATCCTGGGGGCCTCTGTGTCCTTTGTGGTGAATCTTCTAAACGACAAAGCGCCGAATGCCGTCCTTCAGAACCTCAACATTGAAGTTGATCAGCAAGCCGACTCTGACCCCGGAAAGGCGCAAATACGTTAGCACAATTGCATCGTGGATAGGAGCCAGCCACGCCTCCCCTCGCATAGGGAACACTCAGCCGCAGCCTTGCCGATGTTTCTAGGTGATGGCGACTTCTTCGTAGGTGCCAAAGACTGAGCGCAAGGCGTCGCAGACCTCGCCCAGGGTGGCGTAGGCGCGCACGCACTCGAGGATGCGGGGCATGGTGTTCTCGGAGCCGCGGGCGGCGGCTTCCAGGTCCTTGAGGGTCTGGGCGACGCGGCGGTTGTCGCGCTCCCGGCGGAGCGCGGCCAAGCGCTCCGCCTGGCGGCGGGCCACCGACTCGTCGATCCGGAGAATCTCGAGCGGGGGCTCGTCCGCGGCCACGTAGTCGTTGATGCCCACCACGATCTTTTCCCGGCGGTCCACTTCCTGGTGGTAGCGGTAAGCGGCTTCGGCGATTTCGCGCTGGGGAAAGCCGCGTTCGATGGCGGGAATCATCCCGCCCAGGGCGTCAATCTTTTCGAAGTACTCATAGCAGCCGCGCTCCATCTCGGTCGTCAAGCGTTCGACGAAATAGGAGCCGCCCAGCGGGTCCGCGGTGTGGGTGACTCCGCTTTCGTGGGCGATGACCTGCTGGGTGCGGAGCGCCAGGGTGGCGGCGAACTCGGTAGGCAGGGCCCAGGCCTCATCGAGCGAGTTCGTATGCAGCGACTGCGTGCCGCCCAGTACAGCCGCCAGCGCCTGGATGGTGGTGCGCACCACATTGACGTAGGGCTGCTGGGCGGTGAGCGAGCAGCCTGCCGTCTGAGTGTGGAAGCGGAGCCTGCGGGCCCGCTCGTTTGTGGCCCCGAAGCGCTCGCCGGTCACCTGATACCAGATGCGCCGGGCTGCCCGGTACTTGGCGACCTCCTCGAAGAAGTCGTTGTGGGCGTTGAAGAAGAAAGAGAGACGGGGAACAAACTCGTCCACCTTCAGGCCGCGCTCCCGGCCCCACTCCACGTACTCGATGGCGTCGCGCAGGGTGAAGGCCAGCTCCTGGAGGGCGGTCGAGCCGGCCTCGCGGATGTGGTAACCGCTGATGGAGATGGTGTTCCAGCGGGGGGTGTGGCGGATGCCGAACTCGAAGGTGTCGATGACCAGACGCATGGAGGGCGCTGGCGGATAGATGTACTCCTTCTGGGCGATGTATTCCTTGAGGATGTCGTTCTGGAGGGTGCCCGAGAGCTGGTCGAGCCGAACCCCCTGCTTTTCGGCCACCGCCAGGTACATGGCCCAGATGACCGAGGCCGGCGAGTTGATGGTCATCGAGGTCGTGACCGAAGCCAGCGGGATGCTGTCGAACAGGACCTCCATATCGCGCAGGGAGCTGACCGCCACGCCGCACTTGCCCACTTCGCCTTCGGCGAGAGCGTGGTCGGAGTCGTAGCCCATCAGCGTCGGCAAATCGAAGGCGACGGAGAGGCCGCTCTGGCCCTGGCTCAAAAGATAGTGGAAACGCCGGTTGGTATCCTCCGGGGTGCCGAAGCCGGAAAACTGCCGCATGGTCCAGAGTCGCCCGCGGTACATGGTGGCGTGGATGCCGCGGGTGTAGGGCGGCTGGCCGGGGAGGCCGAGATCACGCGCCGGGTCGAAGCCGGGGAGGTCGGCGGGGGTGTAGAGCCTCCGGACGGGGACGCCGGAAATGGTGGTGAAGGTCCGCTGCCGCTCGGGGTTCTGCTCGAGAGCTTTCTTCAGAGTGGTGGCTTCCCAGTTGCGCTCGGCGGGGGTGGGCTTGCGCTCCAATTCCTGCTGGTCGGCCGTGGCGGCTTTGCTCTCTTTGGCCATCGGGGTCGGCTCCTGCGCCCGAGACTCGACTCATCATAATGCAGCGGCCTGGGGCACGCAAGCAAACCAATGCTGGGGGTCGAGCAGTCGAAACCCCGAAGGCCGCCGGGAGGAGTGCGGTCCGGCTGCCTTCGGGGGTCGGGAAGGGAACCTAGAACGGCGCGGAGCTGCCGCTGCTGGTGCGGGCAGTGACCACCCCGGTCTTGGCGTCGTCGAGCGAGATGTTACTGCGCTCGAGGGTGCGGCCGAGAGCGCGGTCGAAGTCCACCTGGGTGCGCTTGAAATCCACCAGGGCGCGCACCTCGAGGCTGCGGGCCTGAGCCAGGTCGCGCTGGGCCTGGATGACCTGGAAGATGGTTGAAGCCCCGAGCTGGAACTTCTTTTCCTCGGCGTTCAGGGTCTCTTCAAACAGCTGCCGGGACTTGATGGCGGCGTCAATCCGGGCCCGGTTTTGCTCCAGGGCAATCTGGGCGTTGCGCACCTCGACGACGATGGAATTGACGGTGCGCCGGTAGCGGGTCTCCGACTGTCGCTGAGCGATTTCGGCCCGGGCGGCGTCCGCCTGGGCCACGCGGTTCTTGATGGGCAGGCTGATGTTGATGCCGAACCCATAGTCGGGGAAGTCGCCTTGCCAGGCGCGGGTGACGGAACGGCCCAGACCTGTACTTTCTGCGACCGTCGGTGGGACAGGGCAGGAGGAAACAGAAAACCGCGGGTCCGCACAGAACCGACCCAGCCCGGACAGCCCCACTCCGGTGTAGAACGCAAAGGCCTCGACGCTGGGGAGGAGAGCATTCCGAGCTGCCTTGGTGTCCAGGTTGCGGTTCTGGATGTCGAGCTGGGCGCTGATCACCTCGGGGCGCCGCTCCATGGCGATCTGGATGGCGTCCTGGACCGGAATCACTTCCGGCACGTCGGGGATATCGGGGCGGTCGGTGGGCTCGATCTCGATCAACGCCAGCAGCGGCTCGGTGGGGTTCTTGCTGACCAGGTCCTTCATCACGATCTGCTGTTGCAGGAGGCTGGTCTGGGACACGATCAGGTCCTGGCGGGTGCGGGCCACTTCTGACTCGGCGCGCACCACTTCGATGGGGGCCAGGGTGCCGATCTCGACCTGGCGCTTGTTGTCCCGGTAGAGCTTTTCGGCCAGGGCCAGCGACTGCTCCTTCACCTTGACGTCTTCGCGGGCGAAGATCAGCTCCCAGTAGGCCGTCTTGACCCGGGAGACGATGTCCATCACCTGCTGGGCGAAGGTCTGGTCGCTGATCTGGCGGTTGTTCTTGGCCACGCGGATAGCCCGGGCATTCTGGGCAAACCCGAAGCCGTTGGTCAGCGGCTGCGAAACTGCCACGGAGAGGCCCGTCTGGATGTTGTGGTTAAACAAGTTTCCGCTGGGGTTGGTGAAGCTGCGCTGGCTCTCATAGCCGATGCGGAAGGCGGTGCCGGTGGTGAACCCCTGCGTGTAGGAGAAATCCCCCGTCGCCAGGTTGCGGTTGAACTTGGGGGCGGCCAGCGTGCCCGCGCCGGTCAAAAACGGGTTGTTCAGGGGGAAGCGGCTGCGCTCGATCCAGAGGTTGCTGCTCACACGACCATCGAGGGCGGCGCCGCTCACCCCGAAGGGACCAATCCCGGTCCCGGTGACGAAGCCGCCGCGGGCGCGCAGCAGTTCGCTGGCGGCGATGAAGGGCTCATAGCGAGCCACGGCGATATCCAGGTTGTTCTCGAGGGCGAGGTAGATGGTGTCCTGGAGCGAAAGATAGAGCTTGCCCTGGCGGATAAGGTCGTTTACACGTGGCGAGTTCGCCAGCGTGGGCTGGGGAACCGGCGGGGGCGTGTAGGGGCGGTACAAATACGGGATGTGGGAATGCCCCTGGCTGTAATCAAACGTCTGCGCCTGCACGCCCGCTGGCCCTCCCACCAACCCGAGCCCGAGCAGCAGGCTCACACCTCCACGACGCCAAGAAAGAATCGACATGGTTGCACTCCTCACCTGAAGATCAGTCCGTGAGTCCGACGCTTCGGACTGTACCAAGTTACGAAAAGGCCGGGGAATTCGTTTCACTTATCTTCTGCCCGGGCGGCGGGCTCACCCGCGGCCGCAGGTAGTCGCCCCAGGGAAGCTCGCCCCTGGCCAGCAGATGGCAGAACAGCTCGGCTGTCGCCCGGGCGTCCGAGCCGGCCCGGTGGGGCCGCTCGTGGGTTAGACGCAGCCACTGGCTCAAGGTTTGGAGCCGATAGTTCTCGCTGCCGGGGAGGAACCGCCGTGCCAGCTCGGCGGTGCACAGGTACGGGTTCCCCAGGCGTTTGCCGAGCAAGCGGCCAAACTCGGCGTTCAGGCAGCCAATATCGAAGCGAGCGTGGTGGCCGACCAGGATGGCTTCTTCCAGCTCCTCGAGCAACCGCGGGACGATTTCCTCGAAGGGCGGCGCCGTCCGCACGGTGGCGTCGGTGATCCCGGTGAGCTGCTGCACCCAGTAGGGAATCGGCCGGCCGGGGTTAACCAGCGACGACCACTCCCGCTCCAGGCGCCCGTCCTCGACCCTGCACACCCCGATCTCCATGATGTGCTGCTCGCCCCGGCCGCCGTTGGTGGTCTCGACGTCCACCACCACAAAGCACCGGCAGGCCCGCCAGGTCTCATGCCTCGGCTCGACCCACTCCACGCCGCCGTCCGAGACTCGCAGGCGGGGGTCGTCTTCGATCAGGCCCTGCACGAGCACCTTGGCCAGGCTCGAGTCGGTGCCGGACAGCAGCAGAACCTCTTCGCAAACCGTGGCCGCGGACACCCGGCCGCCATTGGCGAGCAGCAGGCTCTCAAGCTGGCGGTGCAGGGGGGAGTCAGGGACGAGGTTCTTATAGCGACGCAAGTTCATCCGGAGCCCAAAAGTCGGGCCATCCTAGCACCAACGCCCAGGAGATGCAAGATTTGCGGGGGGCTTGACTTTCGCTTTTTATTCGCCTATTATCCCCTCGAGGTGGTCAATGTCACTGCCTGTTCCGGCCCCGGCTTTCACCGGCCCGGCCCGCTGCCTGCTCGGGACGCTTTCAAGCCGCCCTGGCCTGTTTGTGCTCTCCGGGCACCCGGAAAGCTCGCGCCTGTCGCATTATTTCCTGGCAGCGCCGCTCCTGCGTGGGGAAGTGGTGTTATTCCTGGACGCGGCCAACTGCTTCAACCCCTACCGGCTGGTGGTCTTCGCCGAACAGTGCCGACGTCCGCCGGCGCAGTTTCTCGGGCGAGTGCGCATCTCCCGCGCCTTTACCTGCTTCCAGTTGGCCGAGCTCATCGAGCGCACCCCGGCCGCCGCTCGGCGCTTTCGAGCCCGGCGGGTGGTGGTGGCCGGCATGCCGGACATCTTCGACGACGAGGAATTGCCGGCCGCCGAGGCCAAGGCGGCTTTCACCCGCAGCTTGGACGAGCTGCGGCGCTGGCCCGAGCAAGGCCTGACGGCGCTGATTTTCTCCGACGCACCGCCGCGCCTGAGTCCGCTGGGCACCTGGCTGCGCGGGGAGCTCGAGCGGCAGGCCACCGAAGCCTATCGCCTGGAGGAGAGCCCGGCAGGGCTGTGTCTGCGCGAAGCGAAGACCAGGGAGGTGGAGCATGGGACGCACGGTCGCGACTTTTCACCAGCTGATCGAGCAGACCCAGGCGCGCTTCGCCAAGTACCGGCGCGCCCTGCGCCGCGAAGACCAGCAGGTGCTTGACGAGCTGTTTGCGCGGGTCAAGTACTACGCCGCCGCGGGCTCTTTCGAGACGCCCTGGGATCCGCTCGACGCTGTTTTTCTGTCGCTGCTCCTGGAGCAGCAAAAAGAGATTCGCGCTCTCGCGGCACGGCTACGAAGTCTGGAGGCTACTGATGCGGGTCGAAACCTGGCTGCTCGATCTTTACCCGAGCCCCGAGGGGATGGTGCTGTGGACGATTGAGGCCGCCGGGCGCCGCCGGCGCCTCGTGGACACGGACTTCACGCCCTGCTTCTACGTGGGCGGCCCGCTCGACAAGATCGCCCAGCTCACCCCCCGGCTGGCCGCCGAGTTCCCGGTGCGGCTCGACTGGGTGGAGCGACAGGACCTCTGGAGCGGCGTCTGGCAGACGGTCCTCGAGGTGGGCGTCCGGCGCCCGGTGCAGTTTGCGGCCGTGGCCCGCTGGGTGCACCGCCAGGCACCGCGGGCAGAGCTGTTCAACTGCGACATTTCCTTGCCCGCGCTCTATGCCTACGAGAAAGGCGTCTTCCCGCTGGCCCGCTGCGCACTCGAGGTGGACGAGGCCGACCGGGTGCGCGCGCTCAGGGTCGAGGACGACCCCTGGGCCACGCAGTACGAACTGCCGCCGCTCACGGTGATGGAGTGGCGGCTCGAGGGCGAATCCATCACTCCCCAGCACGGCCACCGCGGCGGGCTTGAAGTGTGCGTGGAAGACCGCGTCGAAGTGCTCACCGAAGACGACCCGCGGGAACTGCTGGCGGCCCTCGCCCGGCGGCTCCGCCAGGACGACCCCGATATCCTGCTCACCGACTGGGGCGACTCGTTCCTGCTGCCGCGCCTGCTCCAGGCAGCCGAGCGCCTGGACTGTCCGCTGCCCCTGAACCGCGACCCCGCCTGCGCCGCCCACCACAAGCGGGCCCGGTCGTATTTCTCCTACGGGCGCATTGTCTTCAAGGACAGCTCGACCACCCTGTTCGGCCGGCTGCACATTGACCGCAAAAATTCTTTCGCCGTGGGCGAGACCAACCTGGAGGGGCTGTTCGAGCTCTCGCGCTTGACCAAGCTCCCCCTGCAGTACATGGCTCGCACCTCGACCGGCACTGGCATCACCTCTATGCAGCTCGACCTCGCCTGCCGCCAGCACATCCTTATCCCCTGGCAGAAGCGCGAGCCGGAGGAGTTCAAAACCGCTCGCCAGCTGCTGCTCACCGACCGCGGCGGCCTGGTCTTCAAGCCCATCCTGGGCTTCCACGAAAACGTGGGGGAACTCGACTTCGCCTCCATGTTCCCCAGCATCATGGCGCGCTTCAACGTCTCCCCCGAGACCGTCAACTGCCGTTGCGGCTGCCCGGCCCGGGTGCCGGAGATCGGCTACGGGATTTGCCGACGGCGCCGGGGCCTGGTGCCGCAGACGGTCGCGCCCATCATCGAAAAGCGCGCCCGCTACAAGCAACTCATGCACGAGGCGAGAGAGGAAAGCGAGCGCCGCCGCTACGACGACCGCCAGAACGCCTTGAAGTGGCTGCTGGTCACCTGTTTCGGCTACCTCGGCTACAAGAACGCTCGCTTCGGCCGCATCGAGGCCCACGAAGCCATCAACGCTTTCGGGCGGGAAAAGCTGCTGGTGGCGAAGGAAGTCAGCGAGCGGGCCGGCTTCCGCCTGCTGCACGCCATCGTGGATTCGCTCTGGGTCGAGAAGCCGGGGGCCACCCGCCAGGACTACGAAGAGCTGGCCCGGGCCATCGAGGCCGCCACCGACCTGCCCGTAGCCCTGGAAGGCGTGTACAAGTACATCGTCTTCCTGCCCTCCCGACAGAACGCCGCCGTGTCCGTGCCCAACCGCTACTTCGGGGTGTTTGCCGGAAGCAACCGCATCAAAGTGCGCGGCCTCGAGGTGCGCCGGCACGACGCGCCTCCGCTGGTTGCCCGCATGCAGGAGGAAGTGCTCCGGCTGTTCGCCGAGGCCCACGACGCCAACTCCTACCGGCAGAAGCTCGCCGAGGCCGCTGAAGTCCTGGCCCGCTTCGAGGAGCGGCTGCGGGCGGGGAAAGTGAGCTGGGAGGAGCTCATCATCCGCAAGCGCCTGACCCAGGCGCCAGGCGATTACCAGAAAGCCAGCCTGGTGGCGGTGGCGGCGCAGGCGCTCGAAGCCTGCGGGGTCCAGCTGCGCCCGGGTGAAGCCATCGAATACGTCATCACCCAGGCTGACGCCGCTCTGCCCACCGAGCGCGCCCGGCCCTTTACCCTGCTCAACGGCTTCTCGAGCTACGACCGAGAAAAATACCTGGAGCTGCTCCGCCAGGCCTTCGAGCCCTTCCGCCTCTATTTCGCCCATTCCCCCGGCTTGTCATCCTGAGCCCCGAAGCTTCGGGGCGAAGGATCTCAAACGGTGCCTAATACTTCAGATTGAGATTCTTCGCCCTGCGGGCTCAGAATGACAGACGCTCTTTGCTTGACAAGCGTGGAAGCGCGCCGCTAGGCTGCCCTCACACCAGGGGAACCGTGACACCGGCCGAAGTCGAAAAGCTGCTCGAGAGTACCGGCGCCATCCGCCGCGGCCACTTCCAGCTCTCCTCCGGCCTGCACAGCCCCATCTATGTGCAGTGCGCGCTGCTGTTTCAGCATCCGGTGCAGACGTCGCGCCTGGCGGACGCCCTGGCGCAGTTGTTCGCCGAGACGCCGGTGGATGTGGTGGCGGCGCCGGCGCTCGGAGGCATCGTGCTGGGCTACGAGTTGGCCCGGCAGCTCGGGGCCCGGGCGGTGTTCGTCGAGCGCGACTCCAAAGGAAGGATGGCCCTGCGCCGGTTTCCCCTGAAGTCCGGCGAGCGGGTTCTGGTCGCCGAAGACGTGCTCACCACGGGCGGCTCGACCAGCGAAACCCTGGCCGTGATCCGCCGGGCCGGCGGGACCGTTGTCGGCGTGGCCGCTGTGCTCGACCGCAGCGGCGGCGTACTCAAGCTCGATGTCCCCCTGCGCACCCTGCTCGCCCAGAAGCTCGAGACCTTCGCGGCCGCCGACTGCCCGCTTTGCCGCGCCGGCCAGCCGGTCGAGAAGCCCGGCAGTAGGCCAGAAGCCTAGAGGCAAGGAGGCACAGAGGCAGAGAACTAGAAAAGCACACCCGCGGTCGGCCTTTTCCTTGCCTCCCTGCTTCCTTGCTTCCTTGCGTCCTCCTTCTTGCCTCCTTTGCCTCCCCTGCCTCCTCTGCTTCATAATCCTTTCGTGCGCAACCTGAAGCTAACGCTTGCCTACGACGGCAGCGAGTTCTACGGCTGGCAGATCCAGCCCGACCGTCCCACCGTGCAGGGTACGGTCGCGGACACGCTCCGCAAGATTACCCAGGAGAAGACCTGGCTCTACGGCGCCGCCCGCACCGATGCCGGCGTGCACGCCCTCGGCCAGGTGGCCCACTTCAAGACCCGCACCCAGATTCCGGCGGACAACCTGCAGCGGGCGCTGAACAGCCTGCTGCCGGCAACCATCCGGGTGCTGGCGGTGGACGAGGTGCCGGTTGACTTCCACGCCCGCTGGCACGCCGCGGCCAAAACCTACCGCTACCGCATCCTGCGCGCAACCATTTGCCCACCCTTCGAGTGGCGGCAGGTTTACCACTACCCGTTTCCGCTCGATGAGGACGCCATGGCGCGAGCGGCCCCGCTCTTCGAAGGCGAGCACGACTTCAGCTCGTTCGGCTCCTGGGATCCGGAAGAGGAAGAGAAGAGCAAGACCCGGACGGTTTTTTCCTCACGCCTGGAGCGGGGCTTGGAGAAACAGGAGCTCGTTTACACGGTGCGGGGGCGTTCGTTTCTCCGTCACATGGTGCGCAAGATGGTGGGGACGCTGCTGGACGTGGGGAAGGGAAGGTTCCAGCCCGAAGACATTGGACGCATTCTGGAAGCCCGCGACCGCTCCCAGGCCGGGCCCACCGCCCCGCCCGAGGGGCTCTACCTGGTTTCGGTCGACTATCCCGACGAACTCCCGCCTGCCCAAAGCCGGGCGGATTCAGTATAATCGTGGCTGGGTTGAATGACGGCACCAAGGAGCTGACCTGGATGGCTGAAGCTGCCACGCCTGCCCCGAGCACCCCCGCCGGGGCTCCTTCGCCCGCGCCGGAAATCAAGATCAAGACCCGCAAGCCCCGCCAGCGCGCCTGTGACGAGAAGGATGCAAAGGGCAAGGTTTGTGCCGGACATTTGAAGCGCTACTACGACTACCCGAAAGAAGTAGAAAAGCTCGTGGGCCCGAAGGCCGAGATCTATCGCTGCGAACACTGCAAGACCCTCTACCGGCCGGACCCGAACGAACTGCCACGCTCCTACGTGCTGCGCTACTAGGGGGCGGGCACGATGAACTACGACGACCTGATCTACGATTGGAACCTGCAAGGCGGGCCAGAGCTGCCCCGGGGTCGGGCGTACCTACTCGACGACGAAACCCTGCGCGACGGCCTGCAGTCGCCCTCGGTCAAGGACCCCTCGATCGAAGACAAGATTGAAATCCTCCACCTGATGGAGGAGCTGGGCATCGATTCGGTCAACCTCGGCCTGCCCGGGGCCGGGCCGCGGGCCCGGGCCGATATCGAGCGGCTGGCGCGGGAGATCGTGCAGTCCCGCCTCAGGATCCGCCCGAACTGCGCCGTCCGCACCCACGAGGACGACATCCGCCCCTTGGGGGAAGTCTGCCAGAAAGTGGGCCTTGCCATCGAGGCCGCGACTTTCCTGGGCTCGAGCCCCATCCGGCGCTATGCCGAGGACTGGAGCGTGGACTTCCTGCTGCGCACCACCGAGAAGGCGGTCACCTACGCGCGCAGCCTGGGCCTGCCGGTAATGTACGTGACCGAGGACACCATCCGCTGCGACCCGGAGACGGTGAAGAAGCTTTACACCACGGCCATCGGCTGCGGCGCCGAGGCCGTGGTGCTGTGCGATACGGTCGGGCACGCCAACCCTGGCGGAGTGCGGAGGCTAGTGCGGTTCGTCCTCGAAGAGGTGGTCAAGCCCAGCCGGCAGAGAATCCGCGTCGACTGGCACGGCCACCGCGACCGCGACCTGGCGGTGGCGAACAGCCTGGCCGCCTACGAAGCCGGGGCCGACCAGGTGCACGGCTGCGCGCTGGCCCTGGGCGAACGGGTAGGCAATACCCCGATGGACCTGATGCTCGTCAACTTGAAGCTGGCCGGGGTGATTGACCGCGACCTGAGCCGGCTGCGCGACTACTGTGTGAAGGTCGCGCAGGCCACCGGCGTCACCATCCCGCACAACTACCCGGTCCTGGGGAGTGATGCGTTCCGCACCGCCACCGGGGTGCATGCCGCCGCGGTCATCAAGGCCTACAAGAAGAACGACGCCAAGCTGGCGAACACGGTCTATTCCGGCGTGCCCTCCCACTATTTCGGGCTGGACCAGATCATCGAAATCGGCCCCATGAGCGGGAAGTCGAACGTCATCTACTGGCTGGAAAAGCGGGGCGTCAGCCCGACTGAAGAAGTGGTGGAGCGGATTCTCCGGGCGGCCAAGCAGTCGGACCGCCTGCTCACCGAAGACGAAATCCTGGCTCTGTGTGGCACCGCGGCCCGCACCGGGTCGCGCTAGGAGTTTTTCCGGCGAGGCCCGCCACCCCGGGGAGAACGGGGAGCGCACGAGATGGGGTTTAGCGGAGTCGTTTTCAGCCTGTTGGTTTCTATGAGCGCGCAGTTGCCCGCAGCCGAATTGAGCGTGGAAGCGGTGGAGAAGCTGCCCGCGGTGCAGCGGGCGACGGAGTTTTTCGTCCGCGAAAGCGAATGGATCCTCCAGCAGCAAATCCGGCTCACCTCCATTCCCGCTCCTCCTTTCCACGAAGAGGAGCGCGCCCGCTACCTGGAAGAGCAGTTCCGGGCCGTGGGGCTGGAGCAGGTCCGCCGGGACGGCATCGGCAACGTGCTCGGGGAGCGGCCTGGGCTCGACCCGGACCACCTGGTTCTGGTCTCGGCCCACATCGACACGGTGTTCCCGCCCCAGACCGAGATTGAAGTCCGCAAGGAGGGCGACCGCTGGGTGGGGCCGGGGATCGCCGACAACGGGGCCGGGCTGGCGGCGCTGCTGGCGCTGGCGCGAGCCCTGGAGGAGAGCCGTTTGCACACGGAAGCAACGCTGCTTTTTGTCGCCAACGTCGGCGAAGAAGGGGAAGGGAACCTGCGGGGGATGCAGGCGCTGTTCTCGGACGGAGCCCTGCGGCGCCGGGTACGCGCCGCCATCGCCGTGGACGGCTCAAACGCCGAACGGCTGACCGCCAAGGCGCTGAGCAGCAAGCGCTTCGAAATCATCATCCGCGGCCCCGGCGGACACAGCTGGGCTGACTTCGGCCTGCCCAATCCGATCCAGGCTCTGGCCCGGGCGATCACCCGAATGACCGCGGCTCCGATTCCCACCCAGCCGCGCACAGCCCTCAACATCGGCCAGATCGAGGGCGGCACGGCGGTCAACGCCATCCCCTACCAGGCTTCGCTCAAGGTCGACATCCGCTCGGAGATGGAATCGGAAATCGAGCGGCTCGAATCCGCCCTGCGGACGGCGGTAGCCGAAGCGGTGGCGGAGGAAAACACCTGGGCCCGCACCCCCGGCGGGCCCCTGGAAGCGGAGGTCAAGGTGATCGGCCAGCGGCCCGGGGGCGAGTTGCCGCCCACGGCCCGCATCATCGAGGTTTTCCGTGCCGTGGACAACCACCTGGGGATCAAGACCAGCATCCAGCGCTCCTCGACCGACGCCAATGTCCCCATCTCGCTCGGCATCGAAGCCGTGGCTGTGGGCGGCGGCGGCCGCAGCGGGGCCTCGCATTCGCTGCGAGAGTGGTACGACCCGGCGGGGCGCGAGGTGGGCTTGAAGCGGATTCTCCTGGTGCTGGTCGTGCTCGCGGGGGTGGAGGAATGAAGCAGCGACTCTTCTGGCTGGCGGTTGTGTGCCTTGCGGGGGCGGTGTCGCTGGGCGGCCAAACGGCCGGCGTGGACCTGGTCCTCAAGAACGGAAACATCTACACGGTGGATCCGCGTCTGGGCCGGGTCGAGGCCCTGGCCATTGCCCAGGGGAAGATCGTGGCCGCGGGCACCAATGACGAGATCCAGCACTGGGTGGGGCCGCAGACGAAGATCATCAACCTCAAAGGCAGGTTTGTGATGCCCGGTTTCAACGACGCCCACACCCACTTCGGGTCCGGCAGCCTCGGCCTGCTGGGTTTCTCCCGTGTGAACCTGGTGGGGACGCGCTCCCGGAGCGAGTTCCAAGAGCGGATTCGGGCCCGGGTCGAGCAGCGTCCGGCGGAGGAATGGATCACGGGAGCCGGGTGGGATGAATCTCTCTGGAAAGAGAATCGCGTGCCCACGCGCGCTGATTTGGACGCGCTCTCAACCCAGCATCCGATGCTGTTCAGCCGCGTGGATGGCCACTCGGTGGTGGTGAACTCACTCGCCTTGGCCAAGGCGGGCATTGCCCGGGACACGGTGCCTCCCTGGGGCGGAGACATCGTCAAAGACGGGAGCGGCGAGCCCACGGGCTGGCTGAAAGACAACGCCATTGACCTGGTGGAGCGACTCATCCCCACACCCACGCGCGAGGAGCGCAAGCAGGCTCTCGAGCGAGTCCTGGCGGAAGCGGCGCGGTACGGAATCACCTCCGTGCAGGACAACTCTTCCTGGGAAGACTTCCTGGCTCTGAAGGAGTTGAAAGAAGAAGGCAAGCTGACCCTGCGGGTGACGGAGTGGCTGCCTTTCCTCGAGCCGCTCGAGGAGTTAGAGAGAAAGCGGCAGGAGGGCGGCACCACCGACCCCTGGCTCAAGACAGGCGCCCTCAAGGGGGTCACCGATGGCAGCGGCGGCTCGCGCTCCGCGGCCATGCTTGAGCCCTTTGCGGACGATCCGAACAACCGCGGGCTGCTGCTCATCGAACTTAAGCGGCTGAAGAAGATGGTGCTGGAGCGGGACGCCGCCGGCTTTCAAATCGCCTTGCACGCCATCGGCGACCGGGCCAACCGGGTGGCCCTCGACGCTTTCGCGGCAGCGCAGAAGACCAACAACCGCCGCAACCCCCGCCACAAGATCGAGCACGCCCAATTCCTCGACCGCGACGAAGTTCCTCGCTTCAAGCAGCTCGGGGTGGTCGCCTCTATGCAACCTTCCCACCTGCTGAGCGACATGCGCTGGGCCCCCAAAATCCTGGGTGCGGAGCGCGAATACGAGGGCTACCCCTGGAACTCGGTGGCGAAGGCCGGCGGCCTGCTGGCCTTCGGGACCGATTTCCCGGTCGAGCCCCTGAACCCGCTGCGCGGGCTGTATGCCAGCGTCAGCCGCGAGTTCGAGGAGGGCGGGCCGCTGGGCGGCTGGCTCCCGGAGGAAAAAGTCAGCATTGCCGACGCCATCCGCGCTTACACCTGGGGCTCCGCCTACGCGGAATTCGAAGACCACCGCAAGGGCACGCTGGCCCCGGGCAAGTTCGCCGACCTGGTGGTGCTCACGCAGGACATTACCGAGATGCCAGGCAGCGAAATCCTGCGCACCGAAGTGCTGCTCACGATGGTGGGTGGCAAGATCGTGTACGAGAAGCAATAGCCCGGCCCGCTCGTGCTGCTGCCACCCCGCCTGAAAGCCGACTTGGCCCTGGTCGGCGTCACCCTCATCTGGGGAACCACCTTCGTCGTCATCAAGGCCGCGCTCGCCGATGTTTCCCCGTTGCTTTTCATCCTGCTGCGGTTCGCGATTGCCGCGCCCTTGCTGCTCTTGGTTTTCGGCCGCCGCCGAGGATGGGGGCAGGGCGGGGTGGCCCGGGCCGGGTTTCTGGTGGGGGCCTTTTTGTGGGCGGGTTTCGCCTTTCAAACCGTAGGGCTGCAGTACACGACACCGGCCAAGTCCGCCTTCCTCACCGCCTGGACGCTGGTGTTGGTGCCGGTGATTGCCGCCGCGGTCTTCCGGCAACGGGTGCGACTCTTGGTGGCGGCGGGCGTGGGGGCGGCAACGCTCGGGGTCTATTTGCTGACCGTGCCAGCGGGGGCGTTCACGGTGGGCCGGGGCGAGATGATCACGCTCTTCTGCACCATAGCCTTCGCGGGTCACATCGTGGCGGTCGGGCATTACGTGCCGCGGCACGGCTTTGCCGGACTGGCCATCTGGCAGATGGTGGCCGCGCTCGCTTTGAGCGCCGCCTCGGTACCGCTGGCTGGTCTGACTGGTCTCGAACAGGTGGAGATTGCTTGGACGGGACGGCTGGCGCTGGCCCTGGGCGTGACCGCAGTTCTGGGCACCGGTCTGGCCTTCTCGGTGCAGACCTGGGCCCAGCAGCTCACCTCGCCGACGCACACCGCCCTGATCTACAGCCTGGAGTCGGTGTTCGCCGCGCTGACCTCGTACTTGGTTCTAGGAGAACGCCTGGGTCCGCGCGGGCTGGTGGGGGCAGGGTTGATCCTGGCAGGGGTGGTGTTGGCGGAACTGAAGGCACCGCCAGGACCGGAACTGCCCGGCGCGCCGGCCTCAGCTAACCCTTTGGGCGGGAGAGCTGTCTAAGAAAGGGGTAGTGGGACAATTTGCATGCTGCCAACAAAGCCGCCTCGTCAGGGCATGGCTCCAGCCATTGCCGCCAGCGCTGCCCTGGAAGCACGGGCTTTAGCCCCTGAGGCCCCACCTCAGCGGCTGAAGCCGCCGTCACGGGAGCTGGCGGTTGGCACGCCTGAAGGCGTGCCCTGACGGCGTGAACGTCAAGAATGACCCACTACCAAGAAAGGGAGTGAATTTTTCGGGAGCCGACAAGGTGTTA
Source organism: Acidobacteriota bacterium (assembly GCA_016210855.1). Classification (GTDB taxonomy): domain Bacteria; phylum Acidobacteriota; class Terriglobia; order Acidiferrales; family 2-02-FULL-67-57; genus 2-02-FULL-67-57. Next base: position 11,035 of record JACQTJ010000098.1, on the reverse strand, counting down.
TAATTGGCGGTTCGCCGTATCCAGGGGAGGACCCTTATGGAAAAACAGGTCCGCAGGCAGTGGAGGGGGAAGTGGGAGACTCAACTGGCTGTGCTGGTGACGCTGGCGGTGGGGATCCTGCTGGGCACGTTGATTTCGAACGGCGTGCGGGCCGCCCGAGACAACCCCGCTGGGGGAGCCCAGCCCCTGAGCATACCGTCCCCGGTCCAACTCTCGTCGCTCTTTGCCGAAGTGGCCAAGAAAGTGGAACCGGCAGTGGTCAATATCAGTACGGAGTCGGTGGTGACCACCCAGGGTCGGCGGCCGCGCCGGTCGCCGGGGCAGCAAGACCCGTTCGACTTCTTCGAGCGGTTTTTCGAATTTGGGCCTCCGGAGCGGTTCCGGGAGAGCAACTTGGGCTCGGGGGTGATTGTGGACCCGGCGGGCTACATCCTGACCAACTACCACGTGGTCGAGGGGGCCGACAAAATCGAAGTGCGCCTGGCCGGCGAAACCAAGAGCTACCGGGGGAAGGTAGTGGGGCATGACCGGGAGACAGATGTGGCGGTGGTGAAGATCGAGGCCGACCGCAAGCTGCCGGCGGCCAAGATCGGCAACTCCGACGCCGCGCAGGTAGGCGACTGGGTGCTGGCCATTGGCAGCCCCTTCGGGCTGGAGGCCACGGTGACGGCCGGCATCATCAGCTACAAAGGCCGGCCGTCTTTCTCGCCGCGCGCCCAGTTCCAGCGCTTCATCCAGACCGACGCCGCCATCAATCGGGGCAACTCGGGAGGGCCGCTGGTCAACATGGCCGGGGAGGTGATTGGGATCAACACCGCCATCATCACCCAGCAATGGGGCGGCAATGCCGGGATCGGGTTTGCCCTGCCGTCGAACCTGGCGGCGGAGGTGTACAACGAAATCGTCAAGCACGGGCGGATCGTGCGCGGCTCGATTGGGGTCAGCTTCCGCGCCACGGCCAGCGAGAACGAGGCCATCCTGCGCAGCTTCGGAGCCACCCAGGGGGTGCTGATTGAAGATGTGCGCCCCGGCAGTCCCGCCGACAAGGCCGGCCTGCGCCGCGGCGATGTGATCATCCAGGTGGATGACACTCCCATCCGCGCGGGGGACGACCTGGTGAACAAGGTAGCGACTACCCCGATTGGGCAGAAGGTGCGGATCCGTTTCCTCCGGGACAAGAAGGAGCAGGAAACCACGGCTGCCGTCGAAGACCGCAGCGAAGTCTTCGCCGACTTGCTCGGGGAAAGTCCGGGAGGGCGCGGGAGCGAGCCGGAAAGCAGCGTGCTGGGAATGGACTTGGAAGAGTTGAGCGCCGCGCAGGCCCAGCGCTACGGGATCGACCGGGACGAGGTGGGGCTGCTTGTGACGGAGGTGGAGCCGGGCAGCTTTGCCGACGAAATCGGGCTCCAGCCCCGAGACCTCATCCTCGAGGTCAACCACCAGCGGGTGCGCACCCGGGCCGAGTTTGCCGCCATCCGGCGGCGACTGGCACCGGGCAGCGACGTAGTCTTCTGGCTGAAGCGCCCGGCCGGGGAAGGCTGGAGCGGGCTCTATCTGGGTGGCACCCTGCCGCAGTAGGCTGCCTTCGCTGTCCCCCGCCGAAGGCGGCGCCCTCGCCGACCTCAGCACAGTTGTGGTAGACTGCCTGTCTGTGTCCGCGGCGTCGCCGGGACAAGCAACCACAGTTGTGGCCTGAGTCGGAGGCAGGGAGGAATGCCGGGAGCGAGCTTTTCCTGGATGATCGGCGGCCCACAGGGGAGCGGAATCAACCTGGGGGCCGAAATCCTGGCTAAGGCCTTGTCTCGTTTGGGCTACAGCGTCTTCGGCAATATCGAGTACCACTCCAACATCAAGGGCAAGCACAGCTACTACCGCCTGCGGGTGGCTGACTTCTCGGTGCGGTCTCACCTGGATGAGGTCCACCTGCTGGCCGCCCTGGACGAAGAGACGCTGCTCGGCGACCTCTACCACGAATTTCCGGCCCACCGGGGTCACGTGGAGCGGGTGGCCGCCGGGGGCGGCATCCTGCTCGAGCCCGAGATGGTGGAGCGGGTCAAGGAGCGCCTGGGGAACCGCGAGGTCAAGCTTTGTCCCATCCCGTACAGCGAAATGGTGGGCAAGGCCCTCACCCAGGCCGGCAAGGGCGGCCAGGCGCACGAGTACCGCATCATGAACAACACCGCTGCCCTGGGGGCCTCGGCCGGCTTGATGGGGATTCCGTTCGAGCCCGTGGCTGAAGTCATCATGTCAGGGTTTGGAGGCAAGGCGCGCCGGGTGGGAGAAACCAATGTGAACTGTGCCCGGTTTGGCTACGAGTATGCCCAGAAAGAGTTCAAGGGTCTGGCCTTCAGGCCGACCCCGCGCCCGCAGCGGGCCTCGAGCGACAAGCAGATCATGCTCAAAGGCTACCAGGCGGTGGGCATGGCCAAGCTCAGGGCAGGCTGCGGGGTGCAAACCTACTACCCGATCAGCCCGGCCACTGACGAAAGCGTCTATCTGGAAGAGCACCAGAACAAGTACAACCTGGTGGTGCTGCAAACGGAAGACGAGGTTTCAGCGGTCGACGCCGCGGTAATGGCCGCCCATGGTGGAGTCCGCGCCGCCACCTCCACCTCCGGGCCGGGCTTTGCCCTGATGCCGGAAGGGTTGGGTTTTGCCGCCATGACCGAGGCCCCCGGGCCGGTGGTTTGCCTCTACCAACGCGGGGGCCCCTCAACCGGTTTGCCGACCCGCCACGAGCAGGGCGACCTGCGCTTTGCCTTGCACGCCGGCCAAGGCGACATCCCCCGCATGGTGCTGGCTCCGGGCGACCTGAGCGAGTGCTTCTACGACACCTTCGACGCCTTCAACTACGCCGACCGCTACCAGCTGCCGGTCATCCTCCTGCTCGACAAGCACCTCGCCACTCAGTACGGCAGCCTGCCGGCGTTCGACATGAGCGGCTTGCGAATCGACCGCGGCGAGCTGTTCGACCCCGCCCAGGGCAACGGCGACTACTACCGCTACCGCTTCACCCAGTCCGGCATCAGTCCCCGAGCCATTCCCGGCCAGGAAGGCACCATCTTCTGGACCACCAGCGACGAGCACGACCAGGTGGGCCACATCACCGAGGGCATCGGCAACCGCCTCACCATGATGAGCAAGCGCATGAAGAAGATGGCACTGGTCGAAGCCGAGATTCCAGAGACGAAGAAGCTGACCCTGGTCGGACGGGATGACGCCCCGGTGCTGGTGCTGAGCTGGGGCTCGACCAAAGGCGCCATCCTCGACGCCCTGGCCCGGTTCGACCCCGACCACAAGCGCACCAGCTTTCTGCAAATTCGCCTCCTGCATCCTTTCCCGGCCCAGCGCGTGGCGTGGCTGCTGAAGCGGGCCGCGAAGGTGCTGTGCGTGGAATCGAACTACTCCTGCCAACTGGCGAGCCTGGTGCGGGAGAAGACCGGGATCGAGGTTCACCATCGCGTGCACAAGTACGACGGCCACCCCTTTTCGGAAGATGAGATTGTGGCCGGGCTCGAAGCCGCCCAGCAAGGGGCTGGGGAGGAGATCCTGCTCTCCGAAGGGAAGGTGGTGGGGCCGACCTACGGGCGCGAGCAGGTCGAAGCCCTGGTGGAGTTGCGCGAGAAGTTCGGCCGGATGGCCCCGCCCCTGGTGCCGCTGCCGCCGGGCTACAACCGCTGAAGGAGTGGAGGCATGGCTACCGTTACAGCTCCCTCGCTGACCGTCAAAGACTTCAAGAGTGAGGTCCACAACGACTGGTGCCCGGGCTGCGGCGATTTCGGCATCGTCACCGCCTTGCAGATGGCGCTGGCCAAGCTGCAGCTGGCGCCGCACCAGGTGGTGGTGGTGAGCGGAATCGGCTGCTCCGGCAAGACCCCGCACTACATGCACACCTACGGCTTCCACACCCTGCACGGGCGGGTGATGCCCTCGGTCACCGGCCTCAAGCTCGCCAACCACAAGCTGACCGTGATTGGCGTGGGCGGCGACGGCGACGCCTACGGCATCGGCGCCGGGCACTTCGTCAACGGCGGCCGCCGCAACCTGGACATCACCTACCTGGTGTTCAACAACGACGTCTATGCGCTCACCAAGGGCCAGGCCTCGCCCACCATCAAGAAAGGAATGAAAACCAAGTCCATGTCGGAAGCCTCCATCATGGAGGCCCTCAACCCGGTGGCTCTGGGGCTGGCCTGCGGCTACACCTTCGTGGCCCGGGGGTACGCGCTCGACGTCAAGCATTTGGCCGAGCTCATCGCCCAGGGCATCCGCCACCGCGGCAGCGCCCTGATCGATATCTTCCAGACCTGCCCTACCTACAACGACCTGCACACCAAGACCTGGTACGAGGGCAAGGACAAGAGCCAGTCCCGCCTGCTCAAGCTGGAAGAGACTGACTACGACCCGGTCGTGCACCACCCCTCCGATTCCGGTGAAGTGTCGCGGAAGAAGGCCCAGGCCCTGCTCAAGTCCGAGGAGGATTCCGAGCGGCTCCCCATCGGCGTCTTCTTCAAGATGGAAGTACCGACCTACGAAGAGTACTTGCGCCAGAAAGGCGTGTTGAGCGAGGAGCCGCAGGCTACGCTGGACACTATTTTCCGGCGCGATATCCAGCCCCTGCTCGACGCCCTTGCCTAGCTTCACGGTGGCCACACCCGGCGAGCGGAGAGGTGAGAGCACTCCACTTCTTGTTTTTGCCTGAGGGGGCGTCGTGGGCGTAGGTCCATTCCGGCCATACGAACGCCTGGTGCAAATCAAAATCCTGGGCAAACCCTTTGAAGTGCCGGAAAAGAACATGCTCCTGCGGTGCTTCCAGTACCTGAGCCCAGAAACCATCCCCTACGGGCGCTTCTGCTGGAACCAGGAGTGCCAGACCTGCCGGGTCGCCTACCAGATGCCCGGCGGCCAGGAAGCCCCCCGCCAGGTACTCTCCTGCAAAATCATCGTCGCCGAAGGGATGGAGATTACCGAACTCTCCACAGAGCTGACCTGGAACCTGAAGAAGGCTCTCGCGCTGGAGAAGAGCTAGCCTACCGACACCTCCAAGTTTCCCTAACGGCTTGAAAGATAACGGGTTAAACCCCAAAACATCCTCCTTCAGCACCATTCAGGCCACATATCCTGCCATTCGCTGCAAAGGGGTTTACTGGCCGGCCAGGCTGCCTCACCATTAGGCTCGGAAGTAGGGTGTGTACCGGGCACAGCTGTAGGGAGAAAGATTCGAGTAGGCGTGTGTCCCCGCCCGGCGTTGGCAATTTCGGCCGTGAGGTGAAAGGACGATGAGCACTTCCTTCCAGCCCGTCAACACCAACCTGGTGCAGATTTCGAGCACCGAGCAGATGATTCGGCGCCGCCTGGAAGCCGAGCGTCTCCGCCTGGAGAAGGAGTACGGCGTTCAGCGCAAGCAGGCCCACCACTTCCACAAGCCCGTCGAGCGACCCTTCACCAAGGCCGAACGCGGCACCACCACACTGCTCTTCGGCGGCTTGACCTGGAAGCACGAGAAGCTCGTCCACGCCGCCTTCGAAGGCCTGGGCTATCAGACCGAGGTCGTCCCCACCCCGGACGTGGCCGCCTTCCAGCTCGGCAAAGAGTACGGCAACAACGGGCAGTGCAACCCCACCTATTTCACCGTGGGCAACCTGGTGCAGTACCTGCAGAAGCTCGAAGAGAAGGGTCTCTCGAAGAAAGAAATCGCTGACCGCTACATCTTTCTCACCGCCGGTGCCTGCGGCCCCTGCCGTTTCGGCATGTACGAGGCCGAATATCGCCTGGCCCTGCGCAACTCCGGCTTCGACGGCTTCCGGGTCATCCTCTTCCAGCAGTCAGGCGGCTTGAGCCAGTCGGACATGGAAGCCGGGCTGGAAATGAACCTGGATTTCTTCCTCGGAATACTGAACGGGTTGAACATCGGCGACCTGGTGAACGAAGTCGCCCACCTGATCCGGCCCTACGAAGTGAACGCCGGTGAAACCGATGCTGTGCTCGAGGAAGTCATGGATTACCTGCACAGCGTCATCAAGCGCAAGCGCCCCTGGCAGCTCAATGGGGGCACGTGGTCGCACTTCGTCCGCCAAGCCGGCCTAGCGCCCACGGCCGAGTACCTGGGCAAGTTCCTTTCGCAGCTCTTCGCCAACGAGTACCTGCCCCACCTCGACCACGTACGGGAGCGGCTGAACTCGGTGAACGTCGACCGCACCCGGGTCAAGCCCATCGTCAAGGTCACGGGCGAGTTCTGGGCGCAGACCACCGAGGGCGACGGCAACTTCAACATGTTCCAGTTCCTCCACAGGGAGGGTGCCGAGCTCCTGGTCGAGCCCATCGGCACCTGGATCATGTACATGCTCCACCAGGCCGTGCAGGCCACCAAGGACCGCCGCGGCTTGGACGACAACTTGGAGCTGCCCGGCAAGTGGGAAATCGGCAAGAAGCTCGCCATCCAGCGCAACTACTACCAGAAGCTGGCCACCCTGAAGTTTGCCGAGGCCGTCTTCCGGCGCGAGTACCACCGCATCAAGGACGCCCTGGGCGGCGTCGCCCACGGCCTGACCGACCAGTACGAGCTGCAGCGTATCGGCCACCCCTACTACAACTCCCGCGCCGGCGGCGGGGAAGGGCATCTGGAAGTGGCCAAGAACATCTACTACTCGAACAAGGAAATCTGCCACATGGTGCTCTCCCTCAAGCCCTTCGGCTGCATGCCTTCGACCCAGTCCGACGGGGCCCAGTCGGCCGTGGTGGCCCACTACAAGGACATGATCTTCCTCCCCATCGAGACTTCGGGGGAAGGCGAAATCAACGCCCACAGCCGCGCGCAGATGGCCCTGGGGGAGGCCAAGGTCAAGGCCAAGCGCGAGTTTGCCCAGGCCTTGGCTTCGACCGGCTACACCCTCGAAGAAATCCAGGGGTTCGTGAAGAAGCACGACTGCTTGCAACGGCCGCTGTACAAGGTCCCCAAGCGCAAGGGCGTCATCGGCATAGCCGCCAACTTCGTCCTGCACGTGGCCGACCTGATGAAGACCGGAGCGACGCCGCAACCCGGCGGCGTCACCACCGCCCACTAGTAACGGGAGAGACGCCGGACCGATGAGCGCCAACGGCAAAGCGAACGGGCAGGCCCACGAGGGCATCCCCGCGGGGCTCTACTACATCGGCCTGGACGTCGGCTCCACCACCGTCAAGGCGGTGGTCATCGACCCGGCCACCGACAAAATCCTCTGGTCCGACTACCAGCGCCACGACACCAAGCAGCCCGAAAAAGTCCTGGAGTTCATGCAACGCATCGGGTCGGACCTGAAGGAGATTCCCCCGGAGAACTACCGCATGTTCATCACCGGCTCGGGGGCCGGCAACATCGGGAAGATGCTGGGGGGGAAGTTCGTCCAGGAAGTGAACGCCGTTTCCCTCGCCGTCGAGAAGCTCTATCCCGAAGCCGGATCCGTCATCGAGCTCGGCGGCCAGGACGCCAAGATCATCATCTTCAAAGAAGACCCCGAAACCGGCCGCAAGAAGAAGATGCCCTCGATGAACGACAAGTGCGCCGGGGGCACCGGGGGCGTCATCGACAAGATCAACGCCAAGCTCAAGATCCCCGCCGAAAAGCTCTGCGAGATGGGCTACTACGGGATGAAACTCCACCCGGTGGCGGGCAAGTGCGGCGTCTTCGCCGAGAGCGACATCAACTCACTCCAGAAGCAGAGCGTGCCGCCGGAAGAACTGATGGCCTCGCTCTTTGAAGCCATCATCCAGCAGAACCTGGCCGTGCTCACCCGGGGGAACACCCTGCGGCCGGTGGTGCTCCTGCTCGGCGGCCCCAACACCTACATCAAGGGGATGGTGGAGTGCTGGAAGCACAACATCCCCAAGGTTTGGGAGGAGCGGAACCACCCGCTGCCGGCCGGCGTGGACCCGAAGGAGCTCGTCCGCACCCCGCAGAACGCCCAGTACTTCGCCGCTATCGGAGCCGTGCAGTTCGGGCTGGACGAAGGCGACCCGGAACTCGGCCGCTATCTGGGCACGGAAAAGCTCCAGTGGTATCTCGATGTCGGCCGCCACCAGGAGAAGCTCTCGAAGGGCGGCGGCTCGGGTCTGGCCAAGTCGCCCGAAGATCTCGCCGCCTTCAAAGAGAAGTACAAGCACCAGAAGTTCGAGCCGGCAAAGTTTCAGCCGGGTGAGGTGCGGGACTGCTTCATCGGCCTGGACGGCGGGTCCACCTCCACCAAGGCCGTCATGATCGACAAAGACCGCAACATCCTAGTCAAAGCCTACCAGCTCTCCAAAGGCAACCCCATTGAAGACACCATGGAGATGTTCGCCAAGCTCCGGGAGCAGGTCGAATCCCAGGGCGCCACCATGAAAGTCCTGGGGGTGGGCTGCACCGGCTACGCCAAGGACATCCTCAAGGACGCTGTGGGGGCGGACGCCGCCATCGTCGAGACCGTGGCCCACACTCAAGCCGGGCTGCACTACTACCCCGACGCCGACGTCATTTGCGATGTGGGCGGCCAGGACATCAAGATCATCATCCTCAAGGACGGCCGCGTCAAAGACTTCAAGCTCAACACCCAGTGCTCGGCCGGCAACGGCTACTTCTTGCAGTCCACTTCGCAGGGCTTCAACGTCCCCGTGGAGGAATACGCCGACGTGGCCTTCAGCGCCACGGCTTTCCCCATGTTCGGCTACGGCTGCGCCGTCTTCATGCAGTCGGATATCGTGGACTTCCAGCGCCAGGGCTGGAAGGCGGAAGAAATCATGGCCGGGCTGGCCAACGTGCTGCCGAAGAACATCTGGCTCTATGTCAGCCAGATTCCCAACCTGGCCGCCATCGGCCGGAAGTTCGTCCTGCAGGGCGGTACTCAGCACAACCTGGCGGCCGTCAAGGCCCAGGTGGATTTCATCGAGTCGCGCTTCAAGGGCAAGGACGTCCGGCCCGAAGTGGTTGTGCACCGGCACACCGGCGAAGCCGGCGCCATCGGCGCCGCCATGGAGGCCTGCCGCTTGTGGGAGAACGGCCGGCAGACGACCTTCATCGGCCTGGATGCCGTGGCCAGCATCACCTACAAGACCGCCCGCAGCGAGGACACCCGCTGCTACTTCTGCAAGAACAAGTGCCTGCGCACCTTCATTGACGTCCAGACCGCCACCAAGCCCGAGAACTGGCGGCCGCCGGCGAAGACCAAGGTCCCCCTCGCCGAAGGTGCCACCCGCCTTATCATTTCCACCTGCGAAAAGGGCCAGGTCGAAAACGTGGACGACATGCGCCACATCAAGGCCGGCCTGGATGCGGTCAAGAAGGCCAACCCCAACCTCGCCGAAATCGCCGCCAAGGCTGCCTTCCGGCCCACGAACCCGCCCAACGTCTCCGACCCGCTCCCCAAGTACGCCTTCACCAAGGCTCAGAAGCAGCGCCGCCAGTTGATCCTCGCCCGAAAGAGCCTCAAGATCGGCATGCCCCGCGTGCTTAACATGTATTCCACCGGCCCCTTCTGGATGGCCTACTTCGAGTCGCTCGGCCTGCAGCCGGAAAACCTCATCTGGTCGGACTACACCAGCGAGCAGCTCTACAAAGAAGGCGCCAAGCGCGGCGCCATCGACCCCTGCTTCCCCTCCAAGGTCGGCATTCCGCACGTGCACAACCTGCTCTACGTCCACCACCCCAAGAAGAAGCTCGACCACATCTTCTTCCCCATGATCGACTGCCTGACCTCGGACCTGATCGAGACCCAGGGCGCCCGCGCCTGCCCCACGGTCTCGGCCACCCCGGCCGCCGTCAAGGCTGCCTTCACCAAGGAAGGCGACGTCTTCGCCGAGAAGGGCCTGCGCTACCTCGACCCCCTGGTCAACATGTCCCAGCCCGGCCTGCTCGGCCGCCAGCTCTACGAGACTTTCCGCGACCTCTTCGGCCTTTCGCTCGAAGAGAACCAGCGCGCGGTCGAAGAAGCCTACAAGGCCATGGAGATCTTCTCCAACGTCACCCTGCGGGGCTACGGCCGTGAGGTGCTGAATCAGCTGATGGCCGAAGACAAGATCGGAATTGTGCTCTTGGGCCGCCCCTACCACAACGACCCTGGCATCAACCATGAAATCCTCGAAGAGTTCCAGAAGCTCGGCTACCCGGTCTTCGCCCAGGACTCCCTGCCCATTGACGACGACATCATCTGGCAGCTCTTCGCCGAGGACGTCGCCCGCTCGAACGGCGAGATCATCCATCCCCTGGACATCCGCGACGTCTGGAAGAACTCCTACAGCGAGAACACCAGCCGCAAGGTGTGGGCCGCCAAGTATGTGGCCCACCACCCGAATCTCGTGGCCCTTGAGCTCTCGAGCTTCAAGTGCGGCCACGACGCCCCCATCTACACCGTGGTCGAAGAGATTGTGGAGCGCGCCGGCACCCCCTACTTCTGCTTCAAGGACATTGACGAGAACAAACCCACCGGCTCCATCAAGATCCGCATCGAAACCATCGGCTACTTCCTCAAGCGCTACCGCGAAGATCTGGTCCGCGAAAAACAGAAGCGGCAGAAGATCGCGGAGGAACTGGCTGTGCTCGAAGCTCAACTGCGACGCCAGATTGAGACCCGTCTGGACCGCGGCGAGGATTTGAGCGAGGACGAGTTCGCCTCCTTCCCGCCGCCCCCGACCGTGCCGGCTCCCCCGGAGGTTCACACCGCCGGGGACGACTGAGCCGGCAGAGCAGAGAAGAGTTCCCTTCATCGCCGATTCCGTGGGCAAGACCAAAAAGCCCCCCTAGGGGGGCTTTTTGTTGACCCCTTTGCCCGCCGTTTGTTATCTTGCCCGTATTTTAGGACGCGGAAAAAGGCAGGCTGTGCTCGAAGCTGACAAGGTCATGTTCGAGATTTATCGCGACGCCACCTACTCGCGGAAATATCGGGTCGTGTATTTCACCGAGCTGGGCGATACCAACAAGGAGTGGGAGATCAACCGGGCCCTGGCCGGCGAGCACTTCTACGACGGCTTTATCAAGAACTGGCGCAAGGATGAGGCCAAGGGCATCATCCAGCGCTTCGTTGAACGC
>JACQTJ010000095.1 GCA_016210855.1 Acidobacteriota bacterium | reverse complement strand
GGAGCGCCCCGTGCGCTGACGGCATTCGTCGCGGTAGGCCAGGGCGGTCTCGTAGCGGTGGTGGCCGTCGGCGATGATGAGCTTCTTCGGGCCCAGCAGCTCCTGGATGCGGGCGATGGGGGCGGGCTCCGTCACCGTCCACAGCCGGTGCACCGCTCCGTATTCATCCTCGACCGTCTGCGGGGCCTGCTTCCTGGTCACAGCCTCAAGCAGCCGGTCCACCTCCCCGGCCGGGTCGGTATAGATCATGAAGAGCTGCCCGCTGTGGGCCCGGGTGTGCCGCAGCAGCTCGAGCCGGTCCGCCTTCGGTCCCGAGAGCGTCTGCTCGTGCCGGTGGACGACCCCGGTGGCGTAGTCCTCGATTTGGCCGAGAGCGATGAAACCCTTCCGCACCCGGCGGTCCTTCCTGCCCGGCAGGGTGTACTCCTGAAAGTAGGGGTAGATGGCCGGCTGGGCCTCCGGGGCGAGCACGCCGGCGCGGAGGGTCTCCTCGAGCCAGCCCGCCGCCCGGGTGTAAACGTTCTGGCCACCGTTGTCGCCGGGCTCCGCCTTGCCCTTCTCGAGCCGGATCAGGTTGTGGGGCCCGAGCTGGTAGTACCGCTCTTGCATGGCCGGGGTGATTTTGTCGTAGGGCTGCGTGATCAGGTTTTCGAGCTTGGTCCCGGCTCGCTCCACCTGGTAGCGGAAGGCGCGGAAGGGATAGATGCGGGCCATCGGTTCTCTCCCTTGCCCGTTGTCGGCTCGCGGCGCGAAGCAGGCGAGTCTACACGCGCTCGGCGAAGCCCGGCAAGCCTATCCTCGTCGCCTCGGGCCAGTTCGTCTATAATGGAAATTTCTCTTGCCCGCGATGATCCGCTCCGCACTCGACCCCCAGCTCTGGCCGCGCCTCCGCCTGTTCATCTTCGACCTGGACGGCACCCTCATCGACTCCAAACTCGACCTCGCCCTCTCGGTCAACGCCACCCGCGGCGAATTCGCCCTGCCGCCGCTCCCCCACGAGCAGATCTTCGGCTACATCGGCCAGGGCGCGCCCATGCTCATCCGGCGCTCGCTCGACCACACCGCAGACGACGAGCTCGTGGAGCGCGCCCTGGCCTTCTTCCTGGCCTACTACCGCGAGCACATGCTCGACAATACCGTCGCCTACCCGGGTGTGCAGGAGGGCCTAGAGCAGCTCGTCGGTGGCAGCCGCATCCTCACCGTGCTCACGAACAAACCGGAACGCTTCAGCCGCGCCATCCTGGCGGGCCTCGGCTTGGCCGGCTACTTCCGCGCTATCTATGGCGGCAACAGCTTCGAGCGCAAAAAGCCCGACCCCATGGGTGTTGAGGTCTTGCTCGGCGAAACCGGCGTTGGCAAAGAGCAAGCCATGGTGGTGGGCGACTCGGAGATTGACGTCCTCACCGCCCGCAACGCCGCGGTTTGGGTCTGCGGGGTGAACTACGGGCTGGGCAGCCATCTCCTCGATGAGTACCCGCCTGACCTGCGCGTCGACAGTCTCACCGAGCTTGCTGCCCTGGTGGCCGGCCCCACTGGGGAAAAACCTGAACCCCCGAACCTCCCGGGGCATCCAAAGTAGCGTAGTACACTCCTAGGAGGCGGAACCAATGATGAAGCGAACTGTGATTCTCACCCTCGTGCTCGCCTTGGGCGTTGGCGTCGGCGTAGCCCTCGCCGGCGGCGAAGGCAAGGCCAAGGCGGTCGAGGGGACTCTGGTGGACACCAAGTGTTATCTGGCTTTTGGCGCCAAGGAGAATGACCACGGCTCCATGAAGGGCTGTGGGACAGCTTGCGCCAAGGGCGGCAACCCGGTAGGCGTGCTCACGGCCGAGGGCAAGTACTACACCCTGGGCGTGGCCGCACCGGCGGTGGCCGACCACGTCGGGCACACCGTCCGCGCCACGGGCGAGATCAAGGAAGGGGTCATCGTCGCGAAGAAGCTGGAAATGAAGGAAGGCAACTCCTGGAAGGAAATCAAGCTCGGCCCCACGATGTAAGGCTGGCTTGAATCCCCCGGCCGGTTCCCCGGCGGGGACAAATACCATCAAGCAGAAAGAGCCCGCGCAGGGCTCTTTTTGTTTTTGTCCGCGAGAAGACTACAGCGAGCCGGCCCGGCCCATCTCTTCGACGTTGACGCCCTTGCCTTGGGCGGCCTCGGCCTCCTGGAGGGCGGCGATGTCGATGTTGGCGAGCTTCGACACCAGCTTGGCGATGCGCCGGGAAGAAATCTCAATCTGCTCGACGCTCCCCGGGTTGAACTCGGTCTTGAGCGAGACCAGGTGGGCGGTGATGGCGTTCAAGGGGTTGTTGATGTTGTAGGTGAGCTCCCGCACGTGGTCCATCAGCAGGTCGCGCTCTTTCTGGAGCGCCTTCGAGGCCGCCCGGCAGCGCAGCCAGGCGAGCGTCATCCGGGCGGTCAGGGCCGAGGCGAGGAGGGGCCCGATCACCCACACCCCCCAGTTGCCCAGCAGGCCCAGTGCGTAAAAGACGCTCTGCACGGTGATGGCGAGGAAATAGGTCACGAGCCCCACCGCCGCCGACCACAACAAGCGGTTCCGGCCCGAGTGGTCTTTCTTGACTTCGGTTGTGTCCTTCCCGTTCTCTGCCATGGTCTTCCTCTCCGTGCGGAAACTCTTCGCCCTGAAAGCGACCCTATTCTACTCCAATGCCCGAACCAGGTTCAGCCGCGCCGGTAGAATTCACCGATCTTGCCGACGACGTACTGCTGCATCTCCTCGGTGAGTTCGGGGTAAAGCGGCAGGGCCAGGACTTCGCGGGTGGCGCGCTCCGCCTCGGGGCTGTCGCCCCCCCGCCCGCCCCAGGAGCGGAAGCAGCCCTGCAAGTGGAGCGCCACCGGGTAGTAGTTCTCCGTG
>JACQTJ010000094.1 GCA_016210855.1 Acidobacteriota bacterium | reverse complement strand
GCTCCCGGTAGGCCACAAGCGTCAGCACCACCTGGTCGCGGTTAAGCTGACCGTTCGTGGTTGCCACCCCGGTGGTTTCATCCAAGTAGCCTGGCGGCAAGTCGAACTCGGTCAGCCTGGGCGCCGCTGACTGAAAAAGGAGTCCCAGGCCCAGCAGGAACACCAGCGCCACCAGGGACAGAACGGCCCGCGCCGCCACCCAGCTCAACTCGGACCAGAACTCTTCGGCGCGCTCGCTTTCCTCGATCCGGTGTCGCAGCCGGGCCCAGAAGGCCGGCCCGGGCTGGGGGGGCTCCTGCTTGAGCAGGCGCACCCACCCGGAGGCGCGGGCCAGCTCCCGGGCCTGCTGGCGGCAGCGGGGGCAGGCTTCGAGGTGGCGCTCGAGCTCGCTCGTCACATCGCCCGCCAGCCAGTGTTCCCAGTAGCTCTCCACCTGTTTGCAGGTCATGGTCCGCCTCGCTCCAGCCCCGACCGCCCGGAGAGCCGGCGGTGAATCTCCACCAACCGCTTCCGGGCCCGGAACAGCCGCACCTTCACGGTGTTCTCCTTAACCTTCAGCAAGCCGGCAATCTCTTCCATCGAAAACCCTTCGAGCTCCCGCAAGGCAAGCAGCAGGCGGTCGTCGGCCGGCAGCCGCCGGAACAGGCGCTCGACCAGCTGGCGGAGCTCCGCCCGCCGGGCGGCATCGGCCGGGGCGGGGCCGACCTGCCCCACTGCCAGACGGTCGAGCTCCTCGAGCTCGCCCACTTGGACTTCGCTTGCGGCCGATGATTTCTGGGCCCGCTGCCGCCGCAGGTGGTCGTAGCATTCGTTGACCACGACCCGGTAGAGCCAGGTGGAGAACGCCGCCCGGAAATCGAACCGCCCCAAGGACCGGTAGACCTTGAGAAAAACCTCCTGAGCGATGTCCTCGACTTCGGCGGGCGAGCGCACCAGGTGGGCGATCAAAGAGAAGACTCGCCGCTGGTGCCGCTGCAGCAGCCGGGCGAAGGCCTCGTGGTCGCCGCGCTGCGCCTGCTCGATCCAGCGGCGCTCGTCGGCAGTCGTCGCCTCGGCCCTGTCCCCCTGCCCAGCGGCAGCCACCTCGATGGCCCATCTCGTAGGAGTTGGACGAATTGTGGTCATCCGCGGTTACAGGATTCTAGGGAAGAAGTCAACGCGACGGCCGGGCCGGCCGAAGGCCCGCCTACTCCCATTCAATGGTGCTGGGTGGCTTGGAGCTGACGTCGTAAACGACGCGGTTGACCCCGGGCACTTCGTTGACGATGCGTGCCGAGAGCCGCTCCAGGAGCTCGGTCGGCAGCCGGGCCCAGTCGGCCGTCATCCCGTCCTCCGACTCGACGGCCCGGACGGCCACCACGTGGGCATAGCTGCGCTGGTCACCCATCACCCCGACCGACCGCACCGGCAGGAGAACGGCAAACGCCTGCCAAAGCTTCTCGTAGAGCCCGGCCTGGCGCACTTCCTGATAGACAATCTCATCGGCCGCCCGCAGGGTTTCTAGCCGGTCGGGTGTGACCTCACCCAGCACCCGCACGGCCAAGCCCGGCCCGGGGAACGGCTGCCGCTTCAGCACCACGTCGGGCAGAGCCAGCTCACGGCCGATGCGGCGGACTTCGTCTTTGAAGAGCTCCCGGAGCGGCTCCATGAGCTGGAATTGCATGTCCGGGGGCAGCCCGCCCACGTTGTGGTGGGTCTTGATGGTGGCCGACGGGCCCCGCACCGAGACCGACTCGATAACGTCGGGATAAAGAGTCCCCTGCACCAAGAAGTCCACCTGGCCGAGCTTCCGCGCTTCCTCCTCGAACACCCGCACGAAGAGGGCGCCGATGCGGCGGCGCTTTTCCTCGGGGTCAATGACGCCGCGCAGCTCAGCGAGAAAGCGGCGGGCAGCATCCACCCCCACGACCTTCAGCCCCAGGCGCTGGCGCAACAGAGCCAGCGTGGAGTCAAACTCGTTCCGGCGGAGCAGGCCGTTGTTGACAAAGATCGAGATGAGGCGGTCGCCCAGGGCGCGGTGGACCAGGGTGGCCGCCACGGTCGAGTCCACCCCGCCGCTCAGGGCACATGCCGCCCTCCGCTTCGGACCCACGCGCGTGCCAATCTCCTCAACCGTCTTGGCGACAAAGGAGCGCGGGTTCCAGCTGGCCTGGGCCCGGCAAATGCCCAGGACGAAGTTACGCAGCAGCTCCGTCCCTCGGTCGGTGTGGCGCACCTCCGGGTGGAACTGCACGGCATAGATCTCCCGGGAGGGATTCTCAGCGGCAGCGATGGCGTTCGAGGTCATCCCCACGACGCGAAAGCCCGGCGGCAGGGCCACGATGTGGTCGCCGTGGCTATTCCAGATCTTGAGCCGGGGGGGGAGGCCGGCGAGCAACAGGGAGGCGCCTTCGACCTTGAGCTCAGCGGGGCCGTACTCGCGGCGCTCGGCTCGCTCCACCCTGCCGCCCAGCTGGTGAGCGATCCACTGCAAGCCGTAACAAATGCCCAGCACCGGCCTGCCCAGCTCCAACACCTTCGGGTCGCACCGGGGGGCGTCGGGGTCATAGACCGACGAGGGGCCGCCGGAGAGGACAATGCCATCGGGCTTGAGGGCAGCAATTTCTTCAAGCGGCGTGTTGCAGGGCAGGATAAGAGAGAAGACGTTCTGCTCGCGGATGCGGCGGGCGATGAGCTGGGTGTA
Source organism: Acidobacteriota bacterium (assembly GCA_016210855.1). Lineage (GTDB taxonomy): Bacteria > Acidobacteriota > Terriglobia > Acidiferrales > 2-02-FULL-67-57 > 2-02-FULL-67-57. The sequence goes on along the minus strand of JACQTJ010000094.1, from coordinate 15,370 downwards.
CTGGGAGCCGAAATCGAGCACGACGATGCCGCCGCCGGTTTCGGGGGCAGCCTGGGCTCTGGCGGTTCCGGCCACGGTCAGACCACTCGGTTCAGGCTCTCGCCCCGCTGCCAGGCCTGGACGTTCTCGATGGTGGTGTCCAAGATACGCTGCAAAGCTTCGCGGCTGTTGAAGGCGTTGTGGGGGGTCAGCACCACGTTGTCCTTCTTGAGCAGGACGCTGCGGCGCACCAGGGCCTGCAAGGCCTCGGCCGCCTGGGGGGCGTGGAGCAGCTCGTGCTCCTCCTTGATGAGCTCTTCGCCCTCGAGCACGTCCAGCCCGGCGCCGCCGAGCTGCCCGGAGTCGAGGGCCTCGATCAAGGCGTCGGTGTCCACTAAGGCACCCCTGGCCGTATTGATCAGCAGCGCTCCCCGCTTCATCAGCCGGAAACGCTCCCGGTTCATCAGGTGGTGGGTGGCGGCGAGGTAGGGGGCGTGCAGGGTAAGGATATCGCTCTGGGCGAGCAGCCGCTCCAGAGGAGCGTAGTCGAAGTTCAACAGCTCGGCGAGGAAAGAGTCCTGGCGGACGTCGTAGACCAGCACCCGCATCCCGAAGCCGCGGGCGATCTTGATGACGTGCAGGCCGATACGACCGGCACCCGCCACCCCCAAGGTCTTCCTCTCCAGGTCGAACCCGGTCAGGGCCGCCAGGTCCATGCGTCCTTCGAGGGCGTGGCGGTAGGACTTGTGGACGTTTCGGGAGAGTGACAGGATGAGGGCAAAGGTGTGCTCGGCGACCGTGTTCTCGCCGTAGTTGGGGACGTTGGCGACGGCGATGGCGCGGGCCCGGCAGGCGGCCGTATCCACGTGGTCGTAGCCGGTGGAGCGAGTGGCGACTAACTTCAACTGCGAGAGGCGCTCGAGCAGCCCTGCGCTCAGCCGTGAGTGCACGAACACAGAGACGCACTCGAAGCCTTCGAGTTGGGGGAGGTGGTGTTCGTCCAACCGTTCTGCACTGAAGTGCAGGCGGCAGCCGGAGAAGTGGGGCACTAGGTAGTCACGCTCCCAGTCCTTCACCTCAAAGAAGGCGATGTTCATTCCCGCTCACTTTCTCCTGCGCCTAGGAAGCCAATACGATATTGACCAACTTCTTCGGGACCACCACGGTCTTGGCGATGCGCTGGCTGTTGATCAGGCCCGCCACCCGCGGGTCGGCCAGCGCCTGCTCCAGTACTTCGCTGTCGGGCAGCTCTTCGCTCACCCGGATGCGGCTGCGCACCCGGCCATTCACCTGAATGACAATCTCGCACTCCTCTTCCCGGGCGAGCTCCGGGTCGGTCTGCGGCCAGGGGGTCTCGAGCACACTCTGCGGGTGGCCGAGTTGTTGCCAGAGCTCCTCGGCCAGGTGGGGGGCGAAGGGCGCGGTCAGCAAAACCGCCATGTCGAAGACCTCTTTGAGCACAGGCGGAGAGACCGTCTCCTCGAGCGGCTCCAGCGCGTAGAGCTCGTTCACGAGCTCCATGATGGCGGCGATGGAAGTGTTGAAGTGCCAGCGGGAATCGAAATCGGTGGTGACCCGACGGGCCGTCTGGTGGGCCTTGCGGAGCAGGTCGCGCTCATCCTCGCCCAAGGGGCTGGGCCGCGAGGCGGGGTTCGGGCTCACCGGCCGCAGCCGCGGGGCGTGCTTTGAGATCACGCGCCACAGCCGCTGCAGGAAGCGCTGGCAGCCTTCCACGCCCGCCTGCGTCCATTCCATGTCCTTCTCCGGCGGGGCGGCAAAGAGCGTGAAGAGCCGGGCGGTGTCGGCACCGTATTTTTCGACCATCTCGTCGGTCGAGACCACGTTGCCGCGGGACTTCGACATCTTGGCGCCGTCCTTGATCACCATGCCCTGGTTGAAGAGCCGGGTGACGGCAAGGTCGTGGTCAACCAGGCCCAGGTCTCGCATCATCTTGGTCCAAAAGCGCAGGTAGATCAGGTGGAGGACGGCGTGCTCGGCGCCGCCGATGTATTGGTCAATGGGGAACCAGCGGCGGACCAGGTCGGGGTCGAAGGGGGCCGTGTCGTGGTGCGGGCTGAGGTAGCGGTAGAAGTACCAGGAGGAGTCGATAAAGGTGTCCATGGTGTCGGTTTCGCGCCGGGCCTTGCCTCTGCATTTCGGGCAAGAGGTGTTGATGAACTCCGGCACGTTCAACAGCGGGGAGAGACCGACGCCGGTGAACTCGACCTCAAGCGGCAGCACCACCGGGAGCTGCTCCTCGGGCACCGGGACGATGCCGCAGGCGTTGCAGTAGACAACGGGAATGGGCGTCCCCCAATAGCGCTGGCGGGAGATGCCCCAATCCTTGATGCGGTAGAGAGTAACCGGCTCGGCTCGGCCCTTGCGGGCCAGGTCATCCATCATCTTCTCGAGGGCCTTCTCGGAGGGCATACCGGTGTAGGGGCCCGAGTCCACGAGCCGGCCGGGCCCGGTGAAAGCCTGCTGCATCGCACTGGCGGCGAGCGGCTTGGTGGCAAGGGGCTGGATGACGACCTTGATGGGCAGGCGGTACTTTTTGGCGAACTCGAAGTCGCGCTGGTCGTGGGCGGGGACAGCCTGCACCGCCCCGGTGCCGTACTCCATCAGGACCAGGTTGCTGACCCAGATGGGGACCTGGTCGCCCGAGAAGGGATTGGCGGCAAAGCGGCCGGTGAAGATGCCCTCCTTTTCGACTTCGCCGGTCACCTGGGCCCGGCGGGTCTGCTGGCGCAGAACTCCCACTTTGCGGGCGATGGCCGCGCTCCCGGGCAGGCCGGCGATGAGTTCGTTCACCAAGGGATGCTCCGGAGCGAGCAGCACGGCCACCGCCCCGTAGGCAGTGTCGAGCCGGGTGCTGAAGGTGGTAATGAGCTTGTCGCTCCCGGCGACCGCCCACTGGACGCGGGCGCCGTCGGATTTGCCGATCCAGTTGCGTTGCATGAGCCGGATGCGCTCCGGCCAGCCTTCGGCCAGCTTATCGAGGTCGGCGAGCAGCTCCTCGGCGTAGTGGGTGATCTTCAGGAACCACTGCTCCAGCTCGCGCTGCTCGACCGGGGTTTCTTCGTGCCGCCAGCAGCAGCCTTCGACCACCTGCTCGTTGGCCAGGACGGTCTGGCACCGCGGGCACCAGTTGACCCGGCTCTTCTTCCGGTAGGCCAGGCCGCGCTTGAGCATCTCAAGGAAGAACCACTGGTTCCAGCGGTAATACTCGGGCTCGCAGGTGCTGACCTCGGCCTCCCAGTCGTAGCCGAAGCCGAACAGGCGCAGCTGCTCCTTCATGCGGGCAATGTTCTTAAGGGTCCAGGTGCGGGGATGGGTTTTGTGGACCATGGCGGCGTTCTCGGCCGGCAGCCCGAAGGCGTCCCAGCCGATGGGATGAAACACGTTGAAGCCCTGGGCGCGCTTGCAGCGGGCCACGGCATCGCCGATGGTGTAGTTGCGCATATGGCCCATGTGGAGGTCGCCGGAGGGATAAGGCAGGAAGGGGAGGATGTAATACTTGGGGCGGCGGGCGTCGCGAGGGGCGTAAAAGAGGCGGCGCTCCTCCCAGAAGCGTTGCCACTTGGCCTCGATGCTGCGATGGTCGTAGTCGCCCACGGCGGCTGGTCAGTTCCCTTCTAGGTTCGCCCGCGGCACCGGGCGAGGCGGCGCACGGTGTTCAGGTTGCGCCGATCGTCCCCCTTGCGCTCGATCGGGGTCTCCAAGATGAAGGTCTTGCCGGCCAGGGTGGGGTGGTGAAGCAAGCGGCGGAAGGCCTGGAGGCCGATCCTCCCCCGGCCGATGTGCTCATGGCGGTCGGCCCGGGCCCCGCAGGGCACCCGGGAGTCGTTGGTGTGGATGACCTTCACGCGCTCGAGACCCAGGGTGGTGTGCACGGTGGCGAGCGTCTCCTCCAGACCCCCCGGGCTGCGGATGTCGTACCCGGCAGCGAACAGGTGGGCGGTATCGAGACAGATGCCCAGGTTCATCTCCGGGAGCATTCGCAACAGCGCCGCCAGCTCCTGGAGGTCGGCGCCCAGGGCGCTTCCCTGCCCGGAAGTGTTTTCCAGCAAGATCTCGAGGCCGTTACGGCGGAACCCGCGGGTCGCTTGACGCAGCCCGGCGGCCACATTCTCGATAGCCTTCCGCCGCGGCAGACCGACCCCGCTGCCGGGGTGAATCACCAAGTAGTCGGCCTGGAGGGCCAGGGCCCGCTCCATCTCGGCGCGGAACGCCTGAATGGAGCGGGAGCGCAGCACGGGCTGGGGCGAGGCCAGATTGATGAGGTAGTTGTCGTGGATGACAAGCGGGTCGAGCCCCAGGGCGTGGCGGCGGGCCCGGAAGGCTTCGGCCTCGACGGGGTTGAGAGGAGTGCGATCCCAGTTGCGGGGGCTCGAGGAGAAGATCTGGAAGGCGTCGCAGCCCAGCTCCCCGGCGCGGTCGGCGGCCTGTTCCAAGCGCCCGGCGATCGAGGTGTGGATTCCGATGCGAACCCGGGCACCGGGTGAGCCGGCGCTTCTCTCCTTTCGCTTCACAGACTCCTCAGTGCCAAATCATGAACCATCAATGCTACCAGATGGTTCTGCGCTGCGCAAGCCGGCGCCCATGGCCGGGGGAGGCGATTTCGCTTGCGCGGGCACCGTCCGGGGTCTAGAATGGGCAGGTTTTCAGGGCGAACCGAGAACTGCCAACCGCGTGAACGCGCTGCTCATCTATCCGGAATGGCCGGACACCTACTGGAGTTTCAAGCACGCCCTGCCGTTTGAGGGAAAGCGCTCGGCCTATCCGCCTCTGGGCTTGCTCACCATCGCCCCCTTGCTGCCCCCACACTGGAAGAAGCGGTTGGTGGATACCAACATCCGCCGGCTGACCGAGGCCGACCTGGAATGGGCGGACGTGGCCCTGTTGAGCGCGATGCTGGTGCACAAGGAAGACTTGCTCGGGATCCTGGGGCGCTGCCGCGCCCGCGGGCTGCGGACGGTGGTGGGCGGGCCGGTGACGAGCAGCGTAGAAGAACTGCCCAAGCATGCCGACCACGTAGTGATCGGGGAGGCCGAAGAGTTGATTGCCGAACTGGCAGCCGACTTAGAGCGGGGAACGGCCAAACCCCTCTACCGGGCCCGCGAGCTGCCGGGTCTGGTGAAGACCCCCTTGCCCGACTTGAGCCTGATCAACACCAAGTACTACAGCGCCATGGCCATCCAGTACTCCCGGGGCTGCCCGTTCAATTGCGAGTTCTGCGACATCATTGAGATTTACGGGCGGAAGCCGCGGACGAAGTCCCCGGCGCAGGTGGTGGCCGAACTGGAGCAGCTGTACGCGCGGAAGTGGCGGGGCTCGGTGTTCATTGTGGACGACAATTTTATCGGCAACAAGAAGAAGGTCAAGGAGCTGCTGCCGGTGTTGGTGGAGTGGAACGTGCGGCAGCGGCGGCCGTTCACCTTCTTCACGGAAGCCTCGGTGAACCTGGCCGACGATCTGGAGCTGCTGCAAATGATGAAGGACGCGGGCTTCACCAGGGTCTTCCTGGGTATCGAAACCCCGGTGGAGGCCAGCCTGAAAGAAGCCCAGAAGCTGCAGAACACCCGCCGGAGCTTGCTCGACAGCGTGCGCCGCATTCAGAGCTACGGGATGGAGGTGATGGCCGGCTTCATCGTGGGTTTTGACAACGACCCCGAAGATATCTTCGATAAGCAGGTGGAGTTCATCCAAGAGAGCGCCATCCCTCTGGCCATGGTGGGCCTGCTGCTGGCTCTGCCGGGCACACAGCTCTACCGCCGCCTCTTGAAGGAAGGCCGCATCGTGGACGACGGCCACGGGAACAATATGGACTTGCGGCTCAACTTCGTCCCCAAGATGAATCCGCAACGGCTGGTGGACGGCTACCGGTCCATCCTCCAGCAGATTTACCACCCCGACGCCTACTATGAACGGGTGCGGCGATTCTTGGCCCACTACCGTCCCGCCCACCACCGGCGTCGCTCGCTGTCCGACTACCTGGCCCTGGGCCGCTCGATCCTCAAGCAGGGGGTGCTGGGCGAGGGCCGCGCCAGCTACTGGAAATTCCTGGCGGAGGCCGCCACCCGCTACCGCCATGCCTTCGACACCGCCGTCACCCTGGCCATCATGGGCTACCACTTCCAGACCTTAACCCGCTCCGTCTGCGAAGACGACTAGCCCGGACCCGCGCGAATCCCGGGAAACCTCCCTCCCCCGTGGTCTTGATTTCAGCGCCGCGGTTCCACTAGACTCGCGGGTTAGCGTTCGCGCGACCCGCGGGCTCGGAGAAGCGTAGATGCTGGTGATGATGCAGGCGCACGCCACCGAGGAGGAAATCCGCGCTGTCTGCCGGAAGATCGAGGAGCTGGGTTACCGGGCCCACCCCATCCCGGGGGAGACTCGGACGGCCATCGGCATCACCGGCAACACCGGGCCGGTGGACGCCAGCGCCCTCGAAGCTCTCCCCGGGGTGGCCGAGTGCATCGCGGTCTCAAAGCCCTACAAGTTGGTGGCCCGGGAAATCAAGGAGCAGGACACCATCGTGGAGTTGGGCGACGGGGTCCGCGTCGGCGGCCCGGAGCTCGCCGTCATTGCCGGGCCCTGCGCCATCGAGAGCCGCGAACAGGCCTTCGCCATCGCCGCCGCCGTGCGGGCGGCCGGGGCCCGGTTGTTCCGCGGGGGCGCCTACAAGCCGCGCACTTCTCCTTACAGCTTTCAAGGCCTGGCGGAAAAGGGCTTGCAGATACTCTCCGCGGTGCGGGCGGAGTTTGGGTTGAAGATTGTGACCGAGGCGGTGGACAAGGAGAGTTTGGAGCTGGTCGAGCAGCACGCCGACGTCATCCAAATCGGGGCCCGCAACATGCAGAACTTTTCCCTGCTCAAGCGGGCCGGGCGCTCGCGCAAGCCGGTGCTGCTCAAGCGGGGGCTCTCGGCCACGCTGGATGAGTTTCTCATGGCCGCCGAATACATTCTGGCCGAAGGCAACTACAACGTGATTCTCTGCGAGCGGGGGGTGCGCACCTTCGCCGACCACACCCGCAACACCCTGGACCTGGCGGTGATTCCGGCGGTGAAGCGCCTGAGCCACCTGCCCATCCTGGTGGACCCGAGCCATGGCACCGGGCGTCGCGAAAAAGTGCTGCCCCTGTCGCGGGCAGCGGTGGCGGTGGGGGCCGACGGCCTGCTCATCGAGGTCCACCACCAACCTGACCAGGCTCTTTCGGACGGCTACCAGTCCATCCTGCCGGCGCAGTTCGAGCAATTGATGGACGAAGTCCGCCAGATCGCCGGCGTCGTGCGCCGCACGGTTTCGACTCCGCCCGCGTTGGGCCAGGTCGCCAAGACGCGGTAGCTTGAACTCCCCCCGCAACCGACACGGACTCTCCCCCGCCTTCGCCCTTCTTGCCGGCCTGCTCCTCGCCGGGCTGGGGAGCATGTGCTCGAGTTCGGGGTCCCGCCCGGGAGGCGCCGAGCGGGTCTACGCTGTGGTCAGCAATGGCCGCAGCCACACGGTCACGGTCATTGACCTTGCCGAGCTCCGGCCCGTGGCCACAATCCCCGTGGGCCACGGCCCGACCGATGTTCGCCCCCGACCCGGCCAGCCGGAAGTCTATGTGGTGGCCACCGACTCAAACCTGGTTACGGTGCTTGACACCCGAACCTGGCAGGCCCGGGCGCAGATTGCGGTGGGGGCGCGACCGTTCTTTGTAGATTTCGCGCCGGACGGCAGCCGGGCCTACGTGGCCAACTCCGCCTCGGGGACAGTGAGCGTCCTCGACTGCTCCGCCCGGCGGGTGGCAGCCACCCTGCGGGTGGGGCTCGTGCCCGGGATGGCGCGGGTCAGCCCCGACGGGCGCTGGGTGGTGGTGACGAACCGGGGGGATTCAACCGTGTCGCTCCTGAGCACAAACCCGCTCGGGGTGGTGGCGACCATTGCGGTGGCGGACCAGCCGGAGGCTGTGGCCATCCTGCCGGACAGCTCGAAGGCGTTCGTCAGCGCCACCGGCAGTGGGCAGGTCTCGGCCGTGGATCTCGGCCGCCGGCAGCTGCTCGCCAACCTCCCGGTCGGCGAGACTCCGGTGGACCTGGCGCTCAAACCAGACGGCGGCGAGCTGTTCGTGGCCAACTTCGACTCCCACACCATCACCGTCATCAACACCTGGACCAACGAGGTCACCGAAACCCTGCAGGCCGGGCGCCACCCCACCCGGGTGCTTACGACCCCCGACGGGTCTCTGCTCTACGTGAGCAACTTCGGCTCCAACCAAGTCTTTGTGGTGGAGACCGCCACCCGCCGCGTCCGCGCAAACATCCCGGTGGGCCACCAGCCGGACGCCCTGGCGCTGGCGCCCGAGCGGAGCTTGCTGCTGGTGGCCGATTCCGGCTCGGGGGACGTAGCGGTGATCCCGACGAGCGGGGAGTCGTTCCCGACGCTGGTTCCCGTGGGGCTCTCGCCGCGGGCCATCGCCGTGGTGCCGGTGGCGGCCGCCCCGGGCGAGGGAAAGAACGCCGGAGGCCGTGCTAGAATCCCGCCCGAGGCGGGCCGCTCGAGATGAGGCTGCTCGACCGCTACATTCTGCGCGAAATCCTGGGCTATGCCGTCATCGGCCTGGGCGTGTTCCTCTTCATCCTTATGACCCCGGAGGTGCTGCGCCTGAGCGAGCTGCTGGCCCGGGAGAACATCGCCCTGCGGCAGGTGGGGAGGCTCTTTCTGAGCCTGTTGCCGGCCAAGCTGGCCTGGGCGATGCCCTTGAGCGTGCTGGCTGGGTTGCTGATGGCGGTCAGCCGGCTGGCTGCCGACAGCGAAGTCATCGCCCTGCAATCGGCCGGGGTGGGCCCGGGGCGGCTGCTGCGACCGACGCTGGGGTTCGCTCTGGTTGGAGCCGGGCTGACGCTGGCCACCACGGTTTGGCTGGCACCGCTCGGGGCGCGGACGGTTCGTAGTGTGCAGGCAGACCTCACCGCCGGGCAGCTCTCCTACGAGGTTCGGCCCCGGGTCTTTGACGAGCGCTTCCCGCAAAGGATCCTTTACGTCCAGGACACCGAAGAAGGCGGAGCCCGTTGGAAAGGGGTTTTTCTGGCTGATCTCACCGGATTGCACGAGCCCAAGTTGACCCTGGCCCAGACGGCAGTGATGGTCCCCCAGGCGGACCAGGGGAGCCTGCGCCTAGCCCTCATCGACGGGAGCACCCACACCTACTCGGACCGCGAGCCCGAGCGCTACAGCCTTTCCACCTTTGCCGAGAACATCCTGGCTATTCCCCTGCCGCGGACCAACGTCGCCTTCGGACCCCGTCCCACCGCCGAGGCCAGCCTGAATCAGCTATGGAAGCAGAGCCAGCGGGGACCGAACTGGCGGAGTGCCCGGGCCGATTTCCACCGTCGCCTGGCCTTGCCGGCGTCCTGCCTGTTCTTCGGGGTGCTGGCGCTGCCGCTGGGGCTGCTCGCCCAGCGCTCCGGGCGCGCCGTAGGAGTGGTGCTGGCCGTGGGAGTGGCCCTGGGCTATTACTTTGTCTTCCTGCTCGGGGACCGTCTGGGGCGGCAAGGAGACCTGCCACCCGGCCCTGGGGTTTGGCTAGCGAATGGGCTGTTGCTGCTGACAGCCACGTTCTCCTTTTTCCCTGTCCCCCGCTGGCTCCGGTTTCAGGACCGTCTGGCCACCCTCTCGGGCCTGCTTCTCCGCTTCCGGGGCGGGCCCGGGCCGGTTACGCTTGGACAAGCACCCCGAGGCCCCGCGCCGGCGTCAGCCGACGGTCGCCGGCCGGCGGGCTCGCGTCTCCCGCGCACACTGGACCTGTATGTCGCCCGAGGAGTCCTCTTCTACTTCGGGCTGCAACTGGCCGCCCTAGTGCTTCTCTTTGGCCTGTTTACGGTTCTCGAGATGGTCGACGACATTGCGGCCCGCAACATTCCCTGGCCGGTGGTGGCCCGCTTCCTCTGGTACCTCCTGCCGCAGGCTCTCTACTGGATGGCCCCGCTGGCACTGCTGCTCGGGGTGCTGGTGGAACTGGCCCTGCTGAGCAAGCGGAACGAACTCGTAGCCATCAAAGGTGCCGGCATCAGCCTCTACCGCATCGCGGTGCCCGTCTTCGCCATCGGACTTCTCTGCTCCGCCCTGCTCTTCTGGCTCGACCACCGGTACCTCCCCTACAGCAACCAGCAGCAGGAAGCCCTGCGCAATACCATCAAGGGCCGCCCGCCCCAGACCTCCTTCCAGGCCGAGCGCCGCTGGGTTTTCGGCAAGCAACCCCGCATTTACCACTACGCCTTCTTCGACCCGGCCGCCAACCTGATGGCCCGCCTCACCGTGCTCGATCTCGACTTGAGCACTTTTTCCCTCCGCCGCCGCCTCTACGCCCGCCGGGCTCACTGGGAGCCGGAACTCAAGGCCTGGGTGCTTGAAGAAGGCTGGGAGCGCGCCTTCGACCAGGGCCGCGCCGTCAGCTACCGGCCGTTTGACGTGGCCAGCTTCCGCGAACTCAACGAACCTCCCGCCCACTTCCAGAGGGAGGTTCGAGAGTCGGAGCAGATGAACTGGCGGGAGCTCAGCCGCTACATCGCCGAGCTCCGCCAGGGCGGGCTTGATGTCACCCGCCTCCAGGTGCAGTGGCACAAGAAGTTTGCTTTTCCCCTGGTGGCAGCGGTGATGGTGCTTCTGGCATTCCCCTTCGGGCTCACCATGGGCAGCCGGGGCGCCATCAGCGGGCTTGCCTTTGGCATCGCCCTGGGGTTTTCCTACTGGGTGTTGTCCGGCTTCTTCGAGGCCCTCGGCAATCTTGGTCTCCTCCCTTCCTTGCTCGCTGCCTGGGGGCCTGACCTGATCTTTGCCTTGGCGGGTCTTTACCTCATCCTGCGCGTCGACACCTGACCCCGAAACTTAAAGTAACACTTTATACTTTACGCCGTCCCAGCCGTCTTCTCCTCGAGCCCCAGCCTCTCCTTGATGGCGGCATGCGCTGCCGCCAACCTGGCAACCGGGACCCGATAGGGGGAGCAACTGACGTAGTCCAGGCCAATCCGGTGGCAGAACTCTACCGAGGCAGGGTCGCCGCCGTGCTCCCCGCAGATGCCGACCTTGAGTCCGGGACGAGCCCGCCGGCCGAGTTCAGTGCCCATTTGGACGAGCTTCCCCACCCCGGCGGCGTCCAGCACTTGGAAGGGGTCGTCGCTGAAGATGCCCAGCCGCTCATACTCCCGGATGATCCGCCCGGTGTCGTCCCGGGAGAAGCCGAAGGTGGTCTGGGTCAGGTCATTTGTGCCGAAGGAAAAGAACTCGGCCTCGGCCGCAATCTCGTCCGCCGTCACCGCCGCCCGGGGAAGCTCAATCATGGTCCCGACCAGGTAGCGCACCTTGAACTTCTTCTCCGCAAACACCTGGCCGGCAACCTTCTCGACCAGTTCGCGCTGCAAGCTGAACTCGCGCACGTGGCCTACCAGCGGAATCATCACTTCCGGCAAAACCTTGACCCCTTCAGCCGCCACCTCGCAGGCAGCTTCGAAGATGGCCCGCGCCTGCATCTCTGTGATTTCAGGATAGGTTATCCCCAGGCGGCAGCCGCGGTGGCCCAGCATGGGGTTGAACTCGTGCAACTGCTCGACCCGCTCAAGCAGACGCCGCTTCTCTTCGAGTTCTCGAGCCTTGCCCGCCGCCTTCAGGCGCTCCACCTCCACGAGCAGATTCTCCCGGCGGGGCAAAAACTCGTGCAGCGGCGGGTCGAGCAAGCGGATGGTGACCGGCAAGGCGTCCATGGCCCTGAACAACCCCTTGAAGTCCTCCCGCTGCATGGGCAGCAGCTTGGCCAGCGCCTCCCGGCGCTTGGCCTCGGTATCCGCCAGAATCATGGCCTGAACGTGCGGGAGCCGCTCCTCGGCGAAGAACATGTGTTCGGTGCGGCAGAGACCGATACCTTCGGCCCCGTTGCGGCGGGCCACCTGGGCGTCGCGGGGGATATCGGCGTTGGCGCGCACTCCCAGGCGCCGCTCCCGGTCAGCCCACCGCATGAACTCGGCAAACTCGCCGCTGGCCGGGTCGGGGCTGATGGTCTTGGCTCGGCCGAGGATCACCCGCCCGGTTGAACCGTCGAGCGAGATCCAATCACCCTCGCGCACCGTGGTGGCGTCGACGCTAAAGAGCCGCTCGCCTTCCTGGATCCGCACGGCTTCGCAGCCCGCCACGCAGCACTTCCCCATGCCCCGGGCCACCACAGCGGCGTGGCTCGTCATCCCGCCCCGGGCGGTCAGGATGCCCGCGGCCGCGTCCATGCCATGAATGTCGTCGGGGACGGTTTCAGCCCGCACCAGGATGACCGGCTCAGACCGGCCCCGGGCAGCGGCCTCGTCCGCGGTGAAAACCACCCGGCCCACAGCGGCCCCGGGCGAAGCCGGCAGCCCCTTGGCGATGACCTGAAGGGGCTGGGAGTCGTCAATGATAGGGTGGAGGAGCTGTTCGAGTTGGGCCGGCTCAACCCGCAACACCGCCTGGCGCGGTTTAATCAGCTTCTCCTTCACCATGTCGTAGGCGATCTTGAGCGCCGCCCGCCCGGTGCGCTTCCCGGTGCGGGTCTGGAGCATGTAGAGCCTGCCGTCCTGGATGGTGTACTCGAAGTCCTGCATGTCGCGGTAGTGACGCTCCAGGCGCTGGGCGATGGTTCGCAACTGGCGATAGACGCCCGGCATGGGCCGCTCGAGCTCAGCCACCGGCAGCGGCGTGCGTATGCCCGCCACCACGTCCTCGCCCTGGGCGTTCACCAGGAACTCCCCGTAGAATTCCTTAGCCCCGGTCGAGGGGTTGCGGGTGAAGCCAACGCCGGTGGCCGAGTTTTCCCCCAGGTTGCCGAAGACCATCATTTGCACGTTCACCGCCGTGCCCAGGGCTTCCGAGATCTTGTGCATGCGGCGGTAGGTTTTGGCGCGGGGGTTGTTCCAGGAGCGGAAGACGGCGTCCCGGGCCAGGCGCAGCTGCTGGTGCGGGTCCTGCGGAAAGGGCTCGCCGCTGCGTTCCTGGACGAGCTTCTTGTAGCGCCGCACAACCTCGGCCAGGGCCTCGGCGGTGAGGTCGGTGTCAATCCGGGCCCCGGTCTCTTCTTTCACGGCGACGAAGATGGCGTCGAATTCCTCCTTCTTAATGCCCAGCACGATGTTGCCGAACATCTGGATAAAGCGCCGGTAGCAGTCCTGGGCAAAGCGGGGGTTGCGGCTGCGCTCGGCCAAAGCCGCTAGTGTCTCGTCCTTCAGGCCCAGGTTGAGGATGGTGTCCATCATTCCCGGCATCGAAAACTTGGCCCCAGAGCGCACCGACACCAACAGCGGCCGGGTCTTCGACCCCAGCTCCAGGCCGCTCGCCTTTTCCAGGCGCTCCACCGCCTCGAGCATTTGCCGGTCGATGCCGGACGAGACCCGGTTGCCGTTTTCGAAGAAATGTCGGCACGCCGACGTGGCAATGGTGAAGCCGGGCGGGACCGGCAGGCCGGCGTTGGTCATCTCGGCCAGGCCGGCGCCCTTGCCGCCGAGCAGGTCCTTCATGCCGCCGTGGCCCTCGGCTCGGCCACCCCCGAAGAAGTAGACGAACTTGCCCTTCGGCGTCGAGCGGGGCCCTGGGTTTCTCCTTGGCATCCTTACTCCTTGGGTTTCGGGCCCACGACGATCTCGGAGAAATCGGCCATGGTGGAAAACTCATGGAGCAGGTGGGCGAGCAAGGCCAGGCGGTTCTCCCGCACCCCTTCCTCCTTGGCCATCACCAGCACGGTGTCAAAATAGCGGTCCACCTGGGGGCGGAGCGAGGCAATCTGCCGCAGGGCCTCTGGGTAACGGTGCTTTCCCCGCAGCTCGGCCACCTTCGGGCGGAGTTTCAAAAAGCGATCGTAGAGTTCCCGCTCCGCCCCGGCCTCAATGAGGCTGTTCTCGATCGGCCGGGTGCTCCGGTCGGGGGGACCGGCCTGGGTGAGGATGTTGCGGATGCGCTTGAAAGCCGCCGCCACGGGCTCGAAGTCAGCGGTCGGCCGCAGCTGCCGGATGGCCTCAAGACGCGCGGCCACGTCTACCAGGTCATCCCAGCCGGCGGCGAAGGCGGCGTTCACTTCGTCGTACGCGTACCCCCTCCCCTCGCGGAAGTAATGCCGGGCCCGCTCGGAAACAAATTCTTCGACCGGAGCCGGGTCCGCGTCTCGTCCCGCCAGCCCTTGCCCGGCCAGAAGGCCGAGCGCCTCGCGAACCAATTTCGGCAGCGGGACGCGCAGCCCTCGTTCGACCAGGGTACGGACGATTCCGCTCCCGGCACGCCGCAGCCCGAACGGGTCGCGCGACCCCGTGGGGGCCAGCCCGACGCTGAAGCACGCCGCAATCGTATCCACCTTATCCGCCACCGCAAGAAGCGCGCCCTCCAAGCTCTCCGCCAGGGGGTCCTCCGGGCCCGCGGGCCGGTAGTGTTCCCGGATAGCGCTGGCCGCGAGTTCCGATTCGCCCTGGGCCCGAGCATACAGCCCGCCCACTACGCCCTGCAGCTCCGGGAACTCCCCCACCATCTCCGTGGTCAGGTCGCACTTCGAGAGTTCCGCCGCCCGGGTCAACACTTGAATGTCGGCACGCCGACCATCCACCGCCGCTTCCTTGCCCAGCCAGGCCACCAAGTCTTTCAAACGGTCCGCCTTGCGTCGGTAACTGCCCAGCCGCGATTCAAACACAACCTTCTCGAGGTCGGGGAGGCGCTCGGCCAGGGGCCGTTTCTGGTCGACCTCCCAGAAGAAGCGGGCGTCGCGGAAGCGGGCCGTCAGCACCGTCTCGTGGTTGCGTCGAATCTCGCCTTCGGGGTCGCGGTCGAGGTCAATCACAGCCAGGAAGTGCGGAGCCAGGCCCTGGCGGCCATCCTCGACCGACATGTACTTTTGGTGGTGACGCATCACTGTAATCAGGATTTCTCGGGGCAAGGACAGGAACTCTTCATCGAAGCCGCCCAGCACTAGGCTCGGGTACTCAAATGAGTCAACCAGAAGATCAAGCAGCCCCTTGTCTTCCCGCACCCGCAACCGCAGCGGCTTGAGCAGCCGCGTGGAGTCGGCAAGGATCTTGGCCCGGCGCTCGGCGGGATCTACCAGCACCCGGGCCTGCCGCAGACGCCGCCGGTAATCGGCTAGCTTGCCCACCCGTACGGGCTTGCCCGAAAGCAACCGGTGGCCCAGGGTCAGGCCGCCGCTGCGCACGCCCCCGAGCTCGAAGTCCACCACCTCCCCTTTCAAGAGGGCCACCAGCCAACGGATGGGTCGGATAAACCGCAACCCCGCGGCCGATGTCCAATACATCGACCGGGGGAAGTCAATCTGCAGAATCAAGATGGGCAGCACCTCAGCGAGGACAGCCCGCGTCGGCCTGCCCACTTGGCGGGAAACCGCCGCCACGTAGG
>JACQTJ010000107.1 GCA_016210855.1 Acidobacteriota bacterium | reverse complement strand
GCGAGCAGCGCGTCCTTCTGCACCTGGACGCCCGCAAAGCGCATCCGCGCCTGGAAGCTGATGCGGGTCTTGTTGGCGTTGACCAAGAGCGGGCCGTGCCGCCGCAGCGCCGCCACCAGCCGGTTGAACAGCCGGCGCAGCCTGGGGTCTTTCCCGCGGAAATGCGAGCCCACCGAGACGCGCGCACAGGAGTGCCAGAGGTTCCGGGTCACGAACCAGCGGCCGCACTTCGGGCACTGCCACAGCGGCTGCGTCTTCGCGCCCCGGCCCCTTCCACTGGGGAATTCTTGGAAGGCCACCGGGAGAGTTGGTTGCGGGCTTACACTCGGGGTGCGGCGCTGGCGGTGGCCGACGACGCGATAGGCTTCGGCGAGCAGCCGCCGTAAGCGGGCGTCAAGCTGGCGCGGCTCAGTCAGCTTGAAAAAATGGTAATGCCGCCCCGGGGTGGGCGAGACCAGGTTCGTAAAGCGTGGATTCCGGGCGCGGCGCCCGAGCACGAGACAACCACGCAGGCCGCCTTGCTGCGGGGTGAGTTCGAGGAAGATGGTCTGGACGGCGAAAGCGATGCGGGTCTTGGTCGAGTCGGTCACGACCGGCCCCATCGTCCTGACCGCGGCGCGCACGGTGTTGAAGATCTTGCGCACCACGGGGCCCTTGCCCCTGAAGTGGGCGGCGAGCGGGACGGGCGGCTGGCAGACGTGCACGGCGCCCCGCTCCGGCAACCTACGCTTGCACTTGGGACAGCGCCACAACTTCATCGGCCAGCTCCAGGGGTTGTCATCCCGAGCGAAGCGAGGGATCTGCATGTGGCTGCGAACAAGCAGGTTCCTCACCGCCAACGCGCGCAAGGGCTCGGAATGACACCAAGGGGGGCAAGCGCTGTACTTTTCCTATGAATGTTCACCTGTGTGCATCCGTGGTTGCATAGATTTTTCTTGCAGAGCGGATGGTGTTCAGGTGAATGTCCACAGTGTCGGCGACGCGGCGGGCATAACCGCCGGCGAAGGTGACGGCAATCGGAATGCCGCGGGAGCGGGCGGCGTCAATCACAATGCGGTCGCGCTCGGCCAACCCTTCCTTCGTCAAGGCCAGTCCGCCGAGCTGGTCTTCCAGGAAGGGGTCGGCGCCCGCCAGGTAAAAAATGAACCCGGGCTTCGGTGTACCGCGCTTGCCGGCTTCTTTCTCAAATCGCCTGAAGGCCTGGTCGAGGGCGTCGCGGAGGAGTCGGAGGTAGGTCTCGTCGCTGGTGAAGTCGGCGAGGCCGACATCAATGTCGGAGGGCGGCTTGGGATACGGGTAGTTGTTCTCCTGGTGCATCGAGAGCGTGAAGACGGTGGCGTCGCCGGCAAAAATAGCGGCGGTGCCGTTGCCGTGGTGGACGTCGAGGTCGACAACTAGGGCGGTGCTGATGGCTTGTCCTGAGTCCAGCAGAGCTGGACGAAGGGCGCCCTCGGCCTGGAGCCGCCGGATGGCGACCGCCACATCATGGATGGCGCAGAAGCCTTCGCCGTGGTCGGGGTAGGCGTGGTGGAAGCCGCCGCCCAGGTTGAAAGCGCAGCCGTCGGTGAGCGCCCGCTGCGCCGCCAGCGTCGAGCCGCCCGCCGACAGCCAGAAGGCTCGCACCAGTTG
Organism: Acidobacteriota bacterium; assembly: GCA_016210855.1. Lineage (GTDB taxonomy): Bacteria > Acidobacteriota > Terriglobia > Acidiferrales > 2-02-FULL-67-57 > 2-02-FULL-67-57. The sequence goes on along the minus strand of JACQTJ010000107.1, from coordinate 1,623 downwards.
CGGCGAGTAAGGCACCTCCAGGCGCATGATCTCCCAGGGCGAGAGCTTGCCGGTCTTGAGCTTCCGCACCCACTCCTGGGTGTGGACGCGGAGGATGTCTTCGTCGGGCGCCGGCTGCGGTTCGAGGAAATCGTCCGCGGCGGCCAGGCCCTCCTTCAGGCACTGCTCGCGGATGAGCTTGAACTTGACGGCCGGAAAAACGTGGTTGCCGAGGTTCAGGTCGTAGCCATCCGCGTAGATGAGCTTGAAGGGGAGCATCGGGGCAGATTCTAGCACGCGCGCCGAGCGGCCAGACCCGTCCCGGCCGGCTCCGGGAATGGCCGTGCCATGCGTTCAAATGCGTTCTGAACGCATTTCGGCCTGCGGGTGGCCCCCCCAAGTACGCCGGCGACGTCTCGGCTTCGCTCGGAGCAAGCCCGCCACACAGGTTTGCGCTACAATAGCGGATGGCGGCAGGGGCGGTGGCGGAATGAAGGCCCGCGTTTACGTGACCCTCAAAAAGACGGTCCTCGACCCCCAGGGGCAGACCATCCACCGGGCCCTGGCCGGGCTGGGCTATAAGAGCATCAAAGAAGTCCGGCAGGGGAAGGTGTTCGACCTGAAACTGGACGGGCTCTCCCCCGACCAAGCCCGCCAGCAGGTCGAGCAAGTGGCCCGCGACGTGCTCACCAACCCGGTGGTGGAAGAGTTCCGGTACGAGCTGGACGAGTAGGCGCCCAGGTGCGGGATCGTCGGATATATCGGCAAGAAACCGGTGGTGGCGGCTTGCCCTGAGCGCAGTGAAGGGTGCTGAACGGACATGTGTGGGATTGTTGGCTATATTGGCAAAAAGCCGGTCGTCCCTGTGCTCTTGGACGGGCTGAAGCGCCTGGAGTATCGCGGCTACGACTCGGCTGGCATCGCTGTGGTGAGTGACGGCGGCAACCTCCACATCCGGCGCTGCCAGGGGAAGCTGCGCAACCTGGAAGAAACGATTCGTCTCCAGCCCGTGGATGGTATGTACGGCATCGGCCACACCCGTTGGGCCACCCACGGCCGCCCCACCGAAGAAAACGCCCACCCCCACCGCGACTGCAAAGGCGACATCGTGGTCGTCCACAACGGGATCATCGAGAACTACTTGACCCTCAAGCAGAAGCTCCAGGACGAAGGCCACCGCTTCATCACCGAGACCGACACCGAGGTGGTTGCGCATCTGGTGGAGAAATACCACGCCGCGGGCGACGGCCTGGCCGGCTACCAGGTGCTTCCCCTTGAAGAGGCGGTGCGGCGGGCCGTCGGCGAGCTCACCGGTGTCTTCGCCCTGGCCATCCTCTCGACGCGCGACCCGAACAAGATCGTGGCCGTTCGGCAAGGCCCCCCCGCCATCATCGGCCTGGGACAAGACGAATACTTCGTGGCCTCGGACATCCCTGCGGTGCTCTATCACACCCGTGATGTCTTCTTCCTGGCCGACGGCGAGATGGCGGTGCTCACCCCCGAAGGCGTGCGCCTGATGGATTTCGCCGGCAACGCCGTCCAGCGCGAGCTCCAGCACATCACCTGGGACCCGATTCAGGCCGAAAAGGGCGGCTTCAAGCATTTCATGTCGAAAGAAATCTTCGAGCAGCCCCGCGCCGTGCG
>JACQTJ010000093.1 GCA_016210855.1 Acidobacteriota bacterium | reverse complement strand
TCCTTGCACTTCGAGCAATACAACATCTATTAAGGGCTGGAAGCTAAAAGCCCGAGGCTAGAGGACGCGGCGCATGAGGGGGCGGGTCGCGGAGCGGCGGGCGACTTCGCGGAAACCGGCGCGGCGAAAGGCGGACGCCGTGCCCGTGTAAGCGAAAGCGTCGGGCCACCGCCCACGCTTCGGCTCGACCGGATAGCCCTCCAGGATGCGGGCGCCCTGCTTTCTCGCGTATGCGGCGGCGGCGCCGAGCAGCTTCACCGTCAGGCCCCGGCCGCGGTAGGGCCTGGCCACGAAGAAGCACACCACCGACCAGACGGGCTTCTCATCCACCGGCTTCAGCACCCGCGAGCGCTCGAGCCCCGAGTAGGCCGCGCGCGGCGCCAGGGCGCACCAGCCGATGGGCTGGCCGTTCGCGTAGGCGAGCAGCCCGGGCGGCTTGCCGGCGGCGACCATCCGCTTCAAGGTACGCTTGTTCCCCGGACCGCGCTGCTCGAGGAACTGCGAGCGCGGCCGCCGCCAATACATGCACCAGCAACCGCCGCAGGCCCCGCGCTCCCCGAACAGCACTTCGAGGTCACGCCATCGGCTCAGCGTCAGGGGACGAAACGCCAAACCCGTCAGGGCCGGCTTGCTGGTAGCGCCTTTCACAAGTCACCTCATTGCGGTCATACTCAGATGATACGCTTGCTGGTCGTGGACCCGGAGCGCAAACAGGAGGCCTTCTGGCGCGGCCTTGACTGCTTCAACTGCGGCCAGTTCTTCACCTGCCACGAAGTGCTGGAAGAAATTTGGCTGCAAGAGCGGGAAAGCGAAAAGCCTTTCTATCAGGGCTTGATTCAAGTGGCCGCCGGCTTCCACCACCTTATCGAGAAGCGGAACCCGCCCGGGGCGCTCTCGCTCTTGCGGGCCGGAGCGGAAAAGCTCCGCCGCTATCCGCCCGACTCCCACGGCATTGACCTCACCGGCCTGCTCGGCCAGCTCGTCCCCTGGCTCGAACATCTGCAGCAGGGGCTCGCCGCCGACGACCTCCCACTGCCTACCATTCGCCCCGCCCGGTAGCAGCCGACGCCGCCATGTCATTCTGAGGAGCCCAAAGGGCGACGAAGAATCTCAATCTCAGCCGCCGGCTCGGGTTGAGATTCTTCGCTTCGCTCAGCATGACAACCACATAATCTGCCGGGGCTAGTTACTCGTAGCGGGCTCGACGATGAGCTTGCCCTTCATGCTGCGGTGCCGCCAGCCGCAGTAGACCGAGCACTTGAACTCGAATTCGCCCGGCCGGTCGGGCGTGAACTCGATCGCGGTTTCCTTCCCCTCGGGGAGTTCCGTCTTCACCCCGAACTCCTTCAACTCGAAGCCGTGCTTGCGGTCGGTGGGCGTGATGAGGAGCCGCACCCGCTCCCCCTGCTTTACCCGGATTTCCCTGGGGTTGTACTCGTACTTCTTGGCCGTCAGGCGGATTTCATGCAGCGGCGGCCCGCTCGGGACCTGTGCCGCGGACAATCCAACCCCAGCCAACAAGCAAAGAAGCGGTAGCCGCAGGCAAGCTCTTGCCATGATCACCACTCCAGCAGGGCCGCCTCGGCGGCAAACCCCGGGCCCAGGGCCAGCAGCACCCCGCGGTCGCCCGGCCGGGCGGCACCGTTTTTCATGACTTCGTTCAGCACAAACAGGACGGTCGGTGAGGACATGTTGCCGTAGTTGCGCAGGATGTGGCGGGAGAGGGCGACGTCCGCATCGCTCAGGCCCAGCGACTCCTGCAGGCGGTCAATCACTTTGCGCCCGCCCGGGTGCATCACCCAGAAGCGGATGTCGCTCCGCTTGAGTCCTCGCGGGGGCAGCAACTCGTCGAGCACCCGGTCCACGATGGGCGGAGCCAGGTCGCGGATCGTGGGTGCCAGGACGATGCGCAGCCGCCCCTGGCGGTGCTCGAAGCCCACCGAGCTCTGGCAGCTCGGATTGAGCACGGAGGCAAAACCCACCAGCCGCGGCCCGCGTTCCGCCCGGCGGGTCAGGAGGCAAGCGGCCGCTCCGTCGGCGCAGATGGCGTTGCCCACCACCGTCTCTAAGGTGTTGTCAATGTAATAGGCCGCCGAGCAGATCTCGACCGCCACCGCCAGCACCCGGTGGTCAGGATAGGCCTGGGCGTGGTCGTAGGCGCGCTGCAAAGTGGGCAGGGCTCCGGCGCAGCCGAGCCCAAGCAGCGACCCGCGCTGCACTCGCCAGGGCAGACCCATCTCCTTCACCAGGATGGTGGCCAGGTCCGGGCACAGATAGCCCGTGCAGGAGCAGACCAGGATGCAGTCCACATCCGCCGGCCCCAAACCGGCCTGAGCCAAGCAGCGCTCCGCCGCCTGGCGGGCAATCAGCAGGGCCCCCTCGCGGTAGCGGCGGTGCAAGACGTCAAGGTCTTCCTCGTCCGGGGTGGTGACCCGGGCCGGATCGACATGCAGGTAGCGGACCTCGATATCGCTGTTGAGGAAAATCTCCCGGGCGATGGGCCGGTCGTAGCCCAGTAATCGCAGCACTTCGTCCTGGGTGAAGCGGAAGGGGGGGGTGGCAGTACCCACCGACACGATACGGGGGTGGTTCTGATCGGTCATCGCCCGACGCCTGCTGAGTTAGATGCTACCAAACCCGCCGCGCACTTGAGAGCCTTCTTCGCCGACCGGCCTTTTTGACTCCGCCCTTGACAGGGCGGGGCCGCTGCCGTAGACTGGACGGTGGAGTTGCAACTTAGTTGCAACAAGTTGCAACCGCCCCGAACCCATGCTCTCGGCCTTTCTCGTCGCCCTCCGCGAAGGCGTGGAAGCCGCCTTGGTGGTCGGCATCTGCCTAGCCTACCTGGGGAAGACCGGCCGGCGGGATTTGGCCCGCCCGGTCTGGTACGGCGTGGCCGCCGCACTGCTCTTGAGCGGGGCCGCCGCTGCCCTGCTCGAAAAACTGGCCTGGAACCAGGAGGCCGTGGAGGGGTTCTTCCTGATCGCGGCCGCTGCGCTGCTCGTCACCATGATCATCTGGATGCGTCGCGTGGCCCGCTCCCTGCGCGGCCAGATTGAGCAGCGCGTGGGACGGCTCGCCGGCCGCACCCGCTTCGCCGCCCTGGGGTTGTTCCTGTTCGTCTTCGTCCTCGTGCTCCGGGAGGGAATTGAAACTGTGTTGCTGCTCGGCGCCGTCTCCTTGAGCACGGAAGGCCTGCTGGTGGGATTCGGCACCGGGCTCGGTCTGGCGCTGGCTGTGGCCTTGGGTCTGTTCTTCTTCAAGGGGACGCTGCCCATCCGCTTGGACCGGTTCTTCGACGCCACCAGCCTGATGCTCATCATCATCGCCGCGCAGCTCACCCTCACCGGCATCCACGAGCTCTCCGAGGGCCTGGTGATTCCAAGCGGCCCGCGAATGATGGCCCTGCTCGGGCCGGTGGTGCGCAACCAGGTGTTCTTTTTCGTCATCCTGCTGGCCGCTGCCGCCGGGCTCGTGGCCCGCGAGCTTCTCCACCGCCGCCACGCCGCCACGGTCCCGGTCGGGAACGAAGCCGACGAACGCCTGCGCCGCTGGCAGCAGCAGCGGGAGCGCCGCTGGATGAGCGCCACGGCCGTAACTGCGTTCCTCGTGGTGGGGGCGCTCACGGCCGAGCACGTCTACGCCCGCGGGGCGGCCGAACTCTCCCCGGCCACGCCGGTCTCGGCGGCGAGCGAGGTGGTGCGGATTCCGGTGGCGGAGGTGAGCGACGGCACCCTGCACCGCTTCAGCTTCACCCAGAACAACTCCACCACCCGCTTCATCGTCATCCGCCGCCCCAACGGCACCCTGGCCGCGGCCCTCGACGCCTGCCAGATCTGCGGACCCCAGGGCTACTACCAGGAGGGCGGAAACGTTATCTGCAAGAACTGCTCGGCGGTGATCTACATCCCCTCCATCGGCCAGCCCGGCGGCTGCAACCCCGTGCCCCTCGAGTCCCGGGTGGACGGGACCGAGCTCCTCATCCCCGTGCGCGAACTCACCGGGGCGGCGGGCGTCTTCGCCCACCCCTAGGCGGCCGGATGTTCCTTCGCATCCTGCGCGACTCCTTCCTGCGGCGGCGCCGCCGGAAACTGCTGGCGCTCACGGCGCTCGCCCTCGGCACCGGCGTCACCATGGCCACCTTGAGCGTGGCCCTCGATATCGGTGACCAGGTGGGCCGCGAGCTGCGCTCCTTCGGCGCCAACATCCTCGTCCGCCCCCAGGCCGACACCCTAGCGCTCGAAATCGGCGGCGTGGACCTGCGTCCCCTGAGCGAAGGCAGCTTCATGAACGAAGACGAGCTGCCGAAGCTCAAAACCATCTTCTGGCGCCACCACATCCTGGCCTTCGCCCCGTTCCTCCACCAGCAGGCCGCCCTGGGGGGCGGCGAGCCCACGGTGCTGGTCGGCACCTGGTTCGAGAATACGCTGCCGCTCGAAGACGGGGAGCGGTTCACGACCGGAGTGCGGGCTTTGAATCCAAACTGGCAACTCGAAGGCGCCTGGCCGACGGACGCTGCCGAGCCTCAGGCTTTGGTGGGTGCTGCCCTGGCCGAGCGGAACGGCTGGCAGCTCGACGACGAAGTCGCCCTGACCCTGGCGGGAGGCCGGCCGGTTACCCTCCGGGTGCGCGGGCGGCTTGGCACCGGCGGCGATGAAGACCGGCAGATTCTTGTGCCGCTCGCCTGGCTCCAGCAAGTGAGCGGGCGGGAGAAAGTTTTCCGCCAGCTCCAAGTGAGCGCCCTGGTCACTCCCGAGGACGAGTTTGCCCGGCGCGACCCGGGCCGCATGACCCCGGCACAGTACGACCGCTGGTACTGCACCCCGTACGTGAGCTCCATCGCTCACCAGATCCAGGAGGTGCTGCCCGGCAGCCGCGCCGATGTGGTCCGCCGCGTGGCCCAGGCGGAGACCGCCATCCTCGGCCGGGTTGAGCGCGTGCTGGCACTCGTGAGCGTGGCCGCCTTGCTCGGCGCGGTGCTCGCGGTGCTGAGCACCATGACCACCACCGTGCTCGAGCGCCGCCCGGAGATTGCCTTGATGAAAGCCCTGGGCGCCGACAACCTCAGTTTGAGCGGCTTGTTTCTGGCCGAAGCCGCCCTCCTCGGGCTCGGGGGCGGAGCGCTGGGCTACCTCGGGGGCCTCGCCGGCGCCCGGTGGATCGCCCACAGCGTTTTCGGGGCCACCGTGGCGGCCAAGCCGGTGCTCCTACCGCTGATGCTCGCCCTAGCCACGGCGGCGGCGGTGGCGGGCACGCTCGGCCCACTGCGGAACCTAGTGCGCACGGACCCGGCCGTGGTGCTGCGGGAGAAATGATGTTTGCCCGACTCATCAAACGGAGTCTCTGGCAGCGCAAGAGCCGGGTGGTGGTCGCCCTCGGCGCCCTCACTGTGGCCGCCACCCTGACCGCAGCCCTGCTCAACCTCTACCTGGATGCGCAGCGAAAGGTTCACTCCGAGTTCCGGCTCTATGGCCCCAACCTGATGTTCACCCCGCGGGCCGCCGCCGGCCCGGAGCTTCTCGACGCCACGCTGGCCCATCAGCTCGAGCAGGGGCCCGACGGGCTCACGGCCGTTGTCCCCTACCTCTACGCCGTCGTGGAGCTCGACGCCGAAAGCGTCGTGCTGGCCGGCACCTGGCTGGACTCGTTCGCGCGCCTGGGCGGATTCGAAGTCGAGGCCGGGCGCACGCCGGCGTCCGGGGGGCCCGATTCGGCCTGGGTGGGCGCGGTGGCCGCCCGCCGCTTCCAACTCAAGCCGGGCGATTCCATCGTCGTTCGCTACCGAGAGGCCTTCCGCTCCCTGCAGGTGGCCGGCATCGTCTCGACCGGTGCCGCCGAAGACACCCAGGTTCTGGCCGAGCTCGAAGTCGTGCAGGCGCTCACCGGCACGCGGGGACGACTCAACACCATCCTGGCCCGGGCCGAAGGGGATGCCACCACCATCGAGCAGACCGCTCGAGAGCTGGCGGCGCGCTTCCCGGGGGCGGCCGTAAACCCGCTGCGACAGGTGACGGAGGCGGAATTCCGCGTCGTGGAGCGCATCCGCTGGGTGCTGCTGGGGACGACGCTGGTGGTGCTGGTGGTCACCGGGCTGTGCGTGCTGGCCACCATGACTGCGCTGGCCTTCGAGCGTCGCCACACCGTCGGCACCATGAAGGCCCTGGGGGCAACGAACGCCCGCTTGTCCTGGTTGTTTCTGAGCGAGGCGGCGGCGCTGGCGCTGGTGGCGAGCGGCATCGGCTTCCTCGCCGGGGTGGGCGTGGCCCGCTGGCTGGGAGAAAGCCTGTTTGCGGCGCGCATCACCCTGCGCTGGACGACTCTGCCCCTGGTGGTCGTCATCGCCCTGGTGATCGCCCTGGCCGGGACGCTCCTGCCGCTGCGCCTGGTGCGGCGGACTCAGCCGGCCGTCATTCTCCGGGGAGAATGAGGCGATGAGCCTGCTCAGGGTTGAAGGCCTGACAAAGATCTACGACGGGCAGGTGGCGGCCCTTGAGGAGGTAAGCTTCGGGCTCGAGCCGGGCGAGTGGATGTCGGTGATGGGCCCGTCGGGCTCGGGCAAGACCACGCTGATCAATCTGCTGGGGGCGCTCGATACCCCTACGCGCGGCCGGGTGCTCTTCGACGGCACCGACCTCGGGCGGCTCGACCCGGTGGAGCGCACCCGCTTCCGCGCCGAAAAAATCGGCTTCGTGTTTCAGGCCTTCCACCTCGTGCCCTACCTCACCGCTCTGGAAAACGTGATGCTGGCCCAGTACTTCCACAGCCTGACCGACGAAGCCCAGGCGCGGGCGGCCCTCGAGCGCGTGGGGCTCGCGCCGCGCCGCCACCACCTGCCGGCGCAGCTCTCCGCCGGCGAGCAGCAGCGGGTAGCCCTGGCCCGGGCCCTCATCAACCAGCCCCGGCTGATTCTGGCCGATGAGCCCACCGGCAACCTCGACGAGCAGAACGAGGCGGTGGTGATGCAGCTCTTCCACGAGCTGCACCGCCGGGGCCACACCCTGATCGTGGTCACGCACGATCCCACCATCGGCCGCCTGGCCGACCGCTGCCTGGAACTGCAGCACGGGCGGCTGGCTGGCATGACCATTTACCGCGAGGAGCGAGACGAGGTGATTGACCACCTCTTGCAGCAGGTGTGGATGCTGCGCGAGGGGAACCAGTCGGCGGAGCTGGCGAAGCTCCGCCGCCTCGAAGTCCTCGACGTCGGCGGCACCCTGGCTCGCATGGCCGAGCGCACCCTGGTGGTTCTGCGGGAGGGGCACGTGGAACTGACCCGGAGCGGCGAGCAGCGCGCCTCTGACCTCATTCGCCGCTACCGCCTGGCCGAGCGGCTCTTCCGCGACACCTTCACCCTGGCCGACGCCGAGGCGGAATCCACCGCCTGCCAGTTCGAGCACATCCTGAGCCCGGCCGTGACCGACAAGATTTGCGCCTTCCTCGACCACCCCCGCACCTGCCCGCACGGCAACCCCATTCCGCAGGGTGACTGCTGCCAGGTGCGAGCTGGGGCCGCGGGCTAACCGAACCGCTCGATCACCACCCGCTCCAGAATCACCGGGGCGCGGGGCCGGTCGTTCGCGTCCCGCGGCAGGAGGGAAATCTTCTTCGCCACCTCCTGCCCTTCCACCACCCGCCCGAACACGGTGTGGTGGTTGTCGAGCCAGGGGGTGGCCGCCACGGTGATGAAGAACTGGCTGCCATTGGTGTTGGGGCCGGCGTTCGCCATCGAGAGCGTGCCCGGGCCGTCGTGCTTCAAGTCGCGGTGGAACTCGTCCTGGAACTCGTAGCCCGGCCCCCCGGTGCCGTCGCCGCGGGGGCAGCCGCCCTGAATCATGAAGTCGGGGAGCACGCGGTGGAACGTCAACCCGTCGTAGAACGGCCGCTTCACCTTGTTGCGGGTTTTCGGGTCCACAAACTCCTTCCGGCCTTCGGCGAGTTCGAGGAAGTTCCGCACTGTCTGGGGGGCCTTGTCCTCGAACAGGCGGCAGACAATGCGTCCCTGCGAGGTCTCCAGCGTGGCGTACACGCCGGGTTCACGGGCGGCCATGGGATTCTCCTTTCGATCTCCCTGAAACTTTTCGGGCCCCTCATTATCCAAGAGAGGAGAGGTCGAGACAACGGCAAAGTCGTCCCGCTCGGCGGGACTGAGCTAGAATGGAGCTCCGGTCTGGCGGTCGCGATCCTCTAGGGCAAGAGAGGAACCCCATGGTGCAGAACGTCATCATTCTGGGCTCCGGCTGCGCCGGCTCGACCGCGGCCATCTACGCCGCCCGGGCCAACCTGGCCCCGCTCGTGCTCGAAGGCCACGAGCCCGGCGGGCAGCTCGGCCTGACCACCGCGGTCGAGAACTACCCCGGCTTCCCCGAGGGCGTGCAGGGGCCGGAGCTGATGGAGCTGATGAAGAAGCAGGCCCAGCGCTTCGGGGCCACCTACGTGATGGAGTCAGCCCGCGAAGTAGACTTGAGCCAGCGCCCCTTCAGCGTCAAGACCGGGAAGGAAACCTACCAGACGCAGGCGCTCATCGTGGCCTCGGGAGCCTCGGCCCGGCTGCTGGGGCTCGAGTCGGAGCGCAAGCTCATCGGCCGCGGGGTCTCGACCTGCGCCACCTGCGATGGCTACTTCTTCCGCGGCAAGGAAATTATCGTGGTGGGCGGCGGCGACACCGCCATGGAAGAGTCGCTCTTCCTCACCAAGTTCGCCACCAAAGTCACGGTTGTCCACCGCCGCAACCAGCTCCGGGCCTCGAAATTCATGAGCGAACGAGCCCGGAAGAATGAAAAGATCGCCTTCCTCTGGGATACGGTGATCACGGACATCCTCGACCCGGCGAAGAACGCGGTGGAAGCCGTCAAGCTCAAGAACTTGAAGACCGGCGTCGAGGAAGCCCGCAAGATTGATGGCGTTTTCATCGCCATCGGCCACGACCCCAATACGAAGATCTTCGCGGGGCAACTGGAGCTCGACCGGGCCGGCTACCTCGTGGTGCGCAACGGCTCCCAGACCAGCGTTGAGGGCGTCTTCGCCGCCGGCGACGTCCACGACCACGTCTACCGCCAGGCGGTCACCGCCGCCGGAGCCGGCTGCCGCGCCGCCATGGACGCCGAGCGCTGGCTGGAAGCCCAGGCCCACAAGTGACGAGCGAAGCTCGTCATCCCGAGCGAGCGGAGCGAGTCGAGGGATCCCCTTGCGCGGAAAGAGATTCCTCGCTGCGCTCGGCATGACAGGCTTTCTTCCGCCTCGCTAGAGCTTGAGGCAGACGGCCAGGCCGTCGCGAAGAGGAATCAGGGTGGTCCAGAGGTCGGGCGAGGCGTAGAGCAGGCGGTTGAACTCCTGGATGGCGCGGGTGTCGCGGTCGCCCCGAAGCTTCGGGGCCGGGCGGGTGACGCGGCCCGACCAGAAGACGTTGTCGGTGATGAAGAGGCCACCGCGGCGGAGCCGGGGCACGGCCAGGCGGAAGGCTTCGGGGTAGTAGTGCTTGTCGACGTCGTTGAAGATGAGGTCGAACTCGCCCTCGACGCGGTTAATTAACTCGAGCGAGTTGCCCACCAGCACCTGAATCCGGCTGCGCAGGCCGGCGCGCTCGAAGTAGCCCTGTGCCTCCTCGGCGTTTTTCGGGTCACCGTCGGTGTAGTAGACCATGGCTTCCGGTCCGGCGGCACGGGCCAGCCACAGGGTCGAATAGCCGATGGCCGAGCCCATCTCGAAGATGCGCCGGGCGCCGACGAGCTGGGCGTACTGGTAGAGCAGGCGCCCCACGGCCGGGCCCACGATGGGGATATCGCGCTGGCGCGCCCTCCGCTCCATCTCCTCGAGCACCGGGTCGCGCTTCGGCAGCAACCCGTAGAGATACTTTTCCACCGCGGCGCCGGTGATTTCGCTCATTATTCTCTCCTGCGAGCCCCTACCCCAGAGAAAGCAGATCCTTCGCCCAGACGGGCGTCCGCCTGGACGCTTCGCTCAGGATGACAGAAGGGGGAGGGCTCGGTGATGCCGCTCATGAGTGACCTGCCTGCCTAGCCGAGCGACTCGCCGGGCTTGAGGGCGAGGATTTCCAGGCCTTCGATGTCGACGGTCAATTCTTTCAGCTTTCCCGGCGTGCCGGTGAGGATCGGGAAGGTCCCGTAGTGCATGGGGATGACGGCGCGGACGCCGAGCAGGCGCAGGGCGTACGCCGCTTCGCGGGGACTCATGGTGTAGCGGTCGCCGATGGGCAGGCAGGCCAGGTTGGGTTTGTAGAGCTCCCCGATGATTTTCATATCGCCGAACACGTTGGTGTCGCCGGCGTGGTAGAGGGTGAAGCCGGTCGCAAAGCGAATCACGTAGCCGCAGGGCTCGCCGCCGTAGAGGATTTTGCCCTCGTCGAGGATGCCGCAGCTGTGGTCGGCGTGCACCATCGTAACCTCGATATCGCCCACCTTCTCCGTGCCGCCCTTGTTCATATCCACCGTATTCTCGACCCCCTTCGACGCCAGCCACTGGCAGATCTCCCAAATGGCCACCACCGTGGGCTTATGCTTCTTCGCGAGCGCCACCGCGTCAGCGATGTGGTCGAAGTGGCCGTGGGTGATGAGCATGACGTCGAGTTGCTCGAGCTCCTTGAGCTTCTCCGGGCAGGCCGGGTTGCCCTGCACCCAGGGGTCAATCAGTATCGTCTTCCCCACCGGAGTTTGAACCTTGAAGGTCCCGTGGCCTAGCCAGGTCAACTTCACGCCGCGCGTCTCCACCGCTTCCCTCCTCGAAGGCTGAGGTGAACGCCGATTCTACCCGGCCGCCTGTCAGGGGCGCAAACGGCGGTCGCGGGCCATTCCAGGAATGGCCTTCCCATGCGTTCGAATGCGTTTTGAACGCATAACGCATTGGACCCCGACTCCCCCCATCCCCCGGGGCACCGCCCGCATTGCTGAGCCTAGGCGCTTGTGCTATTTTCGCTGTCTTTGCTTTTCTGTTCTGGAACCAGTTGATTCATGGCGCACTCCTATGACGTGCTGGTGATAGGCGCGGGGCCAGCGGGCTCGACCACGGCGAAATTGGCCGCGGACGCGGGCCTGGCGACGCTGCTGGTGGATAAGGCCCGGTTCCCCCGGCACAAGACCTGTGCCAGCTGGATCAATCGCCTAGCTTTCGAGCGCTTCCCCTACCTGCGCGGGCACGAAGCCGAGCTGATAGATTCGGCTTTTCACGGGGTCACTTTTCTCGACGAGCAGCTCCACCGGCGCGCCACCTGGAGCGAGCGACGTCCCTCGGGCTACCTCTCCCTGCGCAGCAAGTTTGACAACGGTCTCAAGAATATTGCCCTCCGCGCCGGCGCCGACTTCCGCGAAGGCAGCGGCCTGGCGGCGCTTGAACAAACCGACGGGCGCGTCGAGATTCGCCTGGAAAACGGTGAGCACTTCGCCGGGCGTGTGCTGATCGGCGCGGACGGCGCCAACAGCCGGGTGGCCGCGCTCAGCGGGCTCCGGCAGGGCTGGAGCGAAAACGAAGCCGTGCTGTGCGCGAACGAAGACCTGTCCTACCCGGGCGCGGAAATCGCCCGGCGCTACTCCGAGCGGCCGCCGCTGCTCGTCGGCCTGCGCTTCGATGGGCTGACCGGGTACGGCTGGATCTTTCCCAAGCGCGACTACATTTGTGTCGGCATCGGGGGGCGGTTGCGTCCGGGCGAGCGCATCCAGGAGCTCTACAACAAATTCTTCCAAGCAGCCCAGGCGCGCGACCTGTTGCCCGGCGAGCTCGCCCCGCAGAAGCCCTATTACGCCCTCGACCCGGCGGGAGCCGTGAACAAGGGCAGGCCGCTCGTGCGCGGCCGGGTGGTTTTGGTGGGCGATGCTGGCGGGTTCGTTTCCGGCTCGACCGGCGAAGGCATCTACCCGGCGATGGCGAGCGCCCGGCTCGTCGTCGAGCTTATCCAGAGCGGCTTCGGCCGCGGCCGGCTGGAAGAAGAGCTGGGGCGCTTTGAAACGTTGTGGCGCCCACGCCTGGGCCACTACCTGCGCGACCTGCCCGGCGGCGAAAAACGCCAACAGACCGTGGACCACATGGGGCTGATTTTTCGCTCGCGGCTCATCTGCGGCCTGGCGGCGCGGGCGTTTCTCTACGGCGAGCCGCCGGGGCTCGGGTCGCTCGCCCGTGCGCTCTGGAGCTAGAGGATGCGCGCGGAGACCAAGACGCTCCGGTACCTGAAGAAGACGCCCTCCTACAAGCTCACCGGGCACGATGGCTCCATCGTGGCCCAGCACCATTACACCGGGCACACGCACGCCGTCGTCTATTTTCTCGAGAGCGTGGGCAACCCGCGCTGCCGTGCTTACTGCCAGGAACTCGGCCAGCACCTCTCGGCGGCCAAGGCTTTCAAGACCGTCATCCTGGGCATCGCGCCGGAGCCGGTCGAAGCCCTGGCGCAGGCCCACCGGGAGCTGGGGCTGAGCTTCCCGCTCTTGAGCGACGCGCAAAGCGAAGTGGCCGGCCGCTACGGGCTGGTCGAAAAGCGCTGGTTCGGCCCGCTGCGGCAACGGCCGGCCCTGGTGGTGCACGACAAGTACGGCATCGCCTACTACATCGCGGTTTCGGAGAAGGCCGACGAGCGCCCGAGCTGGGAAGAAATTGAGGCCACGCTGCGGCGCTTCCCCCGCGGCTAGAGGCGCCCGGGCACGGCGGGTTGACACCGCCGCCGCCCCCAGTGCTATACTCCGCCGGCCGCGGGAACACCGGGGGCTCTGGCACCGGTGGTGCTTTAGGCGTTTTTGGATTTGTGTTATAAAAACCTTGGGGGCGTCGGGGCACGGGGAATGTTTGCGTGCCTCGGGAAGAGGAACCCAAGGAAGAGAGGGACGCGCCGATGGCCTACGTCATAGCTGAGCCCTGCATTGGCACCAAGGACACCGCCTGCGTGGACGTCTGCCCGGTGGACTGCATCCATCCCCGCAAGGACGAGCCCGAGTTCGAGCCGGTTCCCCACCTCTACATCAACCCCGACGAGTGCATTGACTGCGGGGCCTGCGTGCCGGTCTGCCCGGTGACTGCCATCTTTGTGCTGGAAGACCTGCCGGAGAAATGGGCCAGCTTTACCCAGATTAACGCGGACTACTTCAAGAAGAAGAGCGCCTAGCTCCGGGGCTCGAGAAAGATCCGGCGGCGGGGACTGCGGCCTCAGGCGGTGATCCCCAGCCGCCTTTTTCCTTCTTCACTCATGCGGCTGGGATCCCAGGGCGGGTCCCAGACGATTTCCACCGCGGCGTCCTTCACCCCGGGAATCGTCTGCACGCGCGAGCGGACCCCGTCGGCAATGTCGCCGTGCGCCGGGCAGCCCTGGGCGGTCAGGGTCATCTTCACGTGCACGGCTTCGTTTTCGACCTTGACCTCGTAGATCAATCCCAGGTCCACGATGTTCAGCGGGATCTCCGGATCGTAGCAGTCCCGCAGCGCTTCCCAGACCTGCTCTTCGCTCACTGGCATCACTCACCTCGTACCCCCATTCTATCAAAAATGCCGTCCGCCCGCAAACCCGACCCGCCCCCGCGTATAATGGAACCAGGGGCGACAATGAGGCTGCAGCTCGAACAGCTCGAGAAACTGGATGCGTTCCGCTACCGCATCCCCAAGGGCACGAAGCCCGGGATGCGCACCGACGCCCTCATCTACGCCGACGAGAACCTGCTGCGGCAGATCCTGAACGACCTCTCGCTCGAGCAGGCCATCAACGTGGCCTTCCTGCCGGGGATCGTAGGGTCGTCGCTGGCCATGCCCGACATCCACCAGGGCTACGGCTTCCCCATCGGGGGCGTGGCGGCCACCGACTGGCGCACCGGGGTGGTGTCCCCGGGTGGGGTGGGCTTTGACATCAACTGCGGGGTGCGGCTGCTCGGCACTTCGCTCACTCGCCCCGAGGTCGCACCGCGCCTCAAGGAGCTTGTGCACCAGCTGTTCCGCGACGTTCCCTGCGGCACCGGCACCAAAGGCCCGGTGCGCTGCTCGCTCGGCGAACTCGATGATGTCGTCGCCCGCGGGGCCCGCTGGGTGGTCGAGGAGCGCGGTCTGGGCACGCCCGCCGATATTCAGTGTTGTGAAGAGGAAGGCACGATGGCGGGGGCCAACCCGAAGGCCGTCTCCTCGCACGCCAAGCAGCGCGGCGCCCCGCAGCTCGGGACGTTGGGCTCGGGCAACCACTTTCTGGAAGTGGAGTACGTCGAGCGGGTTTTCGAGCCGGAGGTGGCCCAGGTGTTTGGTCTCCGCCCAGACCAGGTCGTGGTGCTCATCCACTGCGGCTCCCGCGGCTTTGGCCACCAGGTCTGCACCGACTACTTGAAGCAAATGGGCGAGGCCATGCGGCGTTACAACATCGAGCTGCCCGACCGGCAGCTGGCCTGCGTGCCCATCCATTCCTCGGAGGGAGAGGACTACCTGGGGGCCATGGCCTGCGCCGCCAACTTCGCTTGGGCCAACCGCCAGGCCATCACCCATTACGCCCGCAAAGCCATCGAGCGCCTGTTCGGCGAGGCGACCGATGTGCGCGTCGTCTATGACGTTTGCCACAACATCGCCAAGCGCGAGCGCTACCGGGTGGAGGGCGAGGAGCGCGACGTGCTCGTCCACCGCAAGGGGGCCACCCGCGCCTTCCCCGCCGGACGCCCGGAAGTCCCCGCGCCGTATCGCTCCGTCGGCCAGCCCGTGCTCATCCCCGGCTCCATGGGCACCGCCTCCTACGTGCTGGTGGGCACGGAGCGGGCGATGGAAGAAACCTTCGGCACCGTTTGCCACGGCGCCGGCCGCCGGATGAGCCGCACCGCGGCCAAGCACAGCCCCGAGGCTCGGACCGCCAGGAAGGATCTAGAAGAGCAAGGCATCTACGTCAAAGCGGAGAGCCGCGAAGGCATCGCCGAAGAGATTCCCCAGGCCTACAAGGACATCGATGCTGTGGTGGACGTCGTCCACCAGGCTGGACTGTCGAAGAAAGTCGCCCGCCTCAAGCCAATGGGCGTCATCAAAGGCTAACCCGCAGTTGAC
Source organism: Acidobacteriota bacterium (assembly GCA_016210855.1). GTDB lineage: Bacteria > Acidobacteriota > Terriglobia > Acidiferrales > 2-02-FULL-67-57 > 2-02-FULL-67-57. The sequence goes on along the minus strand of JACQTJ010000093.1, from coordinate 15,130 downwards.
TCAGCGACCCTTTCTGGCCCTTGAAGAACCACGGCGACCCTTGCCGCTAGTTGTAGCGGATCTAGGTTACTCTGCGCGCAGAAAGTCGTGCGGTCTGGCCTGGACTGGACAGAGGGCTCCCATTCAAGTGCACTTCGGTGAGGCCATAGAGGTCGTCGCCAAACAACTTGTCGTGCTCGGGCAACCTGTGCTCGTGCTCGAGGCGGCTCTCAGCATTTTTCACAATTCTGTTGGCGATCCCGACATCCGCGGCCAATTTGAGGAGGGCAGGGGTTGGTATTGGGGCCCAGGAGCGGTCTCCCTGGTCGCGACGCGCCGTTTCCTGGAGGAATTGGCACGCAAGTTCCCAGCCGGCAGGCGGGTACTCGTAGCCGAAGCGTTCCTTTCGAATAAGCGCCAGCGGACCGAGCACGGCGCCGATGCATCTGCAATACTCCAGCGCTTCTGGCACACAGACCCCGAGGCACTACGTGACGGTGTAGAACCGGCGCTCGGCCTGATCCAAGGAGTGCCCCAGGTTCGAGTCTTTGAAGCACCCTCTCGTCGGGCGCGCGTAGTAGCACGCTAACAACCGCAACGTGCCTTTTCCAGTTTTTGCGGGTCGGGGCTTCAGCCCCGACATAAGAATGAACGGAGCGCTTGTCCCACCTCACTGCCGTAGGCCGTCGCGCAGGTCGAAAGACCGGAGCGACACAAATTCCCTCAGGGGCTAAAGCCCAACTTGATTGGCTCACTTTTCGGCACGGCTGAAGCCGTGCCCTGCCACAGTCCCTGCCGGAGATGACCGGCAGCTTGGTCATATGTTGACGATTTCGACTTCGAAAGTCTCCGGAGGAACAGCGAGGTTATCCTCCTCCAAGGCGCGGATGTAGCCGCGGATCGCTTCCCTGATGTTCTCCAGGGCGGCGTCGCGAGTCTCCCCTTGGCTGACACAACCGGGCAGACTGGGGCACTCAGCGATCCAGTAACCATCCTCGCCGCGATAGACGACCACCTGTCTCACGAGGCACCTCTCTGATAATGGATTCTAGCTTCTCCGGGCCATTCGGACAACAAATCATAGCTCGACCACCTGGGCGAAAGTAACCGCCGGGATGGAGCGCAGGGCTTGCAGCACCGTCTCGGGCACGGCACCATCCACCCGCACCAGGGCCACGGCTTCGGCGCCGCCGCCGGGCCCCAGGCTCCCCATCGAGCCGCTCTGCTCCCGCCGGCCTAGAGCGAAGCTGGCGATGTTGATGTTGCGGCTGCCCAGGATGGTTCCCACCTGGCCGATCACCCCGGGAACGTCCCGGTTGCGCATGAAAATCAGCGTGCCTTCGAGCGGGGCCTCGATGTCAATCTCGTCCACCGCCAGGATGCGCAGCGCTGCCCCATGCAGCACCGTCCCTTCCACGGAGAACTGCTGGGCAGTCGCGTGCACCGTAACCCCGAGCGTGTCGGGGAAGCCCTGCTCGCGGCGCACGTAGGTTTCATCAACCGTCAAGCCGCGCTCGGCCGCCAGCGTCGCCGCGCTCACCAGGTTCGCGGGCTCGTCCACCACCCGCCCCAGAATCCCTTTCAAGACGGCGTTGCGCAGCAGGTGAGTGTTCAGCTCGCCCACTTCGCCCGCATAGCGGAGGCTCACACGCGCCATGGGCCCGGCCACCTGCACGGCAAAGGCTCCCAAGCGCTCCGCCAGCTCCAGGTACGGTTTCAGCCGTCGGTATTCCTCGGCCGAGAGCGTGGGCAGGTTGACCGCGTTGCGCACCACGCCGTCCTTTAGGTAGTCGCGCACTTGCTGGGCGATGCGCCAGCCGACTTCCTCCTGGGCTTCGGCGGTCGAGCCCCCGATGTGCGGGGTAGCGATAACGTTCGGCAGCTTGAGCAGCGGCGAGTCCTTGGGGGGCTCGCTCGAAAAGACGTCGAGGGCCGCGCCCGCTACCTGGCCGCTCGCGAGAGCCTCCGCGAGGGCGGCATCGTCCACCAGCTCGCCCCGGGCGGTGTTGAGGATGCGCATCCCCCGCTTGCACCGGGCCAGGCGCTCGCGGTTGAGCAGCCGCTCGGTTTCAGGAGTGAGCGTAACGTGCAGGGAAAGAAAATCTGCCCGGGCGAGCAGCTCATCCAATGAGACCAACTCGACACCCAGGTCGCGTGCCAGCGCCGCGGCCACGAAGGGGTCGTGGGCCAGCACCGTCATCTCGAAGGCCTGAGCCCGGCGACCCACTTCCTGCCCGATTCGCCCCAATCCGACCAGGCCCAGCGTCTTGCCCTTGAGCTCAAAGCCGGCGAACTCGCTCTTGCGCCATTCGCCCGAGCGGGTGGAGCGGTCGGCCTCCGGGACCCGCCGGGCCAGGGCCAGCAGCAGCGCAAAGGTGTGCTCGGCAACGCTCACGGCGTTGCCGCCCGGGGTGTTCATCACCAAGATACCCCGGCGGGTGGCGGCTTCGAGATCGATGTTGTCCACGCCCACGCCGGCTCTCCCGATGACCTTGAGTCGCGGCGCCGCTTCGAGCAGCTCCGCCGTCACCTGAGTACCCGAGCGCAGAATCCAGGCCGTGGCCTCGGCCAGGCCTCGCCGCACCGCCTCCGCCTCCTTCGGGGAAACCGGCTCCACCTGCCAGCCTTCCGCCCGCAGCAGCTCCAGGCCGCGGTCGGCGATTTTGTCCGTCACCAGAATCTTCATCCCATTTGCTTCAACAGGGGGCGTTGGCTATTCTACGCCATCCGCGCGGCGGCGCGGTTTCGGAGACAGAACCGTGTCCTTCGCGGACCGCATCCAGAAAGAGTTGACCGAGGCGATGAAGACCCGGGCGGAGCTGCGCTTGAGCGTCCTACGGATGCTGAAGACGGCGCTCGAGAACCGCCGCATCGAAAAGATGAGCGCGCTCGACAACGCGGAAGCGATGGCGGTGGTGAAATCGCTCATCAAACAGCGCCACGAAGCGGCGGAGGAATTCAAGAAGGGCGGGCGGCCCGACCGCGCCGGCGAAGAAGAAAAGGAAATCGCCATCCTCGAAGAGTACTTGCCCGCCGCCGCCAGCGAAGAGCAGATGCGAGCGGCCATCGACGCGGCCGTGAAGGAAACTGGCGCCGCCTCGCCGAAAGACATCGGCAAGGTGATGAAAGCGGTGATGGGCCGCTTCGCCGGCCAGAACGTGGACGGCAAGCGCGTAAACGAACTGGTCCGGCAGCGGCTCGCCGGCTGACCGGCGCGCAGGAGCTCCGTCCGTGACCCGGCCCGAAAAGATCCCGGTCAAGTACAGCGAAGACCTAGCGCAATTTGCCGACCTCCGCCCGGTGGTGCGCCAGCCGATGACGCTCGAAGAGCTGGTGGGGCTGGTGCTGGCCACCGCGGGCAAGCACCCAGGGCGAGTGCGGGAGCTGCTGCGCAGCGGCACTTGCGTCTACAACATTTACCGCTACTGGTGGGAGAGCTTCGAGATTGACGACTTCACCCTGGACGCCGTGCTGGCCCGTTTCCCCGACCCCAACCCGGCCCAACCCTTCCGCGGCGCCTATTGCCTCTGGGCTCGCCTCGCCGACGCCACTGAACCGAAGCCCCACACCGTCACCTTCGAGAAGCCGGAAGCCGAGCCGCGGCGCTGGTTTCGTCGGCAGAGCTTCTGGGACTTCCTACTGGACCTGGCCTCAGCGAAGCAGCCCGCCTACCTGGACTACTCCTACTACCACCGCGCCGACCTGTACCGGGCCGCGTTGAATGATCTCGACCGCACCCTGCTCCGGCACCACTGCGCCCGCCTGGCCTCACGGGCCTTGCAGCGCAGGCTCGCCAGCCGTGCCGATTGGGCGTGGCTGGAGCTTGCCTGCTCCCGGTAGCGCACCGCCAAACCTGCTGTCATTCTGAGGAGACCGAAGGGCGACGAAGAATCTCACCGGTGCCCATCGAGTTCGCTGAGATTCTTCGCCCAGACGGGCGTCCGCCTGGACGCTTCGCTCAGAATGACAAGGCTCATCGGGGGGTCGGCAACTTAGTGTTGCAGACGCGCGCGCGGGCGTGCTAGCTTGCGCACGGTCTGAACGCCAACGATAGGAGGCGCTGATGGCCGAGCCTGCGGTTGGCAAAGGTTGGTCCTCGACAGCCCCTCCCGGCGAGTTCAAACCCTTCATCGCCCCCGAACATAGCCTGGCCGAGTTCACCTTCAAGGCGGTCCTCTTCGGAGCCCTCTTTGGCATCTTTTTCGGGGCGGTGACGGTCTATCTGGGCCTGCGCGCCGGCCTGACGGTCTCCGCCTCCATCCCCATTGCGGTGCTCTCCATCAGCTTCCTGCGCCTGTTCGGCCGCGGCACCATCCTCGAAAACAACATCGTGCAGACGACGGGCTCGGCGGGCGAGTCGGTGGCCGCGGGGGTCATCTTCACCCTGCCGGCGCTCATCTTCCTTGGTTTTCAGCTCGAATACACGCGCATCTTCCTGCTGGCCATGATCGGGGGCTGGATCGGGGTGCTGTTCATGATCCCGCTGCGCCGCTACCTGATCGTCAAGGAGCACGGCAACCTGACCTATCCCGAGGGGACGGCCTGCGCCGACGTGCTGGTGGCTGGCGAGCGCGGGGGCAGCTTCGCCGGGCGGGTCTTCTGGGGGTTGGGCCTGGGCGGCGCTTATGCCTTCCTGATGCGGGCCGGGGGCTTCTGGCCGTCGGAGCCCGACTACCGTCCGGCCTGGTACCCCGGGGCCACCCTCAAGGCCGACGTCACCCCCGAATACCTCGGAGTGGGTTACATCATCGGGCCGCGCACGGCGGGCACCATTTTTGCCGGCGGCGTCTTCTCCTGGCTGCTGATGATGCCGGCCATCAAATTCTTCGGCTCGGGCGTGGCCGAGCCGCTTTACCCCTCGACCCTCCCCATCGCCCAGATGACTTCCGAGCAGCTCTGGGCCTCCTACGTTCGCCCCATGGGAGCCGGAGCCGTGGCCGCCGCCGGCTTGATCACACTGCTGAAGACGCTGCCGACCATTGTGGAGTCGTTCCGGGCGGGCCTGCGCGACCTGGTGGCGAGCAGCCAGGCGGCCAGCGCCGCACGCTCCCGCCTCGAAGACGACCTCTCCATGAAGATCGTTCTCATCGGGTCGGCCGTGCTCATCCTGTTCGTCATCGCCCTGCTGACGTTCTACCCGGTCCCCGGCGCCCCCACCGGCCTGGGCGCGAACATCGTTTCCGGGATTCTGGTGGTGGTCTTCGGTTTCCTGTTCGTCACCGTCAGCTCCCGCATCGTGGGGCTGATTGGCAGCTCGGCCAACCCGATTTCCGGGATGACCATTGCCACCTTGATGGCCACCTGCGCCCTGTTCCTGCTGGCGGGCTGGACGGGCGGGGCCTACGCCGCCCTGGCGCTTTCGATCGGCGGGCTGGTCTGCATCGCCGCCGCCAATGCGGGGGCCACCTCGCAGGACTTGAAAACGGGCTACCTGGTGGGGGCCACGCCCTGGAAACAGCAGGTGGGGCTGATGATCGGGGTGACGGCTTCGGTGTTCGTCATCGGGCTTACGCTCATCCTGATGAACCGCGGCCTGGCCGAGTACCGCCCGGTGACCATCGCCGTGAGCCTCGAGCAGCTGCCCCAGGGAGTGAACGTGGAGACCCGCGACTACGTCCATCAAGCCAAGACCTACTACCTGCTGAACGCCATCGGCTCCCGCACCGTCCCCGACGGCAAATACCTCTATTCGCCCGAAACCGGCCAGATTGAGATCCAGTGGGTGCAGGGCATCGGCAGCGAGCAGGCCGCCGCCCCCCAAGCCCGCCTGATGGCCACCGTCATCAACGGCATCCTGAACCAGCAGTTGCCCTGGGGACTGGTGCTGCTGGGGGTGTTTCTGGTGATTACGGTCGAGCTGCTCGGCATCCGCTCCCTAGCCTTCGCGGTGGGCTCCTACCTCTCCATCGCCACCACTTTGACCATCTTCTGCGGCGGGGTGATCCGCTGGCTGGCCGAGCGCGGCAAAAAGCACGAGGAGAGCGAGGTCAGTCCTGGCTCACTCTATTCGAGCGGCCTGATCGCTGGCGCCGCCATCTTCGGCCTGGCCGCCATTGCCATCCGGCTGCTCGAGGAGACCGGAACGCTGCGGCGGGGGTTCTTCCGTCTGGGCCCGCAGCTGCTCGGCTCGCTGAGCGAGTCAAATGCGCTGGCGGTGGTGATGTTCCTCGCCCTGGCTGCCAGCCTTTTCCTGTTCGCCCGCAAGAAACTAGAGTAAACTGGGCCGATGGGCGCCTATCGCGGCCGGGGCGGGCCCGGCTACCGCACCTATGGCGGCGGTTTCGGCTGGCTGCTCACCCCCGTAGTAAAAAAGCTCATCATCGCCAACGCCGCGGTCTTCGTGCTTACCTTCTTGCTGCAGGTCTTCTCCCGGCCTCTGGCGGTCTCCTTCATCAGCCTGTTCGGCCTGGTACCGCAGGGGTTCCTGTTCGAGTTCCGCCTCTGGCAACCCCTGACCTACCTGTTTCTCCATGCCAGTCTTATGCACCTCTTGTTCAACATGTTGGGGCTGTGGATGTTTGGCGCCCCCCTCGAGCGCGACTGGGGGGGCCGGCGCTTTCTCCGCTACTACCTGCTGACCGGAGTGGGGGCCGGCCTGTTCAGCGTTCTGGTCACCGCGCTCGTGGTGAAGCTTGGCTGGATGGCCGGCCGGGGGGGCGAGGCCCTGCTCGTCCCCACCATCGGAGCCTCGGGGGCTATCTACGGCATCCTGCTCGCCTTCGGCCTGCTCTATCCGAGCACGCCCATCTACATCTGGTTCCTGTTCCCGGTTCCCGCTCGCGTCTTCGTGTTCATCTTCGGAGCCATTGCCTTCCTCTCAGCTCTGCAAGGGCCGGGCACAGGCGTGAGCCACGTGGCTCACTTGGGCGGGATGCTCTTCGGCTACGTCTACTTGCGGGGGGGCCTGCGCGGGCTCTGGCACCGCGCCCGGCTGCGCTACGCGGACTGGCGCATGCAGCAGGCCCGGCGCAAGTTCGAGGTCTACATGCGCGACCAGGACGAGCCCGAGCGCCACGACGCCCGCCCCAACCAGTGGATCAACTAGCCGGCCCGATTCCTCTCGCCTAGCAGCGAGTCCCCACCACGTGGAACTTGAGCATGTTGGTGGTGCCTTTGATCCCCAGGGGCGTGCCGGCCACGACGCTGATGACGTCGCCCTTCTCGACCAGCTTCTCCTGGCGCAGCCGCCGCTCCGCCTCCCGGGTCAGCGCGTCCACCGCGCGCACCCGCTGGATGCGCCGGGGCAAAACCCCCCAGAGCAGCGCCATCCGCCGCCGCACTTCCTGGTTCGGAGAGAAAGCCACGATGGGCGGGCTGGGGCGCGCCTTGGACACCAGCCGGGCCGAGGAGCCGCTCTCGGTGAAGACGGCGATCGCCTTCAAGCGCAGCTGATCGGCGGCGTGGCCCACGGTTTCGGCCACAGCCTCGGCGATGGTGGGAACCTGCTCCCGCCGCCGGCGGGGCAGGCGCGGCGCCACCGACTCGGCTTCATTCACGATCTTGGCCATCATGGCCACCGCCTCGCAAGGATAGGCACCGCTCGCGGTCTCCCCGGACAGCATGACGGCGTCCGTGCCGTCGAAGATGGCGTTGGCGACGTCGCTGGCCTCGGCGCGTGTGGGTCGCGGGTTGTGGATCATGGACTCGAGCATCTGGGTGGCGGTGATGACCGGCAGGCCGCGCTCGTTCGCCAGGGCGATGATCCGCTTCTGCGCCACCGGCACTTTTTCCGGCGACATCTCCACTCCCAAGTCGCCGCGGGCCACCATCACCCCGTCGGCCACGCTCAGGATCTCTTCCAGCTGCTCGAGGGCTTCCGGTTTCTCGATCTTGGCCAGCACCGGGGTGTTGTACCCGGCGCGCTTCACCAGGCCCTTGAGCTCGCGCACGTCCTCGGCCGAGCGCACGAACGACTGGGCGATGTAGTTCGCCCCGTGCTCCAGGGCAAACTTCAAGTGAGCCCGGTCCCGCGGGGTGAGCGAAGAAATGGACAGCTTTACCCCCGGCAGGTTCACCCCTTTGCGTTCGCCGAGCTCCCCGCCGTTCACCACCCGGCAGGTAACCTCCGAACCGCGCTTGCCGAGCACCCGCAGCTCGATCAAGCCGTCGGCCAGAAGAATCCGGTCGCCCGGCTTCACATCCTTGGCGAGGAGCGGATAGCTGATGCTCACCCGCTCCTGGTTCCCTACCCCCTCCCGCCCGGTCAGGATCAACTGCTGGCCGGTGCGCAGCGTGACCGGCTTGCCGTTTTCGAGCCGCCCGGTGCGGATCTTAGGCCCGGGCAGGTCGGCCAGAATGGCGAGGGAGTGCTTGCGCAGCGTGGTCAGGGCGCGCAGGTCGCGGATCACCCGGGCGTGCTCGCTGTGCTCGCCGTGAGAGAAGTTCAACCGGGACACGTCCATCCCGGCTTCGAGCAGCGCCAGCAGCATGAGCGGCTCCCGCGAGGCTGGGCCGATGGTGGCGACAATTTTGGCTTTGCGCATCACTGACAGCTCCTTGTCCGGGGGGCCGCCCGCGGTCTCCCCGCCGGCCCGGGTACCGTCCGGGGACGTCCCCGCATCCAATCCAAGGGCGGTCGAGGAGGCGAGGGTGCTCGACTCATGGCAGCCGCGGGCTCCGGCCTGCCGGCCGAAAAGGGGCTTCATCTTAGCACAGGTGATTGACCCGCCCGCAGCGGCGTGGCACACTTTTTGGAAGGAGGAGGCTCGATGAGAACCGCGGGCAAGCCTGCCTGGGCGCTGGCCCTCGCTCTGCTGCTCACGGCCGGCGGCGCTCTGCTGCTGGTGGCCCAGCAGCCGCCTCCGCCGAGCGAGCAGAAACAAGGCCCCATCCAGCCCCGGCCGCCCGAGCAGGAAGCCCCCTACACGCTGCAGGTTGAGGTGCCGCTCGTCAACGTGGACGTAGCCGTGGTGGACCGGGACGGCAACTTCATCCACAACCTCCGCAAAGAGCACTTCCGCGTTTACGAGGACGGGGTGGAGCAGGAGATCGTTGCCTTCGCTCCCTCCGAGGCGTCCCTGACCACGGTGCTGCTGGTGGAGGCCACGCCGGCCGTGGGGTACATCCTCTGGGAGAACCTGGACGCCGCCTACCTCTTCCTGAACCAGTTGCGCAAGGACGACTGGGCGGCGCTGGTCGGCTACGACATCCGCCCCCGCATTGAAGTGGACTTCACCCACGACCGCGGCGAAATCGTGAACGCCCTGCGCCATATGCAATACGGCGGCGGGCGCTTCAGCGAAGCCAACATGTACGACGCCATCATTGACACCCTGGAGCGCCTGAAGGACGTCGAGGGCAAGAAGTCCATCATCCTGATCGGTACCGGATTCGATACCTTCAGCAAGCACATCTGGGACGAGACCCGCAAGGTGGTCCGCGAACACCGCACCTCGATCTTTACCGTCAACACCAGCTGGCTGCTTGAACTCTACTATGACCGCCTGGAAGCCCGCGGCTACCGGGTGGGAGCCGCCCGCCTGGACATCCACTTGGCCCTGGCCCAGATGCACGACCTCGCCGAGCAGACCGGCGGGCGTTCTTACGCGCCGCGGTTCATCTCAGAAATGCCCGGCATCTACAACGAAATCGGGGCCATGTTGCGCAACCAGTACAGCCTGGCGTTCCGGCCCAAGAACTTCAAGCGGGACGGGAAGTTCCACGCCATCACGATCAAGCTGATGGCGCCGGATGGGCAGCCCTTGCAGGTCATCAACCAAGACGGCAAGAAGGTCAAGTACGAGATTTACGCGCGCAAAGGCTACTACGCCCCCAAGGCCTAGCCCCGCCCTCCGCTGGCGGGGCCGGCTGCGGTTCGCCTGCCTTTCGTTTCTCCTCCCGTTGCTGGTCGCCGCCCAGCAGCCACCGCCCGACGATTTCACCCTGCGCGTGGAGGTGCGCCTCGTGAACCTAGACGTGGCCGTCACCGACGCGGAGGGGAATTTCATTCCTACCCTGAGCGCCCGGAACTTCCGCCTGCGCGAAGACGGCGTGCCCCAGAAGCTCGAACACTTCGCCCCCACGCGCGCCCCGGTGCGCGTCGCTCTGCTCGTCGAAGCCAGCCCGGCCGTCTTCCTGATTCGCTCCGACCACATCGCTGCCGCCTATACCCTGCTCACCGGACTCCGTCCCCAAGACGAAGCCGCGTTGTTGACCTACGCGAGCACGGCCCGGTGGGAAGTGGATTTTACCCGTGACAGGCAGCGGGTCGAGCACCGCCTAGCCAACCTGGGCCGCTTCGGCCTGGGGATGGCGGAGATCCATCTAAACGACGCCGTGGCCCAGACCCTGGCCTGGCTCAGTCCCCCGCCGCAGCGCACGGCCGTGGTGGTGATCGGCACGGGGCTCGACACCGGGAGCCAGCTCCCCTGGGCGGAGCTCGAGCCGCAAGTGGGCGCCGGTCAGCTCACCTTCTTCGCCGTGGCCACCGGCCGCCTGCTGCGCGGCGACCCGGAAGAGAAGGAGAAGCGCAAGCGGGCGCGCCGGGATGACCCGGCGGCCGAAATCGAAGCCACCTTCGCCGCGGCCGACGCCCGGCTGCGACGCCTGGCGGCGGCCAGTGCCGGCCAGGCCTATTTTCCCCGGTCGGCCGAAGAGCTCGACACCATCTACAGCGAAATCGCCGAGCGCCTCCGCAACTTATATAGTTTGGGCTACTACCCCACCAACCGCGTCCGAAACAGCGCTTACCGGGAGATTCAAGTAGAGCTGGTGGACGAAGCCGGGGAGCCGCTCACCCTGCGCGACGGGCACGGGAACCCCATCGCCTACCGCGTCTTTGCCCGCCCGGGCTATTTCGCCCCACGGGATTAAATTCCTACCCAGCACACTACCAAAAGAGCTCTGTCATTCTGAGCGAAACGAAGAATCTCATCTTAGGGAATCAGCAGGACCTTGCCGAGGTTCCTGCGGTCGTGAATGTAGCGGTGGGCCGCGGCCGCCTCGGCCAGCGGGAACGTCCTACCGATGTGGGGCTTGATCTTCCCGGCGGCGTAGAGCCGGAACATTTCCTCCATCCAGGTGCGCAGCAGCGCCGGGTTCGCCCGCCCCATCTCGCCCAGGTGCACGCCGATGACAGCGCGGTTTTTTCGCATCATGTCCAGCGGATTGAAGCGGGGGGTGTTCCACCAGGCGGCCAGCGCCCGCAGGGAGCGGCCCGGCCCGCCCACCGCTGATGACATCCCGAAGCAAATGAGCCGCCCGCCGTGGCGGAGCAGGCGGTAGCTCTTGCGGTAGGAGGACCCGCCCACAGCGTCGAGCACCACATCCACGCCCTGGTCGTTCGTCAGCCGGCGAACCGCCTCCTCGAAATCCTCGGAGCGGTAGTCAATGGCGTGCCCCAGACCCTGCTGGCGGAGGAAGTCGTGCTTGGACGCTGAGGCGGTGCCGAAAGTTTCGGCGCCTGCCAGTTGGGCGAGCTGAATCGCCGCTAGGCCCACGCCTCCGGCGGCGGCGTGGATAAGCACCCGCTCGCCCGGGCGCAGGCCAGCCATGTAGGTCAACGCCTGATAGGCGGTGAAGTAGTTGACCGGCAGAGCGGCAGCGTCCTCGAAGCTCATGTTCGCCGGTAACACCCATGTGCGGTCAGCCGGCACAGCGACTTTCTCCGCGTAGGCCCCGCCCCGGAACGTAAAGGCGACCACGCGCTCGCCCCCCCGGGGTGCGCTGACGCTGCGGCCAGTTGCCTCGACCGTCCCGGCGATTTCAAAACCCGGGGTGAAGGGCGGCTTCGGCGTACCCGGGTAGAGCCCGAGGCGCATCAGGATGTCGGCGAAGTTGATGCCGGCGGCGGCCACCCGCACCACAACTTGACCCGGGGCCGGACTCGGATCGGGTAGCGGCGCGAGCTCGAGCACTTCCGGCGGGCCGTGTTTCGTTACCTGAACGGCTTTCATCGCCCTAGTAGCCCCGCTCCTTATCCACCACGTTCAAGAGTTCGCGGCCGGCGAAGTAGCGGTCGAGGTTCTCGAGGAGCAGGGCCGCGTGGCGGTGCCAGAGCCGCTCCGAGACCCCCGCGAGGTGCGGGGTAATGAGCAGGTTCGGCGCCTCCCACAGGGGGCTCTCGGGGGCGAGGGGCTCGACCTCGGCCACGTCAATCGCCGCCCCGGCGATACTCCCCTCCTCCAAGGCCGCCACCAGAGCCTTCGCATCCACCAGGGCGCCCCGGCCGATGTTGATGAAGTAAGCGGTCTTCCTCATGGCAGCGAACTGCCCTGGCCCGAAGAAGTGCTCGGTCTCGCGGGTCTGCGGAACCGCCAGCACCACGAAATCCGCCTCAGCGAGCGCCGCCGCAAGCTCGTCGGGGCCCACGACGCGGTCGGCGTGCTCGGTGCCGCGGCTCGGCTCCCGCTTGACCCCGACGATGCGCATCCCGCAGGCGCGCGCCCGCTGGGCCAGCTCCTGGCCGATGGCGCCGTAGCCGACAATCGCCAGCGTGCGGCCGTTGATTTCCAGGGGGTGGGGCTGCTGGTCCCAAACCTCCTGCTGGGCCCAATGTTTCTGCAACTGGTATCGCAGGGCACTCGGAAAGCGTCGGGCCAGGGCCAGGATGAGCCCCAGGGTGTGCTCGGCCATGGTGACCGCGTGCACGTGGCGGGAGTTGGTGATGAGGACATCGGAGCGACGGGTGTCGTCGCGCATCAACTGGTTCACCCCGGCGGCCAGGCAATGAATCCACTTCAGCCGTTTGGCGGAGGCGAACTGCGCTGGCCGCAGCGAGAAGCCACAGAGGATGTCGGCGTCCTTGATTTCTTCGTCCAGGCCGTCGTAGGTGGGCAGGTGCACGACCTTCATCCCTGGGTAGCGCCGACGGATGGCGTCGGCCAGCCATTCCGGGAAGCGCCACTGCTCGAACTTGTGCCAGATGCAGAGAACAATCTTGGTCTCCGCCGGGCTGGGCATCGGAAATCAGGAAACAAGGCGCAGGTCGCGGCCCTTCATCTCGGCCGGCTGCGGCCTGCCCATCAGCCCCAGGATGGTGGGGGCGATGTCCTGCAAGGAGCCATCGGAGCGCAGCTGCACGCTGGTGTTATCGCTGATGAGAACAAAAGGGACCGGGTTGGTGGTGTGGTAGGTATGGGGGCTGCCGTCTTGGTTCACCATGGTCTCGGCGTTGCCATGGTCGGCGGAGATGATCCAGGCGCCGCCTCTCTCCTGGAGGGAGGCGTAGATCTGCCCCAGGCAGCGGTCCACCGCTTCTACGGCGGAGATGGCGGCTTCCAGCTTCCCGGAGTGGCCCACCATGTCAGCGTTCGCGAAGTTGACCACCAAGGCGTCGAACTCGCCCTTCTGAATGGCCTTCACCACTTCGGCGGCGATGCCCTCGGCGTTCATCTCGGGCTTGAGGTCGTAGGTGGGCACCTTGGGCGAGGGCACCAGCACCCGCTCTTCGCCTTCGTAGGGCTTCTCGATGCCGCCGTTGAAGAAGTAGGTGACGTGGGCGTACTTCTCGGTCTCGGCCACCCGCAGGTTCTTCATCCCTTCGCGGGCGAAGACGTTGGCCAGAATGTTTTCGACCGTCTGCGGCCCGAAGAGGTAGGGCACCCAGGTGAAGGTCTTGTCGTAGCGGGTCATGGAGACGTAGAAGAGATCCTTCGGCCGCTGCGGGTCGTTGAAGCCGCTGAAGCCGGGCTCGGTCAGCGCCCGGGTCATCTGCCGGGCGCGGTCGGCACGGAAGTTGTAGAAGATGACGGCGTCGCCGTCCTGGATGCGAGTGCGGGGCTGGCCGTGGTTCGACTGTCGCTCACCATGCCGAGCGAACGTCGAGGCATCGCGCTCTTTGAGCACGACGGGCTCGATAAACTCGTCGGTCACCTCGCGCTGGTAGGACTCCCGCACCGCGGCTACCGGGTCGGTCTGGGTGTAGCGGGCTTCGCCGTGGACCAGGGCGCGGTAAGCTTTTTCGATGCGCGGCCAGCGGTTGTCGCGATCCATCGCGTAGTAGCGCCCACTGAGGGTGGCAATCTGGCCCACCCCAAGCTCGCGGAGCTTCTCCTCGACCTGCTGGAGGTAGCCGGCCCCCGCCTCGGGCGGGGTGTCGCGCCCGTCCATGAAGGCGTGGACAAAAAGGCGGTTGACGCCGTTCTTCTTCGCCATCTCGAGAAGCGCGAACAGGTGCTCGAGCTGGGAGTGCACCCCGCCGTCGCTCACCAGCCCGAGCAGGTGCAGCTGCTTCTGCCGGCCGCGCTCCATCGCCTTGAGCAGGAGTTCGTTCTGGAACAGCTCGCCCGACTGGATGGCCAGGTCAATCCGGGTGATGTCCATGTAGATGATGCGGCCGGCGCCGATGTTCAGGTGGCCGACTTCGCTATTGCCCATCTGGCCTTCGGGCAGGCCCACGTGCGGCCCCGAGGTGTGGACGAGCGTGTTCGGGAACTTTCCCAGTAATTCATTGTAGATGGGCTTGCGGGCCAGGGCGATGGCATTGTTTTCGCGCTCGGCGCGGTAGCCCCACCCGTCCAAGATGGTCAGCACCACGGGCTTCGGTCGCTTCGGCATTCGTTCTATTTGGCTTCAGGGCGGCGCGGCCGGGGACCCTTCGCTCCGCTCAGGGCAAGACCGGGCTGAGATCATCCCACGGTCAACGCAGAACGCCCCGGGAATTTGGCTGTGGCTCCCAATTCCTCCTCGATGCGCAGCAGCTGGTTGTACTTGGCCACCCGGTCGGTGCGGGAGCCCGAACCAGTCTTGATCTGCCCGCAGCCCATGGCCACCACTAAGTCGGCGATGAAGGCGTCCTCGGTCTCCCCCGAGCGGTGCGACACGATGGCCGTGTAGCCCGCCTTGCGGGCCATCGCGATGGCTTCGATGGTCTCGGTCACCGTGCCGATCTGGTTGAGCTTGATGAGAATCGAGTTGGCGATGCCCTCTTTAATGCCGCGCTCGAAGATGCGCGGGTTGGTCACGAAAATATCGTCGCCGACGAGTTGAATCTTTTTCCCCAGCTCCTGCGTCAGCGCCTTCCAGCCCGGCCAGTCGTCTTCGGCCAGGCCGTCCTCGATCGAGACAATGGGATACTGCCGCACCCAGTTGGCCCAGTACTTCACCATGTCGTCCGGCGTGTGGGTGGACTTGTCCGACTTCTTGAAGACGTAGCGGCCGTCCTGGAAGAACTCGCTGGCTGCCGGGTCGAGGCACAGCGCAATCTGCTCAC
>JACQTJ010000092.1 GCA_016210855.1 Acidobacteriota bacterium | reverse complement strand
TCTGCCGGGGGTCGGCGGCGAACTCCTCCTCCCGCAGCCCCGAATAGGTCACCTGCGAATCCTCGTCGTACACATTGAACCGCATCGTCACCGCGTGCTGCGGCCTCAGACCGCTCACCAGTTTGAAGTTGAAGTCGCTCAGCCCCGACTTCACGTTATCCCGAGGCCCCTGCCCCTGTTTCCGCAGCACATCGAAGAGCAACCCGGTCTTTCCCCAGGTCCCCCCGTAGTTCAGGTGAGCGTTCACGTAATCACGGTTGCCCCCGATGAACGTCAGGCCCCCGGCCGGCTTCGGGGGCGGGTTTGGCGTCAGGTAGTTCACCACCCCGCTCACCGTCACCGGCCCGTAGAGAATCTGCCCGGAGCCTTTCAGCACCTCGATCCCCTGGTAACGATCCACCGGTGGATGGTAGTAGGAGGCGTTGTCCCCGTAAGGAGCGTAGGCCAGCGGAATGCCGTCCTCGAGCAGCAACACCTTCGTGGAGCGCGTCGGACTTACTCCCCGAATGCCAATGTGCGGCCGCGCTCCGAAGCCCTCGTCCTCACGCACGTGCACGCCGGCCACTTGGCGCAGCACTTCCGTGAAGTTGTAGGCCCGCCGGACTTGCAGTGCCTCTTGGTCGATGTAGTCGAATGAGCCCGGGACCCGCTGCAACTCCTCTGGCCCCTCGTTCAGCCGGCTCACAGCCACCACCACCTTCTGCGCCACCGGCCGCACTAGCAGAGTGAAATCCATCTGCAGCTCCTCACCCGCCGCCAGCGCCAGTGTCCGCTCCTCTGCGGCAAAGTCTGTGGCCGCCGCGCTCACCTCATAGGCACCCTCGATCAATCCGCCAAACCCGTATTCACCGGCCGCATTTGTGCGGGCCACCTCCTCCATGGCCGTACCCGGGCGCCACACGCGCACTGTGGCACCCGCGATGACCGCACCACTCTCATCGAACACCCGCCCGGCCAAGGACGCCCGTCCTCCGGCAGTGGTGGCAGCAACAGGAACGGACACACTTATGAGAAGAGCAGAGAGGATCAGGGCAGCAGCCCCGGAACGAGGAAAGCGAGTCACGTGGCCTCTTTGTTGCAACTTAGTTGCAATCGGGGCCCAGCTTACCCTCCGCCGCGGGCTGCTGTCAATAGGAGGGAAAAAGGTTCTGTTGCAACTTCAGTGCAACCAATTGCAACCGGAAGAGCCTAGGAAGACCGGCGACACTCCGAGCAGTAACCGCCCATCTCCACCCGGGTCACGATGATGCGAAAGCCGCAGTCGCGCTCCACCTGCCCTTTCAAGCGCTCGAAGAGCGAGCTTTCGAACTCCATCACCTTGCCGCAGCGCAGGCAGGCCATGTGCAGGTGCTCGCGCTGGGGGTGGCGCTCGTAGTAGTGGCCGTCGCCGCGGATATGCAGCAAATCAAGCTCATCCACCAGGCCGTGGCGCTTGAGCAGCTTCAAGGTCCGGTACACGGTGACGCGGTCAATCGAGGGGTCCATCTTGCGGGCCTTGCGGAGGATCATCCCGGCGTCCAGATGCTGATTGGCAGTCTCAATCACGCCCAGGATGGTGCGACGCTGGCGGGTCATGCGGACGCCGCGGGCGAGCAGCTCGGCCTGCAGGCGCCCGGGAACTTCGGTCTGGGGCATCGGCATGGGATACCCTCCTGAAACCACGTTGCAGGAAGAGTATCCCCCAAGACCCCGGGAGGAGTCAAGCGGGAGTCAGGGCTAGTCGGTGGGCTCGCCGGCCAGAACGGCGGCCCCACGCCGCTGCTCGGCGTAGGATTCGATCTCTTTCACGAGCTCCATGACAATCCGGTCTTCCGGCACGCGCTTGATCGAGATCCCGTCCCGGTAGATGACCCCGTTGCCGCGGCCACAGGCGACGCCGAGGTGGGCGTGGCGGGCTTCGCCGGGGCCGTTCACGGCGCAGCCCATCACCGCCACATTCAGCGGCTCGCTGATGTGAGCCACCCGGCGCTCAATCTCGCCGACAATGGCGAAAAGGTCCACTTCCAGCCGGCCGCAGGTGGGGCAGGCGATGACGTTGACGCCGCGGGAGCGGATATCGAGCGCCTTCAGGATTTCATAAGCGACGCGCACTTCCTCGCGTGGGTCAGCGGCGAGCGAGACCCGGATGGTGTCGCCGATGCCTTCCGCCAGCAGCATCCCCAGGCCCACCGACGACTTGATGGTGCCGACGAAGCCCGTACCCGCTTCGGTGATTCCCAGGTGGAAGGGGTAGTCCACCTGCGCAGCCAGCAGCCGGTAGGCGTCCACGGTGAGCTGCACGTGGGAGGACTTGAGGGAGATGATGATGTCGCGGAAGTCGAGCTCTTCGAGAATGCGGATGTGGTCCAAGCCGCTTTCGACCATGGCCTCGGCCGTGGGGTAGCCATATTTTTCCAGCAGGCGCCGCTCGAGCGAGCCGGCGTTCACCCCGATGCGGATCGGTACGCCGCAGGCCTGGGCCTTGCGCACCACTTCGCGCACGCGCTCGGGGGAGCCGATGTTCCCGGGGTTCAGGCGCAACTTGGCAATGCCGGCGTCGAGCGCCATCAGCGCCAGCTTGTACTGGAAGTGAATGTCGGCGACGAGCGGTACCCCGGGAACCCGCTTGCAGATCTCAGCCAGGGCTTTGGCCGCCTCCGGGTCGGGCACGGCCAGCCGCACCAGCTCGCAGCCCGCCTCGACCATCTGCTCGATCTGGGTCACGGTGGCGGCGACGTCGCGGGTGTCGGTCTTAGTCATCGACTGCACCGCGATGGGCGCGCTGCCCCCGAGGAGAAGCGGCCCAACCTTCACCGGCCGCGCCGGCCGCCGTGGACGCTGCTTTTCGAGCATTCCCCTGCCCCGCTAGAAGTACGCCCGACTAGTTCGTAAAGATGCGGGCGATGTCATTGTACATCACCACCGCGAACAACAGCAGGAGGAACACCAGCCCCGCCTGGATGATGCGCTCCTTGACCCCGAGGCTCAAGTCGCGTTGCAAGCCGCCTTCGATGGCGAGCAGAGCGATGTGGCCGCCGTCGAGCACGGGGATGGGCAGCAGGTTCAGGATGCCGAGGCTGAGGCTGATCAAGACGGCCAGGTTGACCACCGCCGGCACCCCGCCCTGCTCGCCCGCCTCCCCCGAAAAACGCACGATGCCCACCGGCCCCTGGACGCCCCGAAGGCTGGCGCGTCCGGTGAACAGCCGGCCCACCAGCGCCAGCATGCGCCCGGCGTTGCGCCAGTTTTCTTCGGCTGAGGTCTTGAACGCCTGGTAGAGGCTCAGGTTCTTGCGGACCATCCGGTAGCCGACGTTGAGGCCGAGCACCCAGCGCTTGCCCTCGGGGTGGTCGCCGTAGACCGGGCTGACGGTGATTTGCTGTTCGACGCCCTGGCGGTTGACGCTGAGCACGACGGGCTGCCCAGCGGTCAATTGCAGTTTGTCGGACAGCGGGTTCGAGTCGGTGCCGCTCGGGCGCAGCGGCTCCCCGTTCAGAGCCTTCAGCACGTCACCCGCCTGCAGCCCGGCGGCCGCGGCCGGGGTGTCGGGCTGGACCATCTGCACGACCATCCGCTCATCCGGCACCCAGCCCACTTCCCAGGGCTGCTCCTGGATGTTTTCGGGAAGCACCAGCTCGAGCCAAGTCGTTCCCCCGGCACGCTCGACTTCGACCCTCGTCGCTCCGGACGAGCCGAGCGCCGTTTCCAGCAGGACCTCCTCCCAGGTGGGGGTCACTGTCTGGGCGAAACGCACAATGCGGTCGCCGGGCTCGAAGCCGGCACGCGCGGCAGGCGAATCGGGGCGGACGGCACCGACCACGGCCGGCTCCTCCAGGAAGGCGGGGCGCTCGTACCGGTAGTAGAACAGGCCGGTCAGCAGCAAGACAGCCATGAGCACATTCATGGTCGGGCCGGCCAACGCAATCAGCACCCGCTGCCAGCGGGGCCGAGAGAGGAACTCGTCCGGGGCCCCGCAGCGCTCTTCGCCGGGGTTGTCCCCGGCCATCTTCACGTAGCCGCCCAGGGGCAGGGCGCTCACCCGGTAATCCGTGGGGTGTCGGCGCAGGCCGAACAGCCGTGGCCCGAAGCCGATGGAGAAAATATCCACCCGCACCCCGCAGAGCTTGGCGACGATGAAGTGACCCCACTCGTGCACCAGCACCATCACGCCCAGCACCACCACCCCAACCAGCAGCCAGACGATGTTCACCGCTGTCTCCTCTTTTTCCGCCCCAGGGTGGTCAACAGGTGGGTGGCGTAGGCGCGGGCCTGACGGTCGCAGGCCAGCACCTCTTCAATGGAGCGCAGGGGCGCGGGCGTCGTGGTCTCGAGGACCCGCTCGATCAGCTCCGGGATTTGCGGGAAGCGCAGCCGCCGGGCCAGGAAGGCTTCGACCGCCACCTCGTCGGCGGCGTTCAGCACGCAGGGCCAGGACCCGCCCCCCTTCAGGGCCTCGCGGGCCAGTCGCAGGCAGGGGAATTTTTTCTCATCCGGCAGACGGAACTCGAGCTTGCGCAGCTCGGCCCAATTCAGGCGGTGATTCGTCGAGGGCAGCCGCTCGGGGTAAGTAAGCGCGTACTGCAGAGGCAGGCGCATGTCGGGCGGAGCCAGTTGCGCCAGGACCGACCCGTCCACGAATTCGACCATGGAGTGAATCGTGGACTGCGGGTGGATGACCACCTCGATTTTCTCCGGGCGCAGCCCGAAGAGCCACCGGGCTTCGATGATCTCGAATCCTTTGTTCATCAACGTGGCCGAGTCCACGGTGATGCGCTTCCCCATTCTCCAGTTTGGGTGCTGCAAGGCCTGCCGGGGGGTGACACGCGCCAGCCGCTTCCGCGGCCAGCCCAGGAACGGCCCGCCCGAGCCGGTCAGGATGAGCCGGCGCACCTCGCGAGCCTGGCCGGCGCGCAGGCATTGGTGGAGGGCGTTGTGCTCGCTGTCCACGGGGAGGATGTCCGTCCCCGCCACTTCAGCTGCCCGGGTGACCAGCTCCCCGGCCACCACCAAAACTTCCTTGGTCGCCAGCGCCACGCGCTTGCCGGCAGCCAGCGCCTGGTAGGTGGCCTCCAGGCCGACAACGCCGACGGCCGCCGAAACCACCAGGTCGGCGCGCACGTGCGTGGCCACGGCGTTCAGCCCTTCCCTGCCCCAAAGAATCTCCGGCTCGCGCGCCACCCCCAGAGCACGCAGACGGGCCCGCAGCGGCCCGACTCTCTCCTGCGAGGCCACCGACACCAGTTCCGGGTGGAAGCGCGCCACCTGCCCGGCCAACTGCTCGACGTTCTGGCCGGCGGCCAGGCCGGCCACGTTGAAGCGCTCGCGGAGTTCTTCGACGACCTGGAGGCATTGCCGGCCGACCGAGCCGGTCGAGCCCAGAATAGCGAGGGTGCGCACCGAACCTGTCAAGAGCCGCCCCGGGTGAGCAGACTCCAATAGTACCACAGGGCCGGCAGGGCGAATAACAGGCTGTCGATGCGGTCGAGCAGGCCGCCGTGGCCCGGCAGGAGCCCCGAGGTGTCCTTGACGCCGGCGCTGCGCTTGAGCGCCGACTCGGCCAGGTCGCCGAGTTGCGCGGCCACGTTCACGATCACCGGCAGCAAAAACCCGTGCGCCGGATCAAACCCGAACCAGCGGCGGAACAGCCAGAAGCCCACCGCGACCGTGGCCACTAGGCTCGCCACCGTGCCCTCCACCGTTTTTCCGGGACTCAAGACCGGGGCCAGCGGGTGCCGCCCCACCCCGCGCCCCACAAAGTAGGCAGCGGTGTCGCCCACCCAGACCAGGAGCAGCAAATAGAAGAGGACCCAGCGGCCGCGCGCCACCGCAAACACATCCAAGAGCAAGGCCAGCGGGACCGCGACGTAGAGCAGGCCGAAGACTCCCGCCGTGGCTGCGGACAAGATTTCGGCCGTCTGTTCCCGCCACACGGCACTCAAAAAGGCCCCCAGGGTGGCGAAGACAACCGCGGCCAGCAGGTGGCCGGGCGTCCAGGCGGCCACGAGCCACAATCCGAGCGCCGCCAAATACACCGGCCAGCGTCGCGGCACGCTACCGGTGCGAGCCACCAGTTCAAGGTACTCCCACAACGTGAGCCACCCCACAGGCAGCACCGCGAGGAAAAACAGCCAGGGGGGGGCCCAGAAGAGCAGCGCCAGCACCAGAGCGATCAAGGCAGCGGCGGTGAGAACTCGTTTGCCGAGCATCAGGGCAACCATCCCAGGCGGTCGGCGAGCGCCGTCAGGCCAAACGCGGAGCCGAAAGCGAAGAGCGGGGCCACAGCCCAGATGAGAAGCAGCCGGGGCACAACCGTTTCGGTCACGGTCTGTCGGAGGCCGGCCTTCACCATCCCGATGGCGATGATAGCGGCAGTATTCAGCTGCACCAGCGATGTGGGGATGCCCTGGGTCAGCGAGGCCAAGAGCAGCAGGGTGGCGGTGAGCAGGGAAATGAAGGAGGCCCCCAGGGGGCCGAAGTGGATGATTTCGCGGCTCGTGGTCCGCATCACCCGCTCGCCCATCAGCGAGCTGCCGATTCCAAACCAGGGCGCCACCAGCACGGTGGTGAACAGCATGAGCAACACATAATCGGCCTCCCCGCTGGCCACGTGGAACTGGTTGGCGAGCAGCGAGGTAAGCGGCCCGGATGCGTTGGCGACGTTGTTCGACCCGATGGAGAAAGCCACGTAACAGGAGGAGACAATGGTCACGTATTTCCAGAAGGGGTGCCCGGCCAGCTGCTCGAAGTCCACGACCTCCGATTTCTTCAGAGGACGATAGAAAAAGCGCGCGAAGAGGTAGGTGATCGCGAAGGCCACCACCGGAAAGACAACCCAGGTGGGGATAATCCAGCTTAGCAGCTTGCCGGTCTGCAAATTGCCGAAGTAGACGGCGCTCCCCACCAGCGCCAGCACCGTGGACTGGCTGGTGGACTGGGGCACGCGCAGGAGGTTGGCGGCGAACAACGACAGGGCAATCGAGAGCAGCACAATCGCTACCAGCGTCATCTGCATGGCATCAGCGGGCAGGATTTCGCTGCCCAAGGTCCGCACCACCTTGTGCCCAGCCAGCAGCGCGCCCAGCAGGACAAAGGTGCCGAACAGGCCGGGGATGGCCTCGCGTCGCACCAAGCTGGCACCGTGGGGAGCGGCAAACGCGGGGGCGGTCCCGCTGGCGCCCATGTTCACCGCCAGGAACAGGGCGATCAGGATGGGAATCAGCAACAACATGTGTCCGGGTCGAACCCGTCGCGCACCGGTCGGGAAAAGAGCGACCCGATTCTATCAACAGCCGGCGTGCGACAGAACCGCTTTCTCAGCGGGGGAGAAGGGCGCCCCGGGGCGAACGGGCCCGCCCGCCTCCTGTGGCGGTCACCCCCGGGGAGCGGCGCGCCCGCTCCGCAGCCGGGGAGAGGCCGCCGTAGCGGCGCTCGCGCTGTTGGAAGTCGAGGATGGCTTGCAAGAGATGGGCGGTAGAGAAGTCGGGCCAGAGAGTCTCGGTGACCCAGATCTCGCTGTAGGCCAGCTGCCAGAGCAGAAAGTTGCTCAAGCGCATCTCGCCGCTGGTGCGGATGAGGAGGTCGGGGTCAGGCAAGTCGGCGGCGTAAAGGTGGGCGGCCAGCTCCGCCTCATCCACGTGGCTCAGCCCATTGTGGCGGGCCTCCCGCAGCAGCGCGGCGACGGCGTCCACCAGCTCGGCCCGAGCGCTGTAGTTGAGGGCGACGACCACCTGCAGCCCGGTGTTGGCCGCGGTCTCCTCGACGGCACGGGCCACGTCGGCGCGCACCGCCGCGGGCAACTCCTGCCAGCGGCCGATCACGCGCAAGCGCACGTTGTTGCGTCGCATGTAATCGAGGTCGCGGCGGACGTACTGCCGCAACAACTTCATCAGGAAGTCCACTTCCTGCGGGGGCCGCTTCCAGTTGTCGAGAGAAAAGGCGAACAGGGTCAGCACCGGCAGGCAGATCCGCGCGCAGCTTTCCACTACCTCCCGGGCCGCCTTCACCCCGGCCCGGTGGCCCGCCACCCGGGGTTGGCCACGCTGGCGCGCCCAGCGGCCGTTGCCGTCCATGATGATGGCGATGTGACGGGGCATGGCGGCCGGGTCAATTTGGGCCCACAGAGCCGCTTCCAGGCTCCCGGACTTGAACAGGCTCTTTCCGCTCATCGTCCTCACGGTAGCACAGCCTCCGCGGGCAGGCAATCCACTTGCCCAAGCCTAGCTGGGGCGGGCGCTCAAGCCCACAGGAGCGCCCATGACGCCCATATAAAGCAGCGTGAGGGTGAGCAGGATCACAACGGCCGCTGTGGTCCAGGCCACGGCGTTGAAGCCCCAGGAGTTCCGCCACTCCCCCATCAGCTCACGCCGGTTCACGAGCACCAGCATGAAGATCAGCACCACCGGCAGAAGAAAGGCGTTCACCACCTGCGACAGCACCATGATGCGTACCAGCGGCGTCCTCGGCAGCAGAATCAGCCCGGCGCCGGCGACGATCAGGGCGGTGTAGAGCCAGTAGAAGATAGGCGCCTCGCGGAAGCCCTTGTCCACACCAGCTTCAACCCCCAACCCCTCGCAAATCACGAAGGCGGTGGAGAGCGGCAGGAGGGAGGCAGCGAAGAGCGAGGCGTTCAGCAGCCCCAAGGCGAATAGGGCCGAGGCGTAGGGGCCGGCGAGCGGCCGAAGGGCCTCAGCCGCCTGGGCCGCATCGCGGATCTCGGTGTGCCCGGCGGTGTGGAGAGTCGCCGCGCAGCAGACGATGATGAAGAATACGATCAGCATGCAGGTGATGCTCCCCACCAGCACGTCGGCCCGGGTCTCCCAGTAGCGGTCGCGGGGCACGCCCTTTTCCACCACGGCCGCCTGCAGGTAGAAGAACTGCCACGGGGCCACGGTCGAGCCCACCAGGGCGAGCATCACCAGCAGGTAGCTCGAGCGCCACTCCACCGTGGGACGCACCGTGTGGTAGGCGGCTGTAATCCAGTCGGGCTCGGCAAAGAAGGCTGAAAAAACGTAGGCCAGGTAGAAGACACAGGCCACCAGGAAAATCTTTTCAACGCTACGGTACGTCCCCCCCACGACCAGCAGCCACACCAGGGCAGCCGCCACCGGCACGGACAGGTAGCGGCTGACGCCGAAAAGCTCGAGGCTCGCGGCCACCCCGGCGAACTCGGCCAGGATGTTCCCCAAGGCCACGGCCAGCACCGCCAGCATCAGGAAGAAGGTGGTGCGGAAGCCAAACTCCTCGCGGATCAAGTCGGAGAGCCCCTTGCCGGTCACAACCCCCATGCGGGCCGCCATTTCCTCGGTGACGTAGAGAGCCACGGTCATGGGGACGAGTGTCCAGAGCAACAGGTAGCCGTACTGGGCGCCAGCCAGCGAGTAGGAATAAATGCCGCCGGCGTCGTTGTCAACGTTGGAGGTGATCAGCCCCGGGCCGATGACCGCGAAAAACAGGAATGCCTGGCGCCGCAGTGATTGCAGGCGGCGACGCTGGCGGAGAGCCAGCGCCCGCCAAGGTCTCACTGCCGGGCCTGCCATAGGCGGTTGAGGACGTCGTCCACGGTGATGACCCCGACGAGCTTCTGCTCGGCATCCACCACCGGAAGCGAGCGCAGGTTGTACTTGTCCATCAGGTCAATCACCTGCTTCTCGCGGGCTTCGGTGTCCACAAACACCAGCTGCTCGGCGCGCAACTGCCCCAGCGGGGTCTCCGGCGCAGCCCGCAGCAGCCGACCCACCGGCACGGCCCCGAGGAGCACCTTGTCGTCCTGGATCAAGTACACCGTGTCGAGGGAATCGACCGAAACTTCGCTCCCACGCAGGGCGGCCGCGGCCTGCGCCACCGTGGTGGTCTCCGTACAAGCAAACAGCTCCGGAGTCATCAGTCCCCCGGCGGTGTTTTCCTCGAACTGCAGCAGCTCCTGGAGCTCGCGAGCTTCCTGCCGGTTCATGTCCTGGAGCACTTCGGTGGCGGTCTCGGCCGGGAGCTCGGCGAGCAGGTCGGCGGCCTCATCCGGGGGCATCTGCTCGAGGATGTCGGCGACCCGCCCTTTGTCGAGCTCCCCCAGGATGCGCACCTGCAAGTCGTCCTTGACCTCACCCAGAGCTTCGGCGGCGGTGGAGGCGTCGAGGGCCTCGATGACGGCACCGCGCTCGGCCGGGGCCAGAGCCTCGATGATGTCGGCAATGTCGGCGGGGTGGAGCTGGCCGAGCTTTGAGTGCTCGAGCTTGAGCTTGACCCGCCGCAGCGGGTCGGTCTCGATGACGTCGACGAACTCCCACGGGATGACACGCGTAGGCAGGCGCTTCTGCAAGCTCCGGATCCAGCCCGGCGAGACCACGCCTTTGAGCAGTCGGCGCAACGCCCCGGCCAAGCCGACGTCCACCTGGACGACGCGCAGCTCCATGCGGCCGTCGGCCGGCTGCTCGGCGAGGTCGAGGTCGTTCACGCGCACCACCTTGCGGCCGTGGATGTCGATGATTTGCTGGTCGAGGAGGTCCTTGCGCACGGTGAGCCAGGCTTCATCCGGCAGGTAGGGGACGAGCTGCAGCTCGCCCGTGTTCAGCCGCACCGTGCCGGGGGCCACCGAGGCCACCTGGTCGTAGCGGGCCACCAGGGGCTGGTACTTGCCCCGGGCAATCACCAGCCGGGCGACGCGACTGGGCTGCTCGGCCGGAACCAGGCACAGCTCCCGCACCCGGCCCACGTAGTTCCCCTGCGCGTCGTACACACTGGAATCCAGGAGCTCAGTGACGTGAATCACGGCGCCGCCTAAACCCTTTTCCGCACAAAAAACCCGCGGGGCGAAACCGCCGACCGCGGAGGACCTGCGTCCGTAACTGCTTTGGTTTGGCCCAAGCCACTAGATACGGTGTCGCCTCTGCGGTGTCAAGGCGAAAGGCGGCGGCCGAAAACCATGTGGGTGGCAAGCCGGCCCCGCCGCCGGCACCAGTCCGCGTAGAGCCCGGCGTAGCTCTTGGTGATGAAATCATCAGGGTTCGCCCCGAGCGCCCGCGCCACCAGCCGGATCCAACGTCGCCCGCCTTCAAGCTCCAGGTAGTTGCCCACCGGAGTTTCATCGAGCATCACCTCACCGCCCCGCCAGCGTCCCCGGCCGGTGTACACGGTGCGGAACTTCTCGTAGCGAAAGACCGGCTCAAAGCCCAGCCCGGCCAGCACGCGCCGTCCGGCTTCGGCGTCGGCGAGCTCCGTTTCCCATTCGGTGCGCACCTTGTAGCGCTCCGAGGCGGCGGATGGTCCCTTGAGTGCAAGCCAGTGCCGACCGTTCATGCTGCGCAAGCGGAGCAAGTAGCCGCGGCGGCGCAGTCGGCGGCGCGAGGTGTCCAGAATCAAGTTGGACTCGAAGCTCCGCGGCCGGATGAGGCGGAATCCTTGACGCCTCAGCCAAAGCCGCACCGGAGCGGTGCGGCCGAGGGCGAGCTTCACTTCCGTCTCTTTCCCTCCGGCTTTCATCGCCGAGTAGTATACTGGGCGCACGGCCGGCACGGCCACGGAATCAATCCATGCGCACCGTCGAAGGCTGGAAGAAAGCCCGCCCCGTTCTGGAGGCCTGGCGACAGAAGCTGACGGATGTGCGGGTGGTGCTGAAGAGCCCGCGGGCCGTCGACATCACTCCCATCGACTTCGCTACCGGGGAGCCGGTGGCCGCTCATCAGGCCCCCAAGAAAAAATTCAAGGCGAAATTGATTTTCTTCACCAAAGACGACGCCACCCTGCGGCGGCCATCGGGGGCGGTGCTGATGCTCGACACCTACGAACTGGAGTCGCTCAGCAATGGCAAGACTCGCGTGGTGCCCTGACCCAAGCGCCGCTCAGTAATCGCGGTGGAGGATGAACTGGGGGACCGACGCGAGCGCTCGCCGGTAGACAGAGTCGGGGAAGGGCTCGAGGCAGCCGTAAGCCTGGGCGATGAAGTCGGCAGCGCGGGCGTGCGTGCGCTCCACCGCGCCGCTCGAACGCACCAGACCCACGATCTCTGCACTTGGCACAGAAACAAAACCTCTCTCTCCGAGCACGAGTTCGACTTTCTGACGGGCCGCCCGACCCCCGGCTTCCAGCGCATAGACGAGCGGTAAAGTCACCTTGCCTTCGCGCAGGTCGTTCACGACCGGCTTTCCCAACCGTTCGGGGTCGGCGGTCAAGTCGAGCAGGTCGTCAACGATCTGGAAGGCCATTCCCAGATTGAGGCCGTAGCCGGCGAGCCGCTCGGTCTCAGCCTGGGGCTGTGCGCCGAGGAGCGCCCCCAGCTCCATGCAGGCGCTGAACAGGCAGGCGGTCTTGCGGCGGGAGATATCGAGGGCCTCCTCTTCGCTGACGTCGGCGCGGCCGAGCCGGGTGAGTTGAACGAGCTCGCCCTCGACCATCTGCTGGGTGAGGTCAATGAGGACGTCGAGGATGCGCAGGTTGCGCTCGGCCAGTGCGATGCGGAACGACTGCATGTAGAGCCAGTCGCCGGCCAGCACGGTCATGGAGTTGCCCCAGCGCTGGTTCGTGGAGGCGCGGCCGCGGCGGGTGTCGGCCGAGTCGATGACGTCGTCGTGCAGCAAGGTGGCGGCGTGGATGAGCTCGAGCACCGCGCCCAGCTGAATGGCCGAGGGGCCTTCGTAGCCGCAAAACTTCGCGGCCAACAAATGCAAGGCCGGGCGCAGGCGCTTGCCCCCGCCGGTCTGCAGGTAGCGGGCGATGGCGGCCACCGGCTCGATCCCCGAGTCACTTTGGTGGCCCAGCTCCTCCTCAACCTGCCCGAGGTCGGCGCGCACCAGGTCGAAGACCTCGGCAATCTCGAGGGCGGCCCGGTTGTTGAGGGCGGGTTTGATGGTTGTCGCCTCGCTCTGGACTACGCTCCGGCGCCCGGGAAGAGGCGCAAAAAGTTTTCGCTGGTTTGCGCGCCCATCTCTTCCCGCGTCACTCTGTGTAGGCGGCCCAGCTCGACGGCCACGTCCATCACATAGGCAGGTTCGTTGCGCTTTCCCCGAACCGGCTGCGGGGCCAAGTACGGACAATCGGTCTCGATGAGGAGACGCTCGAGTGGGACCGCCCGCGCCACGGCGCGAAGGTTTTCAGCCCGAGGAAAGGTAACGTTTCCGGCGAAGGAAATCAAGAAGCCCCAGTCCAGGGCCTGCCCGGCTACCTCCGCCGTGCCGCTGAAGCAATGCAGGATGCCCCCTGGACTACTGGGCCCCCACTCTTCGGAGAGAATCTTCAGGCAGTCGTTCCAAGCTTCGCGGCAGTGGACGATGACTGGGAGCCGGGCGGTGCGGGCCCGCTTGAGCTGCCCGCGGAAGACCGCCTGCTGTACGCTGCGGGGGGAGTGGTCATAGTAGTAGTCGAGCCCGATTTCTCCCCAGGCGAGCACGCGGGGATGGCGAAGGAGGGTTTCGAGTTCCGCGAGGCGCTCTTCGGTGGCGCGGCGGGCCTCGTGGGGATGGACGCCGAGGGCGGCCCAGACGAACTCGTGCTGGTCGGCGAGGGCCAGCGTCTTCCGACACTCGTCGGGCCGGGTGGCTTCGGCGATCGTGAGGATGCGCTCGACGCCAGCCTGACGGGCGCGGGCGAGCACGTCGGTGCGGTCGGTGTCGAAGCGCTCGTCGGCCAGATGAGCGTGGGAATCGGTGAAGGCCACCGGGGTTACTTGAGGCGAGCGCCGACCGGGACGTCCTCGCTGAAGGTAGCGAGCACCGGGCGGCCCGAATCGCCCACCGTGGCGGCCACGATCATCCCGTTCGACTCGACGCCGCGAATCTTCCGAGGCTGGAGGTTGGTGACGATGACGACCTTCTTGCCCACAAGCTGCTCGGGCGTGTAGGCCTCGGCAATGCCGGCGACGATTTGGCGGACTTCGTCGCCGATGTCCACCACCATCTTCAGGAGCTTGGTGGCACCCGCGATGCGTTCCGCAGAGCGCACTTCGCCCACCCGCATCTCCACCTTGGCGAAGTCGTCGATGCTGATCCAGTTCTGCTCGTCGGCCGACACGGCACCTCCTCGTCTCGCCGGAGGGGCCGCGGCGGCGGTCAGTTCTTCTTCGAGCTGGCGCATCTGCTGGATGGCGGCGTCCTTCTCCAGCCGGGGAAAGACCGGCTCGAGCGAGCCGATGCGGGTACCGGTCGGGAACTGCCCCCAGCTCAAGTCGTCCAGGCTAGTAGCCGCCAGTTCCCCTTCGAGCCCAAGCTGCTGGCGGACGCGCTCCGCCGCGGCGGGCACTACCGGGTAGAGCAGCGTAGTGGCGATGCGGACGCCTTCGGCGGCGGTCCAGAGCACGGTGGCCAGGCGGGCCCGTTTCGCTTCGTCTTCAGCCAGCACCCAGGGCTCGGTCTCGACCAGGTACTTGTTCACCGCCGACACCAGAGCCCAGACGGCTTCGAGCCCCCGCGAGAAGTCGCAGCCGTCGAAACACTGCTGGAAGGCGGTGATGCTACGCTCGGCCACCGCCGCCACTTCCCTATCTTCTGCGGTGCGGTCGGCACCGGCCGAGGGGTAGGGGATCTCGCCCTTGAAGTAGCGCTCCACCATGGTGAGCAGGCGCGAGACCAGATTGCCGAAATCGTTGGCCAGGTCGCTGTTGTAGCGCGTTACCAGGGCGTCGTAGCTGAAGTTGCTGTCCTGGCCGAAGACCATCTCCCGCAGCAGGTAATAGCGCAGACCATCGATGCCCACCACCCGGTGGATGGGCTCCGAGCGCACGATGTTGCCGCGAGACTTCGACATCTTCTCCAGCTCCATCAGCCACCAGCCGTGGGCGTAAATGGTCTTGGGCAGAGGGAGCTTGGCGGCCATCAGAAAGGCCGGCCAGTAGACGGCGTGGAAGCGCAGGATCTCCTTGCCGACCAGTTGCAGGTCGGCCGGCCACAGCCGCTCGAACTGGCTGGCCCCCGCCCCCGTGGCCCCGTAACCAATGCCGCTCAGGTAGCTGGTGAGGGCGTCGAACCAGACATAGAAAACGTGGCTCTCCTCGCCGGGGACCGGGATGCCCCAGCGGAAGCGGGTGCGGGTAATGGAGAGGTCGCGCAGGCCGCTGCGGACAAAGCTGACCACTTCGTTCCGGCGACTTTCGGGCTGGACGAAGTCCGGGTGTTTCTCGTAGTGGGCGAGGAGCTTGTCCTGGAAGGCGGAGAGCTTGAAGAAGAGATTCTCCTCTTCGACGCGCTCAGGCGGGCGGCCGCAGGTGGGGCAGTTGCCTTCCGGCGTCGGGTCGGTAACATAGAGCTCGCAGGGCACGCAGTAGAGGCCTTGATACTTTCCCTTGTAGATGTAGCCAGCCTTCTTGGCGGCCTGGAAGAGCTTCTTCACCGCGGCTTCGTGGCGGGACTCGGTGGTGCGGATGAAGTGGTCGTAGTCGAGCCCCAGAGTCTTCCACAGGCGCTGGTACGCGCCAGCCACTTCGTCGGCAAACGCCTGGGGCTCCCGGCCAGCGCGGCGGGCGGAGCGGGCCACCGTCTCGCCGTGCTCATCCGTTCCGGTCAGGAAGACCACCTCGTAGCCGCGCAGGCGCTTGTAGCGGGTGATGGAGTCCGCCACGATGGTGGTGTAGGTGTGGCCCAGGTGCGGGCGGGCGTTGACGTAGTAGATGGGGGTAGTGAGGTAGAACTTGGGCATCAGCCGCGGTCCTTGTGCTGCTGGCGGAAGTAGAACTGCACGTCGGCCAGAAGCTGTTTGAGCGGCACGGCCTTCTCCCGGGCCAGCCGCTGGCAGTCTTCGTACTCCGGGGCAGCGTTGAGCACCCGGCCGTTCAACCGAGCGAGCTTCATCCGCACCGGCCCGTAGGGCGTTTCCACGGTGACGAATTCCCGCTCCAGCGTTCGCCGCCGGGCCTCGTAGTGGCGCAGGCCGATGGTGGTGGTCTGCTCGAAGATGAGCTCGCTCAGGGCGTCGGCGCGCTCGGGTGGGCAGATGACGGTCAGCACTAGCCCGGGGCGGTTCTTTTTCATCTGCACGGGCGTGTAGAAGACGTCGAGAGCGCCCGCGGCCAGCGCCTGCTCCATGAAGTAGCCGCCGACGAGCGGGCTCATGTCGTCGAGGTTTGCTTCGAGCACCGTCACTACCGGCTCGTCGGCGGTGCAGGCGGCTTCGGCAGCCTCACCAAGGAAGAGGCGCAGGACGTTCGGTTGCTCGGCCAGGTCGGCCGCGCCGGCGCCGTATCCGATTTGGGTCACCGTCATCCGCGGCATGGGGCCGAACTGCGTGACCAGCCCGGCGACCAAGGCCGCGCCGGTAGGCGTCACCAGCTCGCGTTCGATCCCGGTCGAATAGCTGGGGGCATGCTGCAACATGTCGGCCGTGGCCGGGGCCGGAACCGGCAGGACACCGTGCCCGGTCTCGACGCGGCCGCCGCCGACGTTCAGGGCCGAGCAGGCGAATTGCTCGACGCCCAGCAATTCCAGCCCCACGCAGGCGCCGACGATGTCCACGATAGCGTCCACCGCCCCCACTTCGTGGAAATGCACTTTTTCAACCGGCACGCCGTGGACGCGAGCCTCGGCCTCGCCGAGGCACTTGAAGACTCCCGACGCCCGGGCGGCGACGCCCGGAGCCAGCCCAGCCCGTGCAATGATTTGGAGAATGTCACCCAGGCCCCGGTGGTGGTGGGTCTCAGTCACCGCCACGCGCACCTGCGTGGCCTGGAGGGCGCCGCGCTTCACCTTCTCGGCAGCCAGCGTCCAGCCACTGACCGGCAGGCGGCGCAATTCGGCTTCGATACGGGAGAGGTCGGCCCCCGCGTCCACCAGGGCGCCGAGCAGCATGTCGCCGCTGATGCCGCTGAAGCAGTCGAAGTAGCAGAGCTTCATGACCGTACGGCCGCCTCCACCAGCCGCGGCAGCAGTTCGCCCGACTTGCCGAGGAAGCTCGCGTCCACCTGCCCCGTGAGCGGGGTCTCTTCCAGGTTCAGCTCTACCACCCGCGCTCCCGCCCGCCGGGCCAGGAGCGGCAAGCTCGCCGCCGGCTGCACCACGGCCGAGGTGCCAACCACGAGAAACACCTGCGCTCGTCCGGCAGCCTCCAGCGCCTGACGCAGAACCTCTTCCGGCAACGGCTCACCGAACCAGACCACTCCCGGCCGCAGCAACCCGCCGCAAGCACAACGGGGCGGCAACTCCGGGAGCGGCACCGCGCGATCGACGCTTTCCCGGCCGCAGTCCAGGCAGCGCAATGTCCAGAGGTCGCCGTGGAGCTTGAGCAGGCGGCGGGAGCCGGCGCGCTCGTGCAAGCCGTCCACGTTCTGCGTGACCAGGGTGAAGTCCCTGGTGCGCTCCTCCAGCTCGACCAACGCCCGGTGGCCGGGGTTCGGCTGGGCACGGGCCACCACCGACCGCCGCCAGTTGTACCACTCCCACACCAGCCGGGGGTCGCGGGCAAAAGCCTGAGGGGTCGCCAAGTCCTCGGGGCGGTACTGCCGCCAGAGGCCGTCCTGGCCGCGAAAGACAGGCACGCCGCTCTCGTGCGAAATCCCGGCCCCGGTGAGGACCGCAACGCGCTCGGCCTCCGCCAGCCAGCGGCGCACGGCTTCGAACTCAGCCCGCATGAGTCTCCCCGCACCAGACGAGGTTTTACTATAGCACAGGTCGCGGAGGGCCCGTTTTGACGGGGCGCGCGGGGCTCCGCTATAATGCAATCCTCCACGAGAGGACACGCCGCGAGTGATCGCTCAACTTCACCGGGCTCTGCGGGACGCCGTGCGGGCGGCGGTGAAGACGCGCTACCAGGTTGAGCTCGAGGCGGTGGTCCTGGAAAAGCCTCCCCAAGCCAAGCTCGCCGACCTGGCCTGTCCCCTGCCCTTCGAGCTGGCCCGCCGCCTGAAGCACTCACCGCGTGAGATCGCTCGTGAGCTGGCGGCCGCGCTCCCCCGCGTCGAAGGCGTGGAGCGGGCGGACGTGGGCGGGGGCGGCTACATCAACTTCCACTTCGACCGCGCGGCGGTGTTCCAGGCCGCGGTGCGAGAGTCGCGCGCGCCCGTCACTGGTCCCCGCGCCGACGCGGCCAAGATCATCGTCGAGCACACGAACATCAACCCCAACAAAGCAGCCCACGTGGGCCACCTGCGCAACGCCGCTCTGGGGGACAGCTTCGTGCGCCTGCTGCGCTTCACCCGCCAGCGGGTCGAGGTGCAGAACTACATTGACAACACCGGCGTGCAGGTGGCGGACGTGGTGGTGGGCTTCGAGCACCTCGAGAAGAAATCCGTGGTCGAAGTCGAGAAGCTGGCCGCGGGGTCGAGCCCGCCCCTCGACCACTACTGCTGGGACCTCTACGCCCGGGTCACCGAGTTCTACGAAGAAGACCCGCAGCGGCTCGACCTGCGCGCCCAGGCGCTCATGGCGATCGAGGACGGCAGCGGCGAGACAGCCCGGCTGGCCGAGCTGGTTTCCACCGCCATCGTCCGCCGCCACCTCGAGACCATGGCGCGGCTCGGGGTGTATTACGACCTGCTGCCGCGGGAGAGCGAGATCCTGCGACTGAAGTTCTGGGACGCCGCCTTCGAGCAGTTGAAGCAGCGGGGCGCGATTGAGTTGGCCACCACGGGCAAGAACAAAGGCTGCTGGGTGATGCGGACGGCAACGGCGGAGAAGGCAAGCGCAGCCGTACCGGCAGACGAGCTCGACGACGCCAAAATCATCGTTCGCTCGAACGGCACGGTCACCTACGTCGGCAAGGACATCGCCTACCAGCTCTGGAAATTTGGCCTGCTGGGGCGCGACTTTGCCTACCGGCGCTTCCACACCTACCCGGACGGGCGCGTGGTGTGGATGAGCAGCGCCGAGCGAAGCGAGCCGGGGGCGCCGCCCTTCGGACACGCCCTCACGGTGTACAACGTGATCGATGCGCGGCAGAGCTACCTGCAGGATATCGTCGCTGCCGGCGTGGAAGCCCTGGGTCATCGGGAACAAGCGGCCCGCTCCGTGCACTTTGCCTACGAAATGGTGGGGCTCTCGCCCCGCTGTGCGCGGGAGCTGGGAATCGAGCTGTCGGCAGAGGAAGAGAAGCGCCCCTTCATTGAGGTCTCGGGGCGCAAGGGTCAAGGGGTAAAGGCCGACGACCTGCTGGACGCGCTCGAGCAGAGCGCTCGGCGCGAGGTGGAGAGCCGCCACCCGGACCTCGACCCGGCGACCAGCGACCTCCTGGCCCATAAGATCGCTGTGGCCGCGCTGCGGTTTTTCATGCTGCGCGTCACCCGCAACACCACCATCGCTTTCGATTTCAAGGACGCGCTCAGCTTCGACGGTGAAACCGGCCCCTACCTGCAATACTCGGTGGTGCGGGCTCGGAACATTTTCCGGAAACTCCGAGAAAGCGAGCCCAGCTTTCAGGTGGACGGGCTGCCGGCGCAGGTGTCCCCGGCCGCGGCGAAGAAACTCTTCACCGGCGAGTCTGGCGACGAGTTCTGGGCGTTGGCCTCGCAGGCGGCCGAGCTCGACTGGATGGCCGAAATCGTTGTCAGCCAGCAGGAGCCGGCCCTGGTGGCCAAGTGGACGTTCGGGCTGGCGCAGCAGTTCAATCTCTTCTACCACCGCCACCACATCGTGAGCGAAGCCGACCCGGAGCGGAGGGCGTTCCTGCTACTGCTCACCGATTTGGTGCAGCGGCAGCTGGCGCGAGCGCTCGACCTGCTGGGGATCGAAGTCCCGGAGCGGATGTGAGCGCGCGGGAGCTCTTCGAGCGACAGCACGGGCTCGACTCCCGCCAGCTGGGCCGCGTACTGAGCGAGGCGCTCGGCGGCGGCGGCGACTTCGCTGACGTCTACCTCGAGTACCGCCAGAGCAGCTCCCTGCACCTGGAAGAAAGCCTGCTCAAGGAGTCGAGCGAAGCGGTGGCGCTCGGGGCCGGGGTGCGCGTCGTCGCCGGGGAGCAGACCGGCTACGCCTACACGAACGAGCTCTCGCTCGAGAAGCTGCTCGAGTGCGCCCGCACGGCGGCCAGCATCGCCGCCGGCGCGGCCCGGAGTGGCAGCATCCATCTCGCCCCACGGGCCGTGCCCGCCCGCTACCCGGCCGGGCGTCCGGCGCACCAATCCGCGATGAGCGAGAAGACCGAGTTCTTGCGGGCTGCGGACGCGGCCGCGCGCCGCGCCGACTCGCGCGTCCGGGAAGTGTCGGCGAACTGGAGCGACGAGTGGCGCCAGATCCTCATCGCCAACAGCGACGGTGAGCTTGTGGCTGACTCGCAACCGCTCTTCGCCTTCGGGGTCAGCGTGGTGATCGAAGCGGATGGCAACCCCTCGGGCAAGTCCCTCGGGGCAAGCCGCCAGGCGGGCTGGAAAAACCTGGGCCTGCGCGCCGGCCTGGAGGCCTTCTCGGGGGAGAAGGCAGAGGGCCTGGCCCGCGAGGCGGTGGCGCAAGCGGCAACCCTACTCACGGCCGCGGACGCCCCGGCGGGCGAACTCCCCATCGTGCTGGCGGCGGGCGCGAGCGGGGTGCTGCTGCACGAGTCCGTGGGTCATCCGCTCGAGGCGGACGCCAACCGGAAGCGACTGTCGGTATTCAGCGGGCGGCTGGGGGAGCGGGTGGCGACGGAGTTGTGCACGGTGGTGGACGACGCCACGCTCCCCGGCCTGCGGGGCTCGCTCAACGTGGACGGCGAAGGCACCATCCCGCGGGCCGCGACGGTGCTCATCGAGCAAGGCGTGCTGCGCGCCTACCTGCAAGACCGCCTCTCGGCGCGGCTGATGAAGATGGCGCCCACGGGGAACGGGCGCCGGGCCGGCTACACCTCGATTCCCATTCCGCGGATGACGAACACTTATCTGGCCGCCGGCGAGTCCGACCCGGAAGACATCATCCGCTCGGTGGAGCGCGGGCTCTACTGCAAGGCGTTCAGCGGCGGGCAGGTGGAGCCGGCGGTGGGCAAGTTCACCTTTTCGGTGCACGAGGCCTACCTGATCGAAAACGGGCGCATCACCCGACCGGTGAAGGGAGCGACGCTTATCGGCAGCGGCGTGGACATCTTGGAAAACATCGTGGCCGTGGGACACGATCTCGAGCTCGACCGCGGCGCCTGGGCCTGCGGGAAGGAAGGCCAGTCGGCCCCGGTGGGGGTGGGGACGCCCACGGTGAAGATCACCCGCATGACCGTGGGAGGCCGGCGATGAGCGACTTCCCTGCCCTGGCGGAGCGGGTACTGGCCCAGGCCCGGGCGGCCGGCGCCGATGATGCTGAAGTCTTCCTGCATGAGTCGAGAAATTTTTCGACCCGGGTGCGCCAGGGCACGACGGAGACGGTGACGGAAGCCACCACACGGTCGTTGAGCTTGCGGGTGTTCGTGGACCAGAGGATGGCGCGGGCGAGCGCTTCCGACCTCAATGCGGAGACGCTCGATGGCCTGGTGCGACGAGCCGTGGAGCGGGCCAGGCTCGCCAACCCGGACCCCTGCGCCGGGCTCCCGGAGGAAGCTGCTGAGGCGGTGAGCGCGGACGGGCTCGGGCTCTACGACCCCATGCTCGAAACCCTCGCCCCGGCCGACAAGATTGCCCTGGCGCGCGAAACCGAGGCGATTGGGCTGCGGCTGGACCCGCGGATTAGAAACTCTGGCGGGGCAGGGTTCTCCGCGCACTGCGGGCAAGTATGGCTGGCGAACACGCGCGGCTTCTGCGGCAGCTACCGGGCGTCGACCTGCAGCCTGGGGCTCTACCTGCTCGGCCAGGAGGACCGCAGCCAGGCGCAAGTCTCCGACTACTGGTTCAGCGCCGCCCGGCAGCGGGCGAAGCTCGAATCACCCGAGGCGGTGGCGCGGCGGACGGTGGAGCGGGTGCAGCGGCATTTCGGAGCCCGGAAGGTGGCGACGCAGGAGGTGCCGGTGGTGTTCGAGCCGCTTCTCGCCGGCGAGCTGCTGGCGGACCTGTTCGGGGCGGTTTCGGGAGAGGCTATCTACCTGCGGCGGTCGTTTCTGGTGGACGCTCTCGGGGAAAAGGTGGCGGCTGCCGGTGTGACCATCATCGACGACGGGCTGCTGCCGGGCGGGCTGGGGACGCGGCCTTTCGACCGCGAAGGGGTGGGCTCGCAGCGGACGGTGGTGGTGGAAAGCGGCGTGCTCCGGAACTATCTTTGCGGCAGCTATGCGGCCCGCAAGCTGGGCCGCAAGAGCACGGGGAACGGCAGCGGCAACGGGGAGAGCCCGACGAACTTCTTCCTGGCCGCTGGAGAGAAGCCGCCCGAAGAAATCATCCGGTCCGTGGAGCGGGGGCTCTATGTGACCCGGCTGATCGGCCAAGGGGTCAACTTGGTGACGGGCGACTATTCCCGAGGTGCTTTTGGGCTGTGGATCGAAAGCGGTGCGTTTGCCTACCCGGTCCACGAAGTCACCATCGGCGGCACCCTGCGGGGGATGCTCGAGGGGGTAGAGGCGGTGGGGACGGACCTGGACTTTCGCGACCCCTTCGCCGCCCCAACGATTAGAATCGCCACCATGACTGTGGCTGGAACTTGAGGCGATGCGCAGGTCCCGCCGGGCGGGACCGGAACGGAGCGGCCATGACTGCTGAACCCGCGGGGGGAGATGATCTCTCGACCCGCTTGCAAAAAATCAGCACCGAGCTCCGAGAGCTCGAGCAGAGCATGAAGTCGGGCGACATCGAGCCGCGGGTGCTGCGGGAGTTCCGCGACGCGGTGGACCACGTGCGGCAGACGGCCTGGGCGGTGCAGCAGTGGCTGGAGTTGCAAGCCAAGCGGGGCGACGTGTACAGCGTGCTGTCGCTGCTGACCCTGGAGCGCATCCGGCGGGCCACCCAGCTTTCGACCGACCTCTCCATCGACCTCGACGCCGCTGAAGTGAGCTTCGAAACCGAAGGTCTGGAGAAGCTCTGGGGGGCGGTGCGGGGCCTCTCCGAGCGGCTGGCCCGGCTGTTCAAAAAGTAGCAGTGCTGGTGACCGGTGCTCGGTGACTCGCGTTGGCTGCCGTTGACCGCCCTTTGGCTGCGGTTAGCCGGAGACTCGAAGCCCGTTGCTCGACACTGGTTCTCTCCCTATGCCGTCCCGCTTCCGCCGCTGTGCACCGCCGTCTGCCGCCTCTGCCAGTTGAGGCTGACGGCCCGCTGGCCATTTTCCTCTTGACATATACATCGGAAGCCTATATATAGGGAGGCAATGATTACGGCGCGGATCAAACGTGGCAGCGCCGAGCTGGCCATCCTGGCGCTGCTGGCCGAAGAGCCGCTGCACGGCTACGAGATCGCCCGGCGCATCGAAAAGCAGAGCGGCGGCGTGCTACGCTTCACCCTGGCGTCGCTCTACCCCTTGTTGTACCGCATGGACAAGCGGGGCTGGGTGCGCGGCGCCTGGCAGACGCTGCCCAGCGGGCGCCAGCGCCGCTGTTACGAGTTGACCCCCAAAGGCCGGAAACAGATGCCGCCGATGCTCAAGGAGTGGGGCCTGTTTTTCCGCGCGCTGCACAAGCTGGCAGGGGTGAGCCGTGCGTAAAGGCAACCGACTGGAAGCGGCCGGGCGACGGCTGGCGAGGGAGGCCGATGCCTGACTGGCGCGCCCTCACCGCCGAGCATCTTGCCGGGCTGGACCTGCCGGAGGCGCGCCAGCAAGAAATCTTGCAGGAGCTTTCCGAACACCTCGAAGACGAGTTCGCCGTGCTCCGCGAACGGTTGCCGGAGGCGGAGGCGCAACGTCAGGCGCGGAACCTGCTGGCCGAGTCAGAGGTCCTGGTCCGCGAGATTCGCAAGGCCGAAAAGGAGGATCCTATGAAGCAAGCGGCTCGGATTTTTCTGGGCGGGATGCTGACGGGCGGCATCTGGGGCGTTCTCACCGCGGCTAGCTTTGTCTTCGTGCTCGGTGGGACAGAAGAGTTTTTGGACGCGGTCGAGGCGGCTCCGAATGGACCGTTGCCCCCGATCCTGTACATGGCGATCGGCATCTGGACCATGTGGCTGTGCGCAGCCATCCGCCCGCGCTACGGCCCCGGCCCGAAGACGGCAGTGATCGCCAGTTTTGCCGTATGGCTCATCGGCACCCTGGTCGACGCTCTCTTGGTCTCGTTCGGGCTCGTCTCCCTTCCTGCCAGCGCGCTCCTGGCTCCTGTGGCTGTATCCCTGCCGGTTATCATCGCGGGGGCCGTGGCCGGCGCCTGGGCTTCCGAAACGCACGAGCCGGGGCCTTCCCGGACTTTGACACCCGCCTAGAAACGGGGCTGGACCCGCCGCGGCAGGAGTCAAGCTCCTGCCCTACCCGGGCCGGCTTTCCCTTTGCTTGTCATTCCGAGCGAAGTCGAGGAATCTGCTTGTCGCTTCTTTACGGAAAAAGCAGGTCCCTCGACTGCGCTGCGCTCCGCTCGGGATGACAGGCGATTGAGAACGAGCCTGAAGGGCGAGGGAGCGGGGAGCCGCAGCGGCCCGCCTACGCCGAAGACTTCGGCGGGAAAAGGGCCGGCTCGAGAGTGAAGGCGACAGGCTGGCTGCAATGGGGACAACGCAAGGCCGGAGGGTGTGCGGGTTCGCGGCGGCGGCGCCAATGGCGTTTGCGGCACGAGGAAGCGTGGTACTTCTGCCAGCGTCGGCGGGGCCGGAAGGACTTCCGGCAGGCGGGCTCCGCGCAGCGCTGAAGAGGCGTGGGGATGATTTTCTGTATGGGAGTCGAAGTCATGGCAATACTCTTTTTGAGACCAACCGCAGGGGCTGAAGCCCAAGGTTTTTTCCCGGGATTTGATGTCAGGGCTGAAGCCCTGACCCGCCTAGCAGGAGGGCCAGTTGGCGGCGTAAAGCCGCCGCTACGCCTTCCCAGGATGGCCTTCTCATGCGTCCGGACGCGTCTCCGGACGCATTTCGCCTCCGCCCCAGGGGTAGCATGGCTACCCCCCGGTTTGTCCACGGTTTCTGCGGTTTTTGCGGTTTTTGCGGACGTTTTTTGCGGGAGCGCGTTTTGGGGGCCAAAAATGGGGGTGGAAAAACCGCAGAATCCGCAAAAGCGCATTCGCCTGCCTGTCATCCTGAGCGGAGCGTCCAGACGGACGCCCGTCTGGGCGAAGGATCTCAATCCGAGCCGGCGGCTACGTTTGAGATTCCTCGCCGCCACGCAATCAAGGGCTCGGAATGACAAGAAGGGCTAGGAGCCGAGCAGGAACTTGCGCAGGACGGGCTCGGCGGAGATTCTGACCAGGG
This sequence comes from Acidobacteriota bacterium, assembly GCA_016210855.1. Lineage (GTDB taxonomy): Bacteria > Acidobacteriota > Terriglobia > Acidiferrales > 2-02-FULL-67-57 > 2-02-FULL-67-57. Next base: position 175 of record JACQTJ010000092.1, on the reverse strand, counting down.
CCAGCACGGTGTCGCCGTTCTGGAGCACGGTGTCGCCGCGGGGGATGATGGCGTCGCCCGTCCGCAAGATGGTGACCAGGTTGCAATCGGGCGGGATTTTCAGGTCGCGGAGCGACTTGCCGGCAACCGGGGACTGGGAGTCCAGGCAGTACTCCATCAGCTCCAGGCCACCGGT
>JACQTJ010000096.1 GCA_016210855.1 Acidobacteriota bacterium | reverse complement strand
GCTCCAGGCAGAGCGCCTCGAGCTCCCGATGGGCTTCGACCAGCAGCGTGCCCCCGGGGGTCTCGTAGCAGCCGCGCGATTTGATGCCCACGAAGCGGTTCTCCACCAGGTCCACCCGCCCGATGGCGTTTCGCGCCCCGATTTCGTTCAGTGCCTCGAGCAGCGCCACCGGCGCCAGCCGCTTCCCGCTCACACCTACCGGCCGGCCCGCCGCGAACTCGATTTCCACGTCCTCCTCGCGGTCCGGCGCTTCTTGCGGCGAACGCGTGAGCTGCCAGGTGTGCTCGAGCGGGGCGTTCGCCGGGTCTTCCAGCTCGCCGCCCTCGTGGCTCAGGTGCCAGAGGTTGCGGTCCCGGCTGTGCAGGTCGTCGCGACTGGCCGCTACCGGGATGTTGTGCCGGCGGGCGTACTCGAGCGCCTCTTCGCGGGAGCGGATGGCCCATTCCCGCCAGGGCGCGATGATCTTGAGCTGCGGGGCCAGCGCCTGGTAGGCGTGCTCGAAGCGCACCTGATCGTTCCCCTTGCCGGTGCAGCCGTGCGCGACGGCCGTCGCACCCTCCCGGCGGGCTACCTCTACCTGGCGCTTGGCCAGCACCGGCCGGGCCATCGAGGTGCCGAGCAGATACTTATTCTCGTACACCGCCCCGGCCCGCAGGGTGGGAAAGACATACTCGGTGACGAACTCTTCGCGGAGGTCCTCCACCGTGGTTTTGACGGCCCCGGTGCGCAGGGCTTTCTCCGCTACCGCCTTCAGGTCTTCGCCCTGGCCGACATCGCCGATCATGGCGATGACCTCGCAAGCGCGGTTCTCCTTCAGCCAGGGACTGATGATGGAGGTGTCGAGGCCCCCGGAGTAGGCCAAGACGACGATTTCAGCCACGCGCGCCCCGTAACCGCGCCGTCCGGCGCTGACCGTTTCCCAGCAGCAGGAGCAGAATGGCCTTTTGCACGTGCAAGCGGTTCTCGGCCTGGTCGTAGACGCCCGACTGCGGCGAATCGATGACGGCGTCGGTGACCTCCTCGCCCCGGTGCGCCGGCAGGCAGTGCAGGAAGACCGCATGGGGCGCCGCCCGGGCCATCAACCCCTCATTCACTTGGTACGGGGCGAAGACGGCCCGGCGCTGCTCCGCTTCGCTCTCCTGTCCCATGCTGGCCCAGACGTCGGTGTAGACGGCGTCGGCGCCGGTTACGGCAGCCTGCCAGTCGTGAGTGAGCTCGAGGTGCGCCCCCGTACGGGTGGCCGCGTCGGCTGCTGCCGCCACGATTTCCCGTGCCGGCTCGTAGCCGGGGGGCGTGGCCACGGCGATGTGGCTGCCGAGGAGCGCCGCCGTCAACAGGAGCGAATGGCAGACGTTGTTCCCGTCGCCCACGAAGGCCAGCTTCACCCGGCGCAGGTCGGTGAACCGCTCTTGCAGGGTGAAGTAGTCGCCCAGCGCCTGGCACGGGTGCTCGCGGTCGCTCAGCCCGTTGATGACCGGAATCGCTGCGTGCGCCGCCATTTCGCTCACGGTCTGGTGCGTGAAGGTGCGCAGCACGATCCCGTCCACCCAGCGCTCCAGGTTCCGCGCAATGTCGCACAACTTTTCCCGCCCCCCGAGAGGTGCGTGTGTCTGGTCGATGAAGAGCGCCCGCCCGCCCAGGTCGGCCATCCCCACTTCAAAGGTCACCCGGGTGCGCAAGGAGGGTTTCTCGAAGATCAGCACCAGGTGCCTTCCGGCCAGAGCGCTGCGAAACTCTTCCGGGCGGGATTTCACCAGCCCGGCCAAGTCGAGAATCCCTTCGACCTCTGCCGGCGAAAGGTCCTGGACGGAGAGCAAGTCAGGGCAGGACAGGCGAGTCAAAGTCCGCAGCGGGCTCACTTTTTCTCGCTCCTCCGCTCGGCGTCCACGCGCGCAAAGATGGCGCCGAGCGTTCGAACCACTTGATCCACATCTCGCTCCTGGATGATGTACGGGGGGAGAAAGCGCAGCACGGTGTCGTGCGTGCAGTTCAGGATCACGCCCCGGGCCAGCGCCTCCCGCACGATGGCCTTGCCGGGAAACTCGAGCTCCAGCGCCAGCATCAGTCCGGCCCCGCGCACCTCGCGAATCCAGTCGTACTTCGTCCGCAGCTCCTCCAGTCGGGCGCGGAAATACGCCCCCAGGCGCCGCACCCGCGCGAGCAACCGCTCGCGCTCCAGGGTTTCAAGAAACTCGAGCGCCACCGCGCAGGCCAGCGGCCCTCCGCCGAACGTGGTGCCGTGAATCCCGGGGTGAAACGCCAGGGCCACACGCTCCCGGGCCAGAATCGCGCCGAGCGGCAGGCCCGCCGCCAGCGGCTTCGCCACCGTCACCACATCCGGCTGGATGCCGTAGCCCTGATACGCAAAGTAGCGCCCAGTCCGCCCCAGCCCGCACTGGATCTCATCGGCAATCAGCAGGGCGTTCGCCCGCCGCGTCAGGGCGCGGGCCCGGGCGAAGAATTCGGGGCTCACCGGGTGGATACCGCCCTCGCCCTGGATGGGCTCGAGCAGAACGGCCGAGACCGTAGAGTCGAACTTGCGCTCCAGGTCGCGGAGGTTGTTGAACCGCACGAAGCGGACGCCGGGAACCAGCGGTGCGAACGGGGCCCGGTACTTCCGCTGGCCGGTGGCAGCCAGGGCAGCAAAGGTGCGCCCATGGAAGGAATTTTCAAGCGCCAGGATGCGCCAGCGCGGCCGGTGGCCGTTCGGGCTATGCAGGCGGGCGTAGGCGCGGGCCAGCTTGAGCGCCCCTTCGATGGCTTCCGTACCGCTGTTGGTAAAGAACACCCGGTCGAGGCCGGAGATCTTCTTGAGTCGGCGCGCCAGGGCTGCCTGATAGTCGTGGTAGAAAAGATTCGAAACGTGGATGAGCCGGCCCGCTTGCTGCCCGAGGGCCCGCCGGATGGCCGGGTGGCCGTAGCCGAGCGCGTTCACCCCGATGCCGCTCAGGAAATCCAAGTAGCGCCGGCCAGTGGCGTCGTAGAGAGTGCAACCGCTGCCTCGGCGGAACAGCACCGGCTGGCGGTCGTAGGTGGGCAGAAGCAGCGCGGCTTCGGCCCGGCGCACGGCGGCAAGCGTCATGCGGCCACCACCTCCGTTCCGAGCTGAACTTTCGCGGCCAGCACCCCGGCGACGGCGTCCACCTCCGCGGCCGGCACGATGTGCACGCGGGAGACACCACCTCCCAGGGCGCGCCGGCAGGCTTCGAGCTTGGGCAGCATTCCGCCTTGAATCACGGCGCGTTCGGCGAGGGCGGCAATCTGCGCCGTGCTCAGCCGCCCGATCGGGGTTCGCTCAGCGTCCCACACCCCGGGCACATCGGTCAGGAAGACCAATGCGTCCGCCTGGCAGGCGACCGCGCAGGCGGCCGCCATCTGGTCGGCGTTGATGTTGTAGTACTCGCCGTCGAGCCCGAGTGCCAGGCTCGCCACCACCGGCAGGGCGCCTCGCGCCCAGATGGATTCAAGCCAGCTCGGGTCGGCGGCGCAAACTTCGCCCACAAACCCGAGGTCGCGCCCGTTCGCCGGAAGCTTTCGGGCGCGGAAGGCCAGGCCGTCGCCGCCGCAAAGACCCAGTGCCGGCTGTCCCGCCCGAGCCAGCGCCGCCACCAGACGTTTGTTGACGCCGCCAGCGAGCACCATCACCGCCACGTCGCGAGTCTCGGCGTCGGTGACGCGCAGGCCGTCGACGAATTCGCTCGTCTTGCCCAACTGGTTCAACGTGCGGGTCAGGGCGGGCCCGCCGCCGTGAACCACCGCCACCCGGTAGCCCCGTCGGGTGAGCCCGGCAAGGGCCCCGGCGCAGCGGTCGAGCAGAGCCCGGTCGTCCACAGCCGCTCCGCCGAGCTTGATCACGAGCTTCACGCCAGTCCCTCCCGCTCGTCCCAGCCGTAGAGCAGGTTCATGTTCTGCACGGCCTGGCCGGCGGCACCCTTGAGCAGGTTGTCGAGAGAGGAAACCACCACCAGGCGGGACCCCTCGGCGTCGAGCGCCAGACCCAGGTCGCAGAAATTCGTATTCAGCGAGAACTGGATCTCCGGCAGCCGCGGCGGCGAGAAGACACGCACGAAGGGGCAATCGCAGTAGAAGTCGCGCCAGCACTGCTCAAGGTCGCAGGCCGCCAGCGGGCGGCGCAGGTGGAGGTAGAGGGTCGAGAGGAGGCCGCGGGGGATGGGCAGCAGATGCGTCGTGAAGATCAGCTGCGCCGGCTCCAGGCCGAGCTGCTCCAGGATCTCTCCCGTGTGGCGGTGGGTGAACACCGAATAGGCGCGGAAGTTGTCGGCCACTTCAACGAAGTGGGTCTCGGCCGTGGGCTGCTTGCCGGCGCCGGAGACGCCCGACTTTGCATCGCAGACGATACCGCGCTCAAGCTCCACCAAGCCCGCGCGCAGCAGCGGTGCCAGGGCCAAGATGACGGAAGTCGGGTAGCAGCCGGGGTTCGCCACCAGCTGAGCCTCGGGCAGGCGGTCGCGAACTAGCTCCGGCAAGCCGTAGACGGCGCGCGCGGCAACGAACTCCGCTGCCGCCGGGTCCGGGTCGGTGAACCCATAGGCGGCCCGATGCGCTGGCGAGCGCAGCCGCCAGGCCGCGCTCAGGTCAATGACCCGCAGCCCGCGCCGCACCGCCTCTGGGATCCAAGCCCGGGAGATTTCGTGGGGCGTAGCCAGGAAGAGCAGGTCCACGCCCTTGGCGTGGAGCTTCGACCAGGAGAATGGCTCCAGCGGGTGCGAACCGTTGCCGGCCAGCTGCGGGAAAATGTCGGCCAGCTGCGCCGTGCTGTTGCCGTTCGATTCCCGCGTGAGCAGCAGCGGCGGCTTCAGCCGGGGGTGGCGCAGCAACAGGCGGGTGAGCTCGAAGCCCACATAGCCGGTGGCCCCCACGACGGCCGTCTGCAGAACCGCGCGGGTCATCAGGCGATCAGCTCCCGGAGGCGGGCACCGACCTGCTGGCAGGCCTTGCGGGTCGGGGTCACCACCAGCACCGTGTCGTCGCCAGCAATCGTGCCCACGACTTCATTCCACTGCTGGCTGTCGAGCGCCGCCGCCACCGGCTGGGCGCTGCCCGGGCCCGTCTTGACCACCAGCAGGTTCATGGCCGGACGGATGTCGAGCACGAACTCCTGCAGCAGATGAGGCAGGGGCAGTGGGGGCGGCGCCGTCGGCTCGGCCACCACCGCCGGGCGCGCATAGCCCTGCGGGGTCTTCACCAATCCGAGCTCCTTCAGGTCGCGGGAGAGCGTGGCCTGGGTGACGCGAATGCCCTGCTGGGCCAGGCGGCGGCGGAGCTGCTCCTGGCTGACCAGGGGTTCAGCCGCTACTAGTTCCAGGATGCGCCCGTGGCGCAGACGTTTGGGCAAGTCCGTATATTTATTCTTAGAACAGAATAAATATTCCTATGGGGGCCCTCGTGTCAAGCGAAAAATGCAATCCCTGGGGGGCGCGGGAACCCACCCCAGCTAATAGGGAGGCCCTATGCAAGGAAGGAGTCCCGGCTTCTGCCCGACTCCGGCCCCGGCCTGTGCGATAATGGCCGGGCAGCCCCCTGCGACGGAGGAACTTCCCCATGCGCACTCGACCCGGGCTGGTTCTCGCCTTCGGCTTGGTTTGCCTGCTCTGGATCGCGGACACCGCCAACGGCCAGCGGGCCCTCACCTTCAAAGACATGATTTCGTTGGGCCGGGTGAGCGACCCGCAGATGTCCCTCGACGGCCACTGGGTGGCCTACGTCGTCGATCGCTACCACCTGGACACAAACGGCCGCAGCTCGAGCCTGTGGCTGGCTTCGCTGCCGAGCGGTGAAAGCCGTGAGCTCACCCGCCCGCCCCAGGGCAAGCGTGACCGCTCGCCGCGCTGGTCCCCGGATAGCAAGACGCTGGCCTTCCTCTCCAACCGCAGTGGGAGCTGGCAAGTCTGGAGCATTTCCCTGGAAGGCGGCGAGGCCTGGCAGCGCACCGATTTGCCGGTGGACTTGGACGGCCTGCTCTGGTCACCGGATGGGGCTTGGTGGGCGGTGACGGCCGAAGTCTATCCCGATTGCGACAACCTGGAGTGTACGAAGAAGCGCGACGAAGAGAAAGAAAAGAGCAGGGTGCAGGCGCGGCTCTATGACCGCCTGATGGTCCGCCACTGGAACCAATGGTCGGAGGGCAAGCGCAGCCACGTGTTTGTCATTCCCGTGGCGGGCGGCCCGGCCCGCGACCTGACCCCGGGTGACTGGAGCGTCCCGCCCTTCCTGGGCGGCCCACACGAATACGATTTCTCCCCCGACGGGCGCCGGCTGGCCTTCGCTCGCAACCTCGACAAGGACGAAGCCCTCAGCACGAACAGCGACCTCTGGGTGGTGGCGGTGACGGGCGGTCCCTCGACTGCGCTCGGGACAAGCGAGGCGCAGCGCATCACCGACAACCCCGCCTGGGACGGCTCGCCGCAATATTCGCCCGACGGGCGCTGGATTGCCTACCGGGCCATGGCCCGGGCTGGCTTTGAGGCCGACCGCACTCGCTTGATCCTCTACGAACGCGCCACCGGCAAGATCACCGAGCTGACCCCAAAGTTTCCCGACAGCGTGGATGACTTCGTCTGGGCGCCAGACAGCGCCAGCTTCTACTTCACCGCCTCTGTGGGCGCCGCCTCGCCGATCTACCGGGTCTCGCTCGCCGACCGCAGCGTGCGCGCCGTGGTGGCAAACACGAACAACTCAAACCTGCGCCTGTCGGCTGACGGCGGCACCCTGGTCTTCACCCGGCAGACGATGAACCGCCCGGCCGAAGTCTTCGCGGCCGACTCCCAGTCGGGGGAAGCGCGACAACTCTCTCACGTAAACGACAAGCTAATCGCCGAACTGACCCTGAATCCGGGAGAGTCTTTCACGGTGAAAGGCGCCGGGGGCACCCCGGTCCAGAGCTGGCTGCTCAAGCCGCCGGGGTTCGACCCCGCACAGAAGTACCCGGTGGTGGTGCTCATCCACGGCGGCCCGCAGGGGACTTTTTCCGACGAGTTCCACTACCGCTGGAATGCGCAGCTGTTTGCCGCCCCAGGCTACGTGGTGGTGCTGCCGAACCCCCGCGGCAGCCCGGGCTGGGGCCAGCTGTTTGTGGATGAAATCAGCGGCGACTGGGGCGGAAAAGTCTACGAAGACATCATGAAGGTGGTGGACCAGGTCGAGACACTCCCTTTCGTGGACAAGACCCGCATCTGCGCCGGCGGGGGCAGCTACGGCGGCTACATGGCCGACTGGATCCTGGGCCACACCGACCGCTTCCGCTGCCTCATCTCTCACGCCGGGGTCTACAACTTGACCAGCGAGTACGGTGCCACCGAGGAGCTGTGGTTTCCCGAATGGGAGTTCCGCGGCACGCCGTGGACCAACAGAGAAATGTATGAGCGCTGGTCGCCGCACAACTTCGTGCCCCGCTTCAAGACCCCGACACTTGTCATCCACGGGGCGCTCGACTACCGCGTGCCCTACACGCAGGGCCTGGAGCTCTTCACCGCCCTGCAGCGCCAGGGCATCCGCTCCCGGCTCCTCTACTTCCCCGACGAAGGTCACTGGATCCTGAAGCCCAAGAACGCCGAGCTCTGGTACCAGACCGTGCACGAGTGGCTGGCCACCTACCTCAAGTGATGTGAGCGGGCCCAAAGGCGGCTGGTGTATGAGGTCGGCCAGAGCGCCCGGCTGCTCTAGACAGCGTCCGAGAGCGAGGAAAAGTTAAACTCGCGCACCTTGACCGTGGGCAACAGGTCGGTCCCCACCGGCACGGCTGCGGTCATGGCCTCGATGTTGTTGAGCACGTTCACGGTGCTCTCGTTGAAGCGGAAGTTCATCACCGGGTGCTTGATTTTCCCCTTCTCGATATAGAAGAGCCCGTCGCGGGTGAGCCCGGTGAGTTGCACCGTCTGCGGTTGCAGGAAGCGGATGTACCAGAAGCGGGTGACGAGCAGGCCGCGTTCGGTCGAGGCGACGAGGTCATTCCGGGTGGCCGGGCCGCCGTCCATGATGAGGTTCGGAGGGAACGGTGTCGGCTTCTTTTCATTCTTCTGGGCCCAGTAGCGGTCGTAGATGAGGTTCCTCACCACTCCCTTCTCAACCCAGGTGGTCTTCTCCGCCGGCAGCCAATCTCCGCCGCCGCCCCCAAAGAAGAATCCTCCCCCGCCGCTCCACGGCGACCCGGGCACGCGCGGATCGAAGGGGTCGGAGCGCAGACTGACGTTTTCTCCGAACAGTTTCTCGCCCAGCAGATTCCCGCCCCCCTTCTTGCTCAAGAAGCTGCGGCCCTCGTCGGCGGCGCGGGCCCCCAGGCTAAAGGCCAGGAATTGGAGCATCTCCTGCAAGGCGGCCGGCTCGAGGATGACGGTGTACTTGCCCGGCTCGAGCTGCTTCGGGTTCCACGAATCCAGGCATTTCTGGATGGCGGTGGAGGCCACTCGCTGCGCATTCACCTGCGAGACGCGGGGCGCCCCGTCCTGCGCCCACCCCGAACCCTTGCCATCCAGCGTGCGGGCGGTCACGCTGTAGTCCGCCCACGTGGAGCGGTGGTAGCCGAACAAGCCGAGCTGGTTGGCGATGGCCCGGGCCTCCGCGGTAACGTCGTAGTAGCCGTAGGAGTTGACCTGCTTCTTCTCGGCCGCCTCAACCACGCTGCGCACCGCGGGCAGAATCTGCGCCGACCGGGCCCGGGCGCTCTCTTCGTGGTAGGCCTGAATGTCCGGGTAGGTCTGTGGCCCGAGCGGCTCGACGTACTCCGGGTTGGGCGGGGCCAGGTCGGCGATCGTCTCGGCCTGGCGCACCGCCCGCTCGAGCGCCGCGTCGGTGAGCTCGTTGGCCGTGACCGCCCCCGTTCTCTTTTCCCGGGTGAGCTGGATATTGAGGGAGAGGTCGCTCGTGAATCCGGCGGTGGTGACGGCGTTGTTGGCGTAGCGGGTGTTGCAGTTCTGGGTGGAGTTGACGCTGACGGCGACCTCTTCGGCCTTGGCCAGCTTGATGATCTTCTCCGTCAGCGCCCGGCACTCGTCTCGCGTCAGCATGGCCGTCCTCCCTAGTCGGTCAAGAGCACGTTGATCTGCCGGAATCGTGCGGGGGCGCAGCCGTGACTCATGGCATTGGTCTGCGGAGGCTGGCCCTTGCCGTCGCCGGTCAGGCCCTGGTTCTCCCAGAAGCGTGAGTCGGCGATGCCGTCGCAGGCGCGCCAGAACTCGTCCGCGCGAGCCTGGTAGGCAACCCGGGAAATCATCTTGCCTTTCTTGCCGCCCTTGATTTCCCAGAAAGCGTCGCCGCCGAACTGGAAGTTGTAGCGCTGCTGGTCGATGGACCAGGAGCCCAAGCCGTCGATGAGCACGCCGTCGTCCACGCCGCTGATGAGGTCGTCCAGCGTCATCGGCTCCGAGCCGGGCAGCAGCCAGACGTTGGGGATGCGCTGGAAGGGGATGGAGTCGTAGCTGTCTGCGTAGCAGCAGGCGTGGGACTCTTGGTCGCCGATCAGGTGGGCTTGGTCGCGGGTGGTCTGGTAGCCGACAAAGGTGCCCCTGCGGATGATGTCAAAGCGTAGGGTGGGAACGCCTTCGTCGTCGAAGCCGCAGGTCGAAAGTCCGCCCGCCAGGGTGCGGTCACCGACAATGTTGACCAGGTCGCTCCCCATCCGGAACTTGCCCAGCTTGTCGGGGGTGAGGTGGCTGGTGCCGGCGAAGTTGGCCTCGTAGCCCAGGGCGCGGTCGAGCTCGGTGCCGTGTCCGATAGACTCATGGATGGTGAGGGACAGGTTCGAGGGCAGAATGACCAGATCTTTCGTGCCGGGCGTGACCGGCGGGGCGCTCAGGTGCTCGACGCATTCCTCGCCGACCCGCCGGGCGTTCTCAAGCATCCGGGCCTGCTCGACGTGCTCCCAGCCGCCCGTCACCGCCGGAACCCCGTAGCTGCGCTCCCGCCGGGTGCGGGTCTGGAAGTCCACCGCCGTGGCCTCGTACTCGGGAATGATTTGCTGGAGGTACTGCTCGATGTAGGAGCCGTCGGTGGAAGCAAAGAACTTGTGCTCGGACCGCGCCCGCAGGGAAGAATTCACCACGAACAGTTTGGGGACGGCTCGCACCTCATTGTTGATGGCTTGCAGGAAGTCGATTTTTTCTCGCACCGACACGGCGAACGGGTCCTTGCGGAAGGGCGTGCGCCAGAGAGCCTCCGAGGGCTTCACCGACGCCAGCTGCACGGGCCGGCGCTCGAGGGCGGCGTTGGTCTTGGCCACGGCCACCGCCTCCCGCGCCACCCGGGCCACTTCTTCTTTCTCCACCCGCGGGCTGGCGGCGAAGCCCCAGGCACCGTCGGCCAGCACGCGCACGCCAAAGCCGAAGCGCTCTGACTCATTCACCCGGGGCACATTCACGACGTTGCCCGTGCGCAAGTCGGTCTGGGTGCGCAGGAAGACGTCCTGGACGTGATAACGGCAGATGCGCATGTCGGCGTAGGTGGCCCCGAGCTTGGTGGCGGTGTCGAGCGCCACCGCCATCAGAGAGCGATAGATGGGGTCGGGCGTGGCCGCGGTTGAGGCGAGCGCGGTCTCCCAGTCCAGGGCCTCGGGCAGCGAAATCGCCGCCGTACCCACCGCACAGGTCTTGAGGAATTCACGGCGTGTCACGCTCATCCGAGCACCTCGCCAAGGAGCGAACGGGCTGTTTTACTCTAGACGCCGGCCGGGCTCGACCGGGTACAAGGATTGTAATCAAAAAGAAGAGGCCGCCAAGCGGAATCTTTCCGGCCTCCAGGCTAGTCGATATCGAGTTGGGCGAGGAGCTCTTCCAAGTTTTCGGAGGTGACCTCGATCGTAAGCCGCTTGGCTTCGAGCTCGGGTAGCCCATCGAAAGCGGCGAAGAGGCGCATCTTGGCGGCGGCGTACTCCTCGGTGCCGTTCAGGCGACGCCCGTGGCGCTTCGCCCACTCTTCCAGAGCCTGGCGACGGAGGAAGACCGGAACCAAAAAGGTGTGCTTGCGGTCGCGGGAGACCACGTACACATACTCGGTGCCTTCCTGGCCCGCCCGCCTCTGCTCGGCGCGCACCTCATCGAAGTAGTACTGGTAGACGTAGCCGGTCTGGGCGGAATAGCTCTTGATGCGGCGAACTGTCACGGGTGCCCGAAAAACCATTATTGAAGGAGGCCGGGAAGGTGTCAAGCCAACCCGAACGCTGTGCTAAGATGGCGGCTCCATTTTCTCGGAACCCGCGGCCATGGAAGCTCACTCGGTGCAAATTCTGGTTCAGATCTTCGTGATGTTCGCCGCCGCTAAGGTGCTGGGGGTGGTGGGCGAGCGTTACAAGGTGCCGAGCGTAATCTCGGAAATCGTGGCCGGCATGGTGATCGGGCCGCATCTGCTCGGGCTGGTGCAGGTGCAGGAATGGACCCTGGCGCTAGCCGAACTCGGCGCCATTGTGCTCCTCTTCGATGTCGGACTGGACCAGAAGCTGACCGACCTCATGAAGGTGGGCTGGACGGCGCTCCTGGTGGCCACGCTGGGGGTGGTTGTTCCCTTCTTCCTCGGCTACGGGCTGCTGGTGCTGATGGACCACAGCCAGACGGAATCCATCTTCATGGGCGCTGCCATGGTGGCCACCAGCGTCGGCATCACCGCGCGCGTGCTCCAGGAGCTCGGGGTGCTCAAGACCGTGGTGGCCACGGTCATTCTGGGCGCGGCGGTGATCGACGACATCCTTAGCATGATCGTACTCGCGGTGGTCAGCGGCCTCTCGGAAGGCGTGAACTACGTGCAGATCGGAAGCGTCACCGGCCTGGCCATCGGCTTCTCTCTGTTCATCGTGCTCGTGGGGCAGCGGGTGATGCGCCGGGTGACGCCGCACGTGCAGCGCTTCGCCCGGGGTGAACCCTATTTCCCCCTGGCCATGGTGATCTGCCTGGGCCTGGCCGTGGCGGCCAACAAGATTGGCATCGCCGCCATCATCGGAGCCTTCCTGGCGGGCCTGGTGTTTTCAGAGGAGGAGCTGACGGCCGGGCTGAAGACCAAGATCCATGCGTTGTACGAGTTCCTGGTGCCGTTCTTCTTCGTGGCCATGGGGATGCAGATGGACCTCGGGGTGCTCCGGCACCGGGAAATCCTCTTGCTGGCAGGGCTGATTACACTATTGGCCATCCTCGGCAAGTTCGTCGGCTGCGGCGTGGGCGCCTATCGGATGGGCTGGCGTCCGGCCGTGCAGATCGGCGTGGGCATGGTGCCGCGAGGCGAGGTGGGCATCATTGTGGCGTCCATCGGCCTGGGGCTGCACACCATCTCGGACGAAATCTACGCAGTGGTCATCATCATGGTGCTGGTGACCACGTTGATCGCCCCGCCCGTCCTGAAAGTGCTCTTTCGAGAGCGCGGCCGGGCTCCTTCCCCAGCACCGGCAGCGGACCTGCCCTCCCAACCATCCCCGCCGGGTGAATTGCTGTAGGCGGTTCCAACCCGGTCCCTAGCCACGACGCAGGAATTCGAACTCGGCGGCGCCCTTGCGGGAGAGGAAGGCGATGCTGTGCATCAGGTTCTGCAGGGTGACGATCCCCACCAGATGCTCATCCTCCAGCACCGGGATGACCGAGAGGCCGCGGGCGGTGAGCTTCTTGAAGGCGGTGCCCAGGGTGTCGCGGCGCTGCGCGGTCTCGAACCGCGAGCTCATCACCGCCTGCACGGAATTGTTCCACCCCTGACCGGAAAAGGCCCGGAGCAGTCCGCTGCGGGTCAGAACCCCCACCACCCGCCCCTCGGCCACCACCGGGAAGTCATTCTGCAGCGAATGCAGGGCTCGGTCCAGGGCGTCGAAAAGCGAGTCCGAGGGGGCCAGGGACTGGAACTCGGTGAGCATCACATCTTCCAGGTAGATGCGCTCCAGCGCCGACTGCAGCACGGCCATGCGATCCTCGGCCAGCCCGGCCCAGAAGACGAACAGGCCGATGACCACCAACCAGGGCTCGCGCAGCACCAGACCGCCCAGAATGATCAGCAGGGAGAAGACCTGTCCCACCCCCACGGCCACGTGGGTGGCCTCGACATAATCGCGGCGGGCCGAGAGCCAAGCGCGCAGGACGCGACCCCCGTCGAGCGGGTAGGCGGGAATCAAGTTGAACAGGCCGATATAGAGGTTCGACCAGAAGAGACTCGCCAGCAGCGCCTCGCCGGAAAGCATCGGGGTGAAAGCTGCCCCCGGTTCGAGCACGGACAGCAGCACGCCCAGCCAAAGGGCCAGCACGAAGTTAGCTGCCGGGCCGGCCAGGGCAATGTGGATTTCCTGGCGGGGCTCCCGGGGGACGTCTTCGAGCAGCGCCAGGCCGCCGATGGGCAGCAGGGTGATGGAGCGGACCCGCAGGCCGTAACGGACACTGACATAGCTGTGGGCCAGCTCGTGGAGCAGGACACAGACGAACACCAGCAGGATAAAGAGCAGGCTGCGCAGACCGGCGAGCCAGCCGCCTCCCAGGGTGGTGACCAAGAAGAGAAACGCCACCAGGAACAGGAAGGTGAAGTGGAGGCGGATGGAGATGCCGTAAAGAGTTCCCAGCCGCAGGGCCCAGCGCACGTCGAACCTCTCCGCGAAGATTATATCGGGGGCGCCCAAGAAGTTCCATCCCACCCGGGCTCGACCCGGCTCCTGCCCCCCGGCTACAATTGCTCCGCCGAGAGGTGGCAATGAGCGCTCCCCGCACGAGAACCGCTCCCGGCCTGCTGCTGGCGGTGCTGCTCGCCCAGGTGGCTTCGGCACAATCGCTCGGCGAGCTGGGCCGCCAGGCAAGACAACAGAAGGCTGACTCCACCCGCAAGGTCTGGACCAACGAGGACCTGGGCACGTTCTTCCCCGAGATCAAGCGGCTCCCGACGCAGACCCGCCTCGGCTCGCTTTCGGACTACGCGGCCACTCCCCTACCGGTAGTGGAAGCGATGCTAAAGCTGGCCCAGGTAGGCCCTGACGACTTGGTTTTCGACCTGGGGTCGGGCGACGGCCGCATCGTCATCATGGCAGCGGAAAGATTTGGGGCGCGCGGGGTGGGGATCGAGCTCGATTCTGTGCTCGTCGCCAACAGCCGTTTGGCGGTCAGGGAAAAAGGCCTCGAAGAGCGGGTGAAAATCCTCGAAGCCAATTTCCTCGACGTGGACTTCTCCCCCGCCACCGTGGTCACGATTTACCTCCCCAAGATTGCCATCGACACTCTCCGCCCTCATCTCGAGCAGCATCTGCGCCCCGGGACACGGGTTGTGGTCCGCCAGTTGGAGCTTCCCACTTGGACGCAGGAGCGGCAGGAAATCCGCGAGGGTGAGGTTCTCTACCTGTATCGGTTCAAGTAACCGGGTCAGCGAGCGGGCGGAGGGCTCGAGGGCGGGGGCGGCGCAGAGGACGAACTACCGCTGGGCTTGGTTTCTGCCGAGGGCTTGGGCGGCGCCGG
>JACQTJ010000097.1 GCA_016210855.1 Acidobacteriota bacterium | reverse complement strand
GGTTTGGTGCGAAGCCTCAGGCGGGCCCCCGATGGACTTGACCCTGACGGGGCTGGCGTTTTCCGCCGCGCCCGGAGAGGCCGCCGGGGTTGCGCTCAACGGGAAGCGCGAGGCCTGGCTGGCCGCGGGACGCGGGTTTCTCGAAGACCCAAAGAAGCCCAAGGCCGTGCACGACGAAAAGGTGGCGCGGCTGGCCCTGGCCGCGGCCGGCATCGAGCTCGGCGGCGTGGTGCACGACACGGCTCTTTACTCCTACTTGCTGCAACCGACGACGGCCAAGCACGCGCTCGAAGACGTAGCGGTGCGGCGGCTGAGCCTGCGCCTGTCCGGGTCGGTGGCGGAGAAGGCGGATTTCGTGGGGCGGCTGGCGGGGTTGCTGCGGCCGGAGGTCGAAGGGCAGGAGCTCGTGACCGTCTTCGAGGCCATCGAGCAGCCGCTCGCCGCGGTGCTCGCCGAGATGGAGCAGACGGGAGTGCGGCTTGACCCGAGAGCGCTCGAGGAGATGTCGGCCGAGTTCGACAAGGAGATTGACGCCCTCACCCGGCGCACGTACCAGCTGGCGGGCGTCGAGTTCAACCTGAATTCACCCAAGCAACTCGGCGAAATCCTCTACGAAAAGTTGCAGCTGCCACTGCCCCGCCGGCGGGGCAAGACGCAGGCCGCTTCGACGGCCGCGGACGTGCTCGAGGAGCTGGCCGAACTGCACGAGTTGCCGGCGCGGGTGCTCGAGTACCGGGAGCTGGCCAAGCTCAAGTCCACCTACATTGACGTGCTGCCGGCGAAGATCCATCCTCGCACCGGGCGGCTGCACACGAGCTTCCACCAGACCGGCACGGCCACCGGGCGACTGTCCTCCTCGGACCCGAACCTGCAGAACATCCCCATCCGCACCGAGCTCGGCAACCGCATCCGGGCGGCGTTCGTGGCCGAGCCGGGCTGGCAGCTGCTGGGGGCCGATTACTCGCAGATTGAGCTGCGGGTACTGGCGCACCTGTCCGACGACCCGGTGCTGGTCGAAGCCTTCCAGCGAGGCGAAGACATCCACGCCCGGACGGCCCAGGAGGTGCTGGGAGTGCCGCCGCTCGGGCAGACGGGCGAGCACCGGAGGGTGGCGAAGATGATCAACTTCGGCATCATCTACGGGCTGACGGCCTACGGGCTGGCAAGGCGGCTCGGGATTGAGCCGGCGGAAGCGCAGCGCTACATTGACGCCTACTTCCGCCGCTACGCCGGGGTGAAGGAGTTCCGCGAGCAGCTGCTCGAGGAGGTGCGGGGCATGGGGTACGCGCGCACCCTCTTCGGGCGGCGGCGGCCGATTCCCGAGATCGGCTCGCGCAACGCGAACCAGCGCAACTTCGCCGAACGCACGGCGCTGAATTCGCCCTTGCAGGGGACAGCGGCCGACTTGATCAAGCTGGCCATGATTGAAATCCACCGCCGGCTGCGGCAGGAGGGGCTGCGCACGCGGATGCTCCTGCAAGTGCACGACGAGTTGTTGTTCGAAGGGCCCGAAACGGAAGCCGGGCGGGCCACCGAGCTGGTGAAGGCGGCGATGGAGCGGGTGCAGCTCCCGGGAGGCGTGCGGTTGAAGGTGCCGCTCGTGGTCGGGACCGGCCTGGGGCCGAACTGGGCGGCGCTGAAGTAGACTTGCCTTCGGAGAGGCGGGTGGCCTAGACTGCGGGCCACAGAGCATCCAAGGAAGCGTCGGGGGAGGTCGCGATGCAACAACAATTCGAGCGGCGGCGGGAGGAGCGGGAGAAGTACCTGGTGCTGCGCTTGTACGCCCGGGTGGTTTCCGGGTTGAGCTACACGGCGGCGGTGGTGGGGCCGCTGTTTGCGGTGCTGGTGATTGCCTTCGGGGACATGCCGGTGCCGCTGCGCATTTCGAACGCCTTCCTGGCCCTGGTGATGGGTGGAGTGTACTTCGTCATCCTGCGGGCCACGGCGCAGGCCATCTACCTGCTCTTCGACGTGGCCCGCAACACCAAAACCAGCCGGGAACTGCTGGAGAAGGCGGGGGCGCCAGGGACGGCTCCCTCCCCACCGAGGCCCGCCCCGGCGGTTCCGCAGCCGAAGCCCGCTCCGGGGGACTGAGCATGGCGAAGGCGCACTCGGCGCGGTTTTTGGCGCTGGTGGAAGAGGCGCGGAGGCGGGTGCGGGAGCTTTCGATCGAGCAGGTGAACGAAAAGCTCCAGCGGGGGGAGAAGTTCCGGCTGCTGGACGTCCGCGAGGGCGAGGAGTACGCCCGTGGGCATCTGCCCGGCGCCGAATCCCTCTGCAAGGGAATCCTCGAGCGGGACATCGAAAGGCTGGTCCCCGATCCGGCCACGCCCATCGTGCTTTACTGCGGGGGCGGGTTCCGCTCGGCGCTCGCGGCCGAGAGCCTGCAAAAGATGGGCTACACCGACGTAGCCTCGATGTGGGGCGGCTGGAGCGCCTGGAAGGAATCCGGCTTCCCGAGCGAAGAATGACCACAGGTGAAGTAGGAACCGGCCAAGGACTCAACGAGGAGGGTAACGACGATGGGACGGATGCTGCTAGGAGCCCTGGTGGGGAGCATTGTGTTGTTTGCCTGGGGTTTCCTCTACTGGGCGGTGCTGCCGATTGCGGACAACATTGTGTTGCCGGTGCCGAACGAGGCGGCGGTGGCGCAAATGCTCAAGGAGAACATTCCCTCAAGCGGGGTGTACTACATCCCTGGCGAAGGGGCGAAGGAGAGGAGCCAGGCCTGGGTGGAGAAGCACAAGGCGGGGCCGATTGCGCAGATTTTCTTCCGCCGGGAGGGCATCAACCCCACCGACCCGATGTTCTACGCGCGCGGGTTCGGGTACATGCTTTTCTGCGCGTTCTTGGGGGCCTGGCTGCTGAAGACTGCGCTTCCCGGCCTGGAGTCCTACGCGGCCCGGGCGATTTTTGTGGTCATGGTCGGGTTCTTCGGGGCGGCGGTGGCCTTCTCCGGAGCGGTGTGGTGGTACCAGTGGCTCCCCTACCACCTGCTCTACGTTGCCTTCAACGTGACGGCCTGGGTGTTTGCCGGGCTGGCGATGGCGGCCATCGTCAAGCCGGACTAGCCCGGGCCGGCTAGAGGCGGGCTAGGGTGCGGCAGACTTCGCTGTAATAAGCGACCAGGGAGTGCTCGGGGCCGTACTCGAAGCGGCGCCAGACACGGGAGAGCGGGAAGGTGCGGGTCTGGAGCTTTCCTTCGATGACCACGGCCGGGGAATGAAAGAATTCTTCGTCGGCGTGCCAGCCGCCGCCGTGGTTGTGGATGACCACTTCGCCGAGGTAGCAACCCATGCCGACGATGAGGTCGGAGTGGTCGTCGGCGGAGCCGGGAGCGAAGTTCAGATCGATCAGGTCGTCGAGCTGGGCGAGGGTGCCAGCGGAGAAGTCGAGCTCGAGCCCGTAGGCGACCCGGGCGAGGTCGCAGAAATTGACCGCGTGCTCGCGGAAGTCGCTGGCCACCCAATTCTCGAAGGGGTTCATACCGCCTCGGGCCGGGTTCCAGAGGCCTTGAGGCGCATCCTACGCCGGCTGCCGCAGCGAGTCAAACCCACGGGCAGAGTCGGGCGTTGACTTTGCCCGCCTGCCTGCCTAGCATTCCCCAAACCGCAACCGGAGGAGCCATGGCGAACCGCCTCGACCGCCTGTGGGCCGATTACGAAGACCACCACCGCACGGCCGGCAACAAGTGGTGCCACCTGGTGGGGATTCCGCTGATTGTGGTGGGGCTGCTCGGGCTGCTGGCGGTGCCGCTGTTTCGCTGGCAGGAGTGGCCGGTGGAGATCGGGCTGTTGGTGGCGCTGGGGAGCGGAGGTGTCTACCTGTGGCTGGACGCCCGGCTGGGGGCGGCGATGATGGGGGCCACGCTGCTCCTCTATCTCGGGGCGCGGCTGCTTGACTGGCGGGTGGCGCTCGGGCTGTTCCTCATCGGCTGGGTGTTCCAATTCATCGGCCATGGGCACTACGAGAAGCGCTCGCCCGCGTTCTTCCACAACTTCGCTCACCTGCTGGTGGGGCCGCTCTGGGTCCTGAACCACGCCCTGCGCCTCCGCCGCTGACCCCGGCTGACTCCTAGCCTGCCCTGTAATTTTAGCTGAGAGCCTTCTCCGCGCTCTTTGCTTACCGTTGCCGATTCCACCACCCTTCGACTCCGCCTTCGACTCCGCTCAGGGCGAGAGGTGCCCGCCGGAAAGTCTGGAGGCGATGGCAAAGGACAAGACCGAGCGTCATCTCTGGCGGTTCCACCACCAGGCAACCAGGCCGATGACCGGGTTCTCGGGGGTGCGGGGAAGAGTGAGCGCAGGGTAGTCCTTGTTCTCGGGGACGAGGCGGAGGGTGCCGTCCGAGGCGCGCTCGAGCCACTTGATGGTGACGCCGGCGTCGTAGCGAGCGGCCACCATTTTCTGGTGGAGGAAGAGGGGGTCGCGCTGGGTGTGGTCGAGGGCGACGATGGCGCCGTCGTGGAGGATGGGCGCCATGGAGTCGCCGCGGACGCGCACGCAGGTGAAGTTCGCCGGGTTGGGGCACCAGGCGTAGTGGATGAGGGCGTAGCCGTCAATGTCGGCTTCCGAGATCTCGCGGGGAGAGCCGGCGGCGGCGGCGTCCTTGAGCAGCGGCAGGGGGACGTAGTGGTCGAGACCTTCGAGGGCCCGGAAGCGGTCAGACCAGTCGGCGGGAGCAATCAAGCGCAGCTCGGCCGCCGGCAAAGGCCGCTGGCCGGCGCGGGCGCCTGCCTTGCGGGCAGACAGGCCCGGGAGCAAAGCGTCGACGACCAGTGGGGGCTCGGCGCCGATGCGTTCGAGCGCCAGGCGGATGAACCAGCGGCGGAGCTCGCCCGGGGCAGCCAGGCGGGCAAGCTGCAAGGCCCGTTCGGGACTGGGCGGCTGCCGGCCTTGCTCCCACTCGGCTACGGTCTTTTTCGTGAGCCCAAGCTGCCGGGCGAGCTGTTCCTGAGAGGCCCCTAAGGTCTTGCGTAACTCTTTGATTTTAGGGCACCAATGGGCACGCATTAAATGCCTTGACAACATACACCTTTCTAGTGTACACCGCTCATGTTTATCTTAGCCCATGGCGGCCTAGCGACGCAAGCTCTTTTTTCTCCCGGCTCCTTCTTCCCCGCCCGGCCGCCCGCCCACCCCGGGCATGGGGCGAGACAAGGAAGGT
>JACQTJ010000090.1 GCA_016210855.1 Acidobacteriota bacterium | reverse complement strand
TATCGCGACACCGGGCACGTCCCGAACGTGGTGAACCTGTGTGCGCAGTCGCCGGCCACGCACCTGCTGGTGGTGCGGCACCGCGACCGGGTGGGGGTGCTGGCGCACGTGCTCAACGGGCTGCGCACCGCCGGCATCAACGTGCAGGAGATGGAGAACGTGATTTTTGACGGCGCCCAGGCGGCCATCGCCCGCATTCATCTGGACAAGGCCCCGCCGGACGGAACGCTGGAGAGCATCCGCGCCGGCAATGGGGATATCTACGAGCTGAATCTGCTTGCTTTGACTTGAGTGAGGTGACCCATGAGCGGCACTCCGTACGGAAAGAGGATGGCGCAAGCAGCGGTGGCAGCCGCCCAGACCGCGGCCACGGCGAAGAAAGTGGAGCGCGTGTACAACTTCAACCCCGGGCCGGCGGTGCTCCCCCTGCCGGTGCTGGAGCAGGCGCAGCGGGAGCTGACGGCGCTACCAGGGGTGGGGATGTCGGTGCTCGAGATCAGCCACCGCTCGAAGACCTTCGATGAAATCCTGGCGGGAGCGGAGGCCGACCTGCGGGCGCTGCTCAGCCTGCCTGAGAACTACAAGCTGGTTTTCCTGCAGGGTGGGGCCAGCTTGCAGTTCACCATGGTAGCGATGAACTTCCTCCCCAAGGACGGCTCGGCCGACTACACCCACACCGGCCACTGGGCCGAGGCAGCCATCAAGGAAGCCAAGAAACTGGGAAGGGTGAACATCGCCGCTTCGACCGGGCCGGAGTTCAGCCGGATTCCGCGGCAGGACGAGCTGAAGCTCGACCCGCAGGCGGCTTACGTCCATTTCACCTCGAACAACACCATCGAGGGCACGGAGTGGTTCGCAGAGCCGGAAACCGGCGCGGTGCCGCTCGTCTGCGACGCCTCCTCTGACATCCTGAGCCGGGCGATTGCGGTGGGGAAGTACGCGCTCATCTACGCGGGGGCACAGAAGAACATGGGCCCGGCCGGGGTGACGACGGTCATCATCCGCGACGACCTGCTGGGGCGGGTGCCGGCGGGCTTGCCGGCGATGCTCGACTACAAGCTGCAGGCGGAGAAAAAGTCGGTCTACAACACCCCGCCGGTCTTCGCCGTCTACATCCTGCGCCTGGTCTGCCGCTGGCTGCTGGAGAACGGGGGCTTGAAGGAGATGGAGCGGCGGAACAAGGAGAAGGCTGACCTGCTCTACGCCGCCATTGATGCCAGCGGCGGTTTTTACCGGGGCACGGCGGAGAAAGCGAGCCGCTCGCGCATGAACGTCACCTTCCGGCTGCCGGGGGAGGAACTGGAGAACAAGTTCGTCAAGGAGGCGGCGGCGCAGAAGCTGGTGGGGCTGGCGGGCCACCGGAACGTGGGCGGCATCCGGGCCTCGATCTTCAACGCCTTTCCCCTTGAGGGCGTGCAGGCCCTGGTCGCCTTCATGAAAGATTTTCAACAGAAAAACGGCTAGGCAGGCGAGTACTCGGTCCATCGTGCCTCGTACCCAGTGGCGGGAGTGGCTGCGGCCGCGGCGGTTGCTGCGGCGGCTGCGGACGCGGCTGTTTCCGCCGCCCTACGGGGTGCCGCCGCCGCTGGTGGTGAACGGCTTCCCGAAAGGCGGGACGCACCTGCTGGTGCGCTGTGTGACGGTACTGGGAGGCCAGCAGCGGTTCGATTTCTTCCTCTACCGCAAGATGGAACGGCAGCTCGGGCTCGCGCCAGTTTCCGAAGGCGGCGACGGCATCCCACTCGGGATTGGCGAGCCGACGCTGGTGGCCGCTGAAGAAGTGGAACGGCGTCTCGGGAGCCTGGTGCGGGGAGAATTTGCCGCCGGGCACATTCCCTACAGCGAAGCACTGGCGCGGGTACTCGAGCGGCACGGGCTGCGGATGCTGCTCATCCTGCGCGACCCGAGGGACGTGTGCGTCTCGCTCGTCCACCACATCAAGAGCCGACCCGAGAACCGCCTGCACGACTATTTCACCCGGACCCTCAAGAGCGACGAGGAGCGGCTGCTCGCGACCATCGTCGGCGTGGAGGCGGCGAAGACCCGGGACGGGGTGCGGTTGGGCGACATCGGGGAGCGACTCGATTCGGCCACGCCGTGGATGAAGCTCCCGTTCTGCTCGGCGACTCGGTTCGAGCGCCTGGTCGGGCCCGAGGGAGGCGGCAGCGCCGAGGCGCAGCAGGCTGAGATCCGCCGCATCGCTGGACATCTGGGCCTTTCGCTCTCCGTGCAGCAGATCGAGTCAGTGGCGGGGAAGCTCTTCGGGCAGGGGAGTGTGACCTTCCGGCGCGGCGAGATCGGCGGTTGGCGCGAGTCGTTCACAGCGGAGCACAAGGCAGCGTTCAAGCGGGTGGCGGGGAAGCAGTTGGCTGCGCTCGGCTACGAGGGGGACCTCAGCTGGTAAGCGCACGCTTCAGGTGGCTCGCCCAGCGGCGCCAGAGGGGACGCCTGTCGGCGCCGGGCGGCGCCGGCGACTCTCCCAGACGGAACACCAGCGGCACCTCCAGGACTTTCGGGTGGTGGAAGCCGTGTGCCCAGAGGTCGTCTTCGCCCCAGCAGTCGCCGTGGTCGGCGCAGATGAGGATGTTCGCCTGGCGAAAGCGCTCGAGGATAGGAGCCAGCTGCCGGTCGGCGAACTCGAGGCAAGCGCGCTGCTGGAGGCGGCAGCGGGCGGTATCGTTGGTGTTGTTCGGGTTCAGGTTGAGGCAAGGGTTCTGCTCGGGCGGCCACGCAGCCCCCTGGTGGTAGTAGGGGACGTGGGTCTCGCCGACGTTGATGAACAGAAACACACGGCGGGAGTGGGCCTCGCGCAACCGCTGCTCGACCCAGGCGATTTGCTGGGGGAGCGAGTAGGTATTGCCGGGATAGAAGTAGCGGTCGAAGTCGCCGATCAGGGCGCGCCCGGTGGGAGTGGCGGGGTTGAACCAGCCGACGGCGCCGGTGCCCAGGGTGAGGTAGCCGAGGCGGGCGAGCCCTTGAATGATGTTAGCGCCTTCGAGCACGATGTAGTCGCGGGGATGCTGGCGGCCACCGCCGACCATGCGGAAGAACTTGCCCTGGCGGGGATTGAGGAACGGCTCGCGGGCGAGCGAGTCGCCGGGGGTGAAGCCGACAAACATGGCCTGGTGGGAGGCGTAGGTGAAGTAGCCCGGGGCCATGGCGCGGTGGAGGGGGCCGACGGCTTTGAGGTTGGGCACGTGGGCGTCGTGGAAGGTGTCGAAGCGGCAGGAGTCAAGGGTGATGAGGAGGAAGGAAGCGGGGTCGAGCATGGTCTCTGCCTGTAGCCTCAGGGGGCGCCGCTCAGCCATGCCCACAGGCGGCGGAGCCAACCGTGCTGGGCTACTTTCTGCTGTTCTTCCCACAAGCGCACGGCCATCATCCCCCAGAACTCGTAGCTGACCGGGGAGGCAAACTCGATGCCCGCGCGGGCCGTGCCGTCGGGCAGGGTGTCGCCGCCCCAGACGATGCGCGCGGTCGTACTCTGGTTGTTGGCGTGATTGATGATGCGGAGCTCGGTGCCGAGCGGCAGGGGCTGGGCAAGATAGATGAGAGCGCCGTGGCGGCTGACGATGGCGGTCTGGCTGTTGTGTTCGTGGCCGGCGCCCTGGGCGTCGCGCCACACAATCCGCACCGGCACTTCCAGGGTGAGGCGTGGACTGCGGCGACGGTCTTGAATGGGGTTCATTCGCGCTGCGGCCGGCGGCTCACGACGCAGTAGGCACAGGCGTTTCAGCCAGCGCCTTGAGCGAGTGCTCGTAAGGCGGGCGGGCGATGCCGCGCTCGGTGATGATGGCGGAAATCAGCCGGGCCGGGGTGATGTCGAAGGCGGGGTGGCGGGCGGGGACGTCGGCCGGGGCGATGCGGACGCCGCCAATCTGGGTGACTTCGTCGGGAGAGCGCTCCTCGATGGGAATCTGCTCGCCCGAGGGCAGGGAGAGGTCAATGGAGCTGAAGGGGGCGGCGACGTAAAAGGGGACGCCGTGTTCGCGAGCCAGCACGGCGATGGTGTAGGTGCCGATCTTGTTGGCGGTGTCGCCATTGGCGGCGATGCGGTCAGCGCCCACCACCACGCAGTCGATTTTTCCCGTCTTCATAAAATGGCCGACCATGTTGTCGGTAATGAGGGTGGTGGGGATGCGGTCGTGGTGGAGCTCCCAGGCGGTGAGGCGGGCGCCCTGGAGGTAGGGCCGGGTTTCGGTGGCCAGCACCTGCACCTGCTTGCCCTGCTCGACCGCGCTGCGGATGACGCCGAGGGCGGTGCCGTAGCCGCCGGCGGCGGCGAGCGCCCCGGCGTTGCAGTGGGTGAGAACCTGGGCGCAGGCGGGGATGAGCACGGCGCCATGCTGAGCGATGGCGGCGCACTGAGCCAGGTCTTCGGCGTAGACACGGCGGGCTTCCTCGACCAGGGCGCGGCGGACGGCGTCCACACCGCCCGCGGCGGTGCGGCGGAAGACCTGGCGCATGCGCTCGATGGCCCAGAAGAGGTTGACCGCGGTGGGGCGGGTCTTCGCCATCACCTCCAAGATACGGTTGAACTCCTGCTCCAGGGCCGGGAGGTCGCGGGCTGCAGAATCGCGCACCCCCAGGGCGATGCCCATGGCGGCGGCCACGCCGATGGCGGGGGCGCCGCGGATGACCATGCGGCGGATGGCGTCGGCGACTTCTTCGTAGCGGGTGCAGGTATGGTAGACCTCGCGGGCGGGGAGCTGGAGCTGGTCGAGGATGACGACGCCCTGGTCGGTCCACTCGATTGTCTTCAGCATGGTAAAGGCGGCAGTGTAGCGCGGTGCCCGGAGGTTGTCTAGAAGAGTGCGGCGGCGAGCTGGCGGAACTGCGGCGAAGCCAGAAAGAGGACGGAGAGGGTGGCGTTGTAGGCGAAGTGGAGCAGGACGCTGGCCACGACGGTGCCGGTGCGGGCACGGGCCAGGGAGAAGACCACGCCCACCGTGCAGAGCAGAAGCATCTGGAAGTAACCGGGGTAGAGCTGGGGAAAATGGATGGCGCCGAAGAGCAGGCCGCTTGCCAGCACGGCCGGGGCGACGCCGTAGAGGCGCTCGAGCAGCGAGTAGATGTAGCCACGGAAGATGAGCTCTTCGACAAGCGGGGCTATGAGGAGGCTGGCGGCGATGATGAGCCAGGCGGCGGCGCGGCTGGAGAAGAGGCGGTCGAAGGGGAGCGGCTCGGGCGGCGGAACCAAAAGATTGGCCGTCTGGATGAGGAGGGAGAGGGCGGCGCCGGCGGCGACCGTGGGGACCACGTTCGCCCACGGCAGCGGGCGCAGGGCTAGGCCGGACCAAAAGGGCAGCCCGCGACGTCCGCGCACCAGAGCGTAAAGCAGGAGCATCAGGAGGCTGTAGTAGATGAGCTGGACGGGGACGGCGAAGAAGGCGTTGTACCGGACCCGGCGGGAGACGAGCTCGGAGAGCTCGCGAAAGGAGAGGTGAGGGTTGGTCTGGTGGGCGTCGTAGAGGAGCAGGGAGGCCGCGGAGAACTGCACCAGGAAGAAAAGCGCCACCGCTCCGGCAATGAAGAGAATCAGGTCGGAGAGATCGCCGAGGGGACGCGCCGGCGGGGTTGACTCCGGGGAGTCGGGTGCCGGGGTGGGAGTAATGCTCATCAGCGGGGAGAGACTCTAGCAGCGAGTCGCAGCCCAGGCAACTGGCCCCGGGCAGGCGAGAGCAGATCCCTCGTCTCCCCGTACGGGTCGCTCGGGATGACAATTCCCTCTATCTCTTTCTCAGAAGCGTTCGATGAGGGCGGCGGCGAGCAGCGGGAGGAGCAGCTCGTGCGGGCCGGTGAGGGCGATGGCTTGGGAGCGCAGGGCGCGGGCCGGGCGCAAGAGCACATTCTGGGTGGGGCGATAGTGCTGGAGGAAGTCGAGGTTGGCGGTGGAGAAGTTGCGCAGCGGGTGGCCAAGGCCACGGACGACAGCGAGGGCCTTTAAGAAAACTTCGGGGAGGATGACGGCCGAGCCGAGGTTCAAATAGACGCCGCCGGCGTGGAGCTGGCGAACCAGCGCGCAGAAGAGGCGGAAGTCGCGGTGGCTGGAGGCGCCGAGGGCGGCGCCGTCAGCGGCGGGATGGACGTGGAAGATGTCGGTGCCGAGGGCGAGATGCACGGTGAAAGGCACGCGGGTGCGATAGGCGGCGGCGAGCAGGGAGACATCCAGGTGGCGTGGGGGCGGGTCGAGGGCGTCTTTGCCGGTGCGGGTGAGGAAGCGCCCGGTGGCCTCGCCCAGGCCGAGGTCTTCGCGATGCGCGAAGCGGGCGATTTTGTTGAGGAGCGAGCCGGTCTCCTGCGACATCCCGAAGCGGCCGCGGGCCAGCTGCGCCTCGACGTCTTCCGAGGTGCGGCCGGCGAGAGCGATTTCAAAGTCGTGGATGAGGGCGGCGCCGGTGGTGGCGATGCCTTGGACGAAGCCGCGCTCCATGAGGTCAATGAGGACGGGGGCGAGGCCGACCTTGATGACGTGTCCGCCCAGGCCCCAGAGGATGGGTTTCTTCTTGCGGCGGGCCGCCAGCAGCGCGTCCACCAGGCGGCGAAACTCCAGGGCAGCCAGAATGCGCGGTAGCGAGCCCAGAAACTCGGAGAAGCGCCCGCCGCGCTTATGGGGGCGGGCGAAGTCCTGTGGGGTGACCTTGGACGGTCGCCGCGCCAGCGGCTCGGTCTTCAGGCCGGTGAATTCGAGCGGGTCGAGGTTGTAGATGGACTTCATTGACCAGTACGCGGTCCGCAGTGCCTAGTGCGGGGAATCCCTACCACAGAAAACGGAAAAGGGAAAACAGAAATTGAAGCTCAATGGCGGCGGGGATGGCCGTTGCGGAGGATGCGGGCCAGGAGTTTGGCTCCGCCTCCGCCCAGGCTACGGCGGGCAGGGGTGTGGGAGCCGCTAACGACGGGGACGTCCATTGCCCAGTATCTTGGCCAGGAGCTTTGCCGTATGCGAGCCCTTGGTCTTGGCGACGCGTTCCGGGGGGCCTTCGGCGACCCTTCGCCTGCGCTCCCTTCGGCTACGCTCAGGGCAGGCAGGGCAAGCTAAGCGGCCCGCCTTCGCCTTGCAGGCTACGGCGGGCTGCGGTGGTTGCGGCATTCTAGCGCCGTTTGCGCCCATTCGGCAGAATCCGTGCAAGCAATGCTCCTGTATGTGATTGTTTAGCCTTAGCCACATCTTCCGGCGTTCCTTCCGCAACCACCTTGCCGCCGGCCTCGCCCCCCTCGGGGCCGAGGTCAATGATCCAGTCGGCGGTTTTGATGACGTCGGGGTGGTGCTCGATGATGATGACGGTGTTGCCAAGGTCGGCGAGGCGGTTCAGGACGTTCAAGAGCTTGAGGACGTCGTCAAAGTGCAGCCCGGTGGTGGGCTCGTCGAGGATGTAGAGGGTGCGGCCGGTCTGGCGGCGGGAGAGTTCGCGGGCGAGCTTGATGCGCTGGGCCTCACCGCCAGAACGCGTAGTGGCGGGCTGGCCCAGGCGGAGGTAGCCGAGGCCGACGTCCACGAG
>JACQTJ010000091.1 GCA_016210855.1 Acidobacteriota bacterium | reverse complement strand
GCTGAGATTCTTCGCTCCGCTCAGAATGACAGGAGGGGGTGCCCCGGCGCGATTGTGGTTCGATTGTCGAGTGGCCGTCCCATGCGTTCGAATGCGTTCTGAACGCAGAACGCATACGGGGTAAGGGGGGAGGTAGCGGAGGGCAGTTCCGGGAACGGCTACGGGGCTTGGGCGGGGAGGGATTGCCGCAGGCGCTCCGCGTGCTCGCGGAGGCGGGGGACGATCTCGTCGCCAGGGAAGAGCTTGATGAATTCATCGGCTTCGGCCAGCGCCGCCGGGATGTCCTTCTGAAGCAGACAGGCGTCGTGCAGAAGCAGGTGGACGTCGGGTTCGCGGGGATTCAGCTCGTGGGCCCGTTGAGCATGCGCGCGCGCCGGTGCGCCTAGTCGCTTCTTCAGGAACGCCTTGCCCAGTTCGAAGTGAGCCCGCCAGTTGTTCTCGTCGGTTCGGATGGCCGTTTCCAGCTCGCGGATGGCGTCGTCGGTCTTGCCCTGCTGACCCAGCAGCATGCCGAGCAGCACGTGGGCGCGAGCGTTGCCGTCGAAAAGGGCGGTCGCGGTTTCCAAGAGTTGCTGGGCTTCTGCGGGCTTGTCCATCCAGAGGTGGGCCAGCGCCAGCTGCACGTACGCTTCGTCGTAGTCCGGATACAATTCAATCGCCCGTTGGAACTGTTGCAGGCTTTTCTCCGGGGGTTCCTTCTTGTGCAGCTCGTTCAGTCCTTTCTCGAACTCCGCGCGCGCCTTTTCCGGAATCCGCAGAACCCGCGTCGAAACCGTGCCCGCGCCGCTCTCCCCCGCCAGCGGTTGGTCCGGGTCGCGCTCCAGGTGCACCGGGAGCGAGTTCTCGCGGCAGGCAAACGAGAGGTCCACCGGCACGCGAGCGGTTTGGTAGCCGTCCGCCGATACTTCCACTTCGTACATCCCCATCGGCAAAGAGAGGAACTGAAACAGTCCCCGCGTGCGGGTTACTGTGTCGTTCATGGGCATGCCGTTCAGCCTCAGCTTGACCAGTACGCCCTCGGCGCCGGTGAAGCCATCGGAATAGAGGACTTGGCCTTCGATCGAGCAATTGAAGCCCGACTCTGGCCTTCGCGGCGCCGACTGCTGTCCGGCGAGGGATGCCACGACCCCGAGCACGAGGAGAATGGTGGCGGCGATCCGGCGGGGCATTCCCCCTCCTGGCTGGCTTGCACCCCGTACTACACTTCTTTACTTCTCGTGACAAGCGGAATCCGTTGCCCCTTGCCGAAACCGATATTCTTCTGATAGGATATTTTTTGCGATTGAAAGAAAGAGAGCAGCTATGAAGGCGGGCATTCATCCTGACTACCACGAAGTGACGGTGTCGTGTGCCTGCGGGAGCACCTTCAAGACCCGCTCCACCATCAAGGGCGACCACCTGCGGGTCGAGCTCTGCTCCGCCTGCCACCCCTACTTCACCGGCAAGATGAAGTTCATCGACACCGCCGGGCGGGTCGAGCGCTTCCAGCGCAAGTACGCCCAGGCGGCGCAAGCTGCGGCCCCGGCCACGAAGGCCGGCGCCAAACCCGCCCTTCAGGGCCAGCCTTCAGGACAAGCCCCCGCCAAGAAGTAGCCTCGCGTCACTCTTTTTGTCATTCCGAGCGTAGTCGAGGAATCTGCTTTCCTCGCTTGCTGGGGTAACAAGCAGAGCCCTCGCGGTTTGACTCTCGCTCACCGTCCCGAGCGACAGTCGCGGGACTGCGCTCGGAATGACAAGCAAGGGCACGGGTCGCAGGTCGCCAGGCACTGGTCGCTGCCGGGGGTCTTGCGGGGCCGAGCCAGGTGGACTAGACTGACGCACGAGCTAGCCCCTACGGGCGAGCCTGAGCGCGGCAGGCCTGCATGGTTGAGACAGCTCCCCCTCGGGTCACCCTGCGGAACCATTTCTCTCGGCCGTACGATTCGGCCATCGCCGCGGCCCGCACCTGCTATTCGCCCACCATCGTCACCCCGGATGAAATCACCGACAAGCAGCGGCTGACCATCGGGGCCGCCACCTTCGAGGGCGGCCACCACACCGTCTACCAGCACGCCCACTTCGAGTTTGGCCTCGAGTACGTCAGCCGGCAGTTCGTCTGGAGCTTCCTGCACTCGCACCCCTTCTACAACTCCGAGCAGCAGTCGCAGCGCTACGTCCGCCTGGACAAAGTGCAGGCCTACGTCCCTCCACTCGCGGGCGAGGCGCGGGAGGTTTACGAGCAGGCCGTCGAGCGCGCGTGGGACTGCTACCGGCAACTGAGCGCCCTGCTTCAAGAAGAGACCCACGCCACACTGGCCGACATCTGGCACCTGTCGGAGATATCCCACGAGCGCCGGAAGAAGAAGGTGGCCCGGCAAGCGGAAAAGAAGGCCATCGAGATCGCCCGCTACGTGCTGCCCATCGCCGCCTTCACGACGATGGTGCACACCCTGAGCGGCATCGTGCTGCACCGGCTGTGGCGGATGCAGCGTGCCGGCGACACGCCCACCGAGGCCTCCGCGGTGGTGCGGGAAATGGTGGCGCGGGTCAAGGAAGTGGATCCGGCCTTCTTCGAGCGCGTCGGCAAGGAGCCGCTCGCCGACGACGAGCTCCCCGAGTGGCCCTACCTGCAGCAGGGCTCAACGAACGGCTTCCGGCAGGAGCTCAACGCCCAGCTCGGCGGCCACGTCTCCGTGCTCCTGGACTATTCGCCCCATGCCGAGCGGGTGGTGGCCCAGGCGGTGCGGGCGGTGCTCGGCAAGAGCTCGGCCGAGATGTCGGACGAGGCCGCGCTAGAAGCCGTCATGAACCCGGCGAAGAACGGCTATCGGCTCGAGACACTGAACGTGGCCGCGCACTCGCCCCTGATGCGGGCCCTGAACCACGCCACCTACACCTTCGCCAAGCGCATCAGCCATACGGCCGACAGCCAGGACCAGCGCCACCGCATGGTGCCGGGCTCGCGGCCGCTCCTGCTCGCCACGGACTCGCCCGAGCCCGACTACATCACCCCGATGCTCATCCGGCGGAGTCCGCGGGCCCGCGAGGTCTACGAGCGGGCGATGGCCGAAGCCTGGGCGGCCAAGAACCGCCTGCTCGCGCTGGGCGTGGCCCGCGAGTTTGCTCTCTACGTGCTGCCCAACGCCGTGGCGGTCCGCTTCCTCGAGTCCGGCGCGCTCATCCACCTCCTGCACAAGTGGACTATGCGCACCTGCTTCAACGCCCAAGAGGAGATCTACCAGGCCTCGCTCGAGGAGATCGAGCAGGTGCGCCGCGTCCATCCCCGCCTGATGCGCTACATCGGCCCGCCCTGTAGCATCCGCGCCGGCATCGCCTCGCCCATCTGCACCGAGGGCTCCCACTTCTGCGGCGTCAAAGTCTGGGAATCTTTCCCCGCCATCCAGCGCCGCATCTAAAGAGGTGGGAGCAAGACAGGGAATGCAGACCCGAGGTAAATTCGTGGCGGGGCTGGCGGTACTGCTTGCGGGAGCGGTGGCCGGGCAGGCCTATGAGCGGGAGCTCAATTCTCGCAGCCTGCGCGACGCCTACTTCCTCGGCAAGGACAACACTTTCCGCTCCGAGCAGTTCCTGAAAGACTACGGGCAGACCTTTCCGGCGCCCGAGGAAGGTGTGCACGTTGAGCGCATCGAGATGGTGACGCCGTTCAAAGAAATGGTGAACCGCGCCCGCACCGCCCTCGACGGGTACAACCCCGTCCAGGCCGAAGCCGAGTACCAGCGCCAAGCCCCGCTACTGGCTGTGCGCGTGACGCTCAACCTGACCCCGAGCTATCCCGCCCACTCGCCCTTTACGGTGCCCATTTTCATCGGGCCCATCTATCTCCGCAGCCCGGACTTCTGGCAGGAGCTGGACTACCACCTGGTGCAGGCGGGCGAAATCAGCCCGGTCTCCCTCCGCGGCGAGCCCTTCTACTCCTGCGCAGTGGGCGGCCCCTGCTGGCTGGCCGGGGCCACGGTGACGCTCGTCTACGACCCCGAGCGAGTGGCCTCGCGGCCTACCCGCTTTATCATCTTGACCCCGGACGGGCAGCGGGTCGAAGCCGAGTTCGACCTCGCCAAACTCCGTTAGCCCCGTTCCCACGCAGTTCCTGGCTGGAAAACAAAGCTTGCCGGTGGAGCCTGGCGTTGGAACGCGACGTGCTATACTTGGCCCATGAGCTTGCAGGTAGAAATCCGGCAGGAGAAGGGCGTGACTGTGGTCGCGCCCCGGGGACGCCTGACCCTCGACTACGGCTCGAAGTTGCATGACGAAGTCAAGCGCGTGGTCGAAGGCGGCGCCCGGCAGGTGCTGGTTGACCTGGCCGCCGTCGACTACATTGACAGCCACGGCCTCGGCCAGATGGTCGCCTGCCAGACCACCCTCCGCCGCCACGAGGGCCAGTTGCGCTTCGTCGGCCTCAGCCAAAAGCTGATGCGGCTGATGGAAATGACCAGCATTCCTCGCATCCTCCAGTTCGACCCCGATATCTCGAGCGGCCTCGCCAAGCTCAGCGGTTCCTAGCCCGTCCGGGCGACACACATTCCTTTTCCGGCCCCCACGCCCCTTTTGCGGGAGTAAACTGAGAACATGAACGCTTCGGCGATGTTCCAAAAACTCGAGCAGGTGGAAGCGCGCTACCAGGAAATGACCCTCGAGCTCGCCCAGCCCGAGGTGTTGGCCGACAGCGCCCGTTACCAGAAGCTCGCCAAGGCTCTCGCCGAAATGCGCGCCGTGGTCGAAAAGTACCGCGAGTGGAAAGAGGTGGAAAAGCACCGGCGAGAAACCAAGCCATTGCTCGACGACCCCGAAATGAAAGCGCTCGCCCACGAAGAGCTGCCGCAGCTGGAGCGGAAGCAGGGGCAGATCGAGCAGGAGCTCAAAATCTTGCTCCTGCCCCGGGACCCGAACGACGAAAAGAACGTCCTGCTTGAAATCCGGGCCGGGACGGGCGGCGACGAGGCCACGCTCTTTGCCCAAGAGCTTTTCCGCATGTACTCGCGCTACGCCGAGTCGCAGCGCTGGAAGGTGGAAGTGCTTTCCACCAGCCCCAGCACCGTCGGCGGGCTCAAGGAAGTCATCGCCTCCATCCAGGGCGGCAAGGTCTATAGCCGCCTGAAGTATGAAAGCGGTGTCCACCGCGTCCAGCGCGTGCCCGAAACCGAGCAGCAGGGCCGCATCCACACCTCGGCGGCCACCGTGGCGGTGCTGCCCGAAGCCGAAGAGATTGACATCCAGATCGAGCCCAAAGAGATGCGCATTGATACCTTCTGTTCCTCGGGGCCGGGCGGGCAATCGGTCAACACCACCTACTCGGCCGTGCGGGTCACGCACCTACCCACCGGCCTCATCGTCACCTGCCAGGACGAAAAATCGCAGATCAAGAACAAGGCCAAGGCCCTGCGGGTTTTGCGGACGCGGCTCTACGAGCTGGAGCGGGAAAAGCAGCAGGCAGCGATTGCGGCCGAGCGGCGGGAGATGGTGAAGAGCGGCGACCGCAGCGAGAAGATCCGCACCTACAACTTCCCCCAGAACCGCGTCACCGACCACCGCATCGGCCTGACCCTGCACCAGCTGCCCGAGCTGCTCGACGGCCGGCTGCAACCGCTCGTCGACGCCCTCGTCACCCACTACCAGACCGAGCGGCTGAAGAAAGAGCTGGTCAGCGCCTGAGGGCTGCGATTCGCTTGCGTCCGGGCGGGGCGACCGGCTACCCTGTTGGCCCCAACCTTCGCTTCGAGGTGCGCCTGATGAAAGAGATCGACGTCATTGCCGCCATCCTCACCGTCGCCTTCTACACCGCCCGCGGGGGCGCCATGAGCCTGCCGCAGATTCTGGCCACCTACTACGAGATTCGCGGCCTGCTGGCCGCCCAGTCCGCTCCCAAGAAAAGAAGGAAGCGGTAAGCCCCCTCGCCCCGCCGGGCCGCGGTTGGCCCGCGGGGGTAAGAGGCAGGGACAGGGTTTCCCGCCATGAACGTCCGCGAGGCGTTGAGCGAAGCCATCGCGCAGCTGACCGCCGCGCAGGTGCCCTCGGCCTCGACCACCGCCGAAGTCCTGCTCCTGCACGTGCTGCGGCGCGACCGCGCCTTCCTCTACGCTCACCCGGAAATGGAAATGATCACGGACGAAGAGCGCGCCTACCGCAAGCTCGTCGCCGAGCGTGCCGCCGGCACACCCACTCAGTATCTGACCGGCAAGCAGGAGTTCTGGGGCCTGACCTTCCAGGTCGAGCCGGGCGTCTTCATTCCGCGCCCCGAGACCGAGCACGTCGTGGAGGTGGCGCTCAAGCTCGTGCGCGAGCGCTTGAAGCGGCCCGACCCCCGCATCGCCGACCTCGGCACCGGCTCGGGCTGCATCGCCCTGGCCCTGGCCGCGGAGCTGCCGGAGGCGGAAATCGTGGCCACCGATGTTTGCGAGAAGGCCTTGAGCGTCGCCCGGCGCAATACGGAGGGGCTCGGTCTCGCCGGGCGCGTGCAGTTCGTCCAGAGCGACCTGTTCGAAGCCTTCTTCGGCCACCACGGCCACGTGGGAGCCGACTTCGACAACCGCGCCTTTGACCTGGTGGTCTCGAACCCGCCCTATGTCCGCCCCGAAGAAGCCGACCGGCTACCCCGCGAAGTGCGCGAGCACGAGCCCCCGACGGCGCTTTTCTCCGCAGACGAGGGCCTGGAGGTCACGCGCCGGCTGATTGAGGAAGCTCGCGGGGCTCTGGTCCCGAAAGGCTGGCTGGTCTTGGAGCTCGGCTACGGGATGGCCGAGCGGGTCAAGGCGCTCGCCGGCGACGCCTGGACGAACGTCGAAGTCACGAACGACCTGGCCGGCATCCCCCGCGTCCTGGCCGCCCAAAAGAAGAGTTGAAGAGTCGAACGGTCAGGCCCCGTCAGGGCACGGCTTTAGCCGTGCCGACAGGGACATTCAAGAAAGGGGCTTTTCGGAGCACAGCGGAGATCCCGCGCCGTGTGCGGGAAGCCCCTGAGGGCCTCAGCGGCTAAAGCCGGCCCCTATTCCTGCCGCCGATCAGCACGCTTGAAAGCGTGCCCTGACGAATTCACGCGTCGCCGGTCCCTGGTCACGGATCACGGTGCGATAATGGCACTATGCGGCCGAAGCTGGGCGGGGTGCTGGAGACGGCGCTCTATGTGGAGGACGTCGAGGCCTCGGCGCGCTTCTACCAGGAGCTTTTCGGCTTCGAGCGCATTGAAGGCGATCACCGCTTGGTGGCCTTGAGCGTCCTCGGCCGGCAGGTGCTCCTGCTCATCCGCAAGGGCAGCTCGGCCGGGCCGCATCAATCCTCCGGGGGCGTGATTCCCGGCTCGGATTCGAGCGGCACCTCGCACCTGACGTTTAAGATTGACGCCTCTGACTTCGACGCCTGGGAGAAGTGGCTCGGGGAGAATGGGGTCGCCATCGAAAGCAAAGTCCCCTGGGAGCGCGGCGGCCGCAGCCTCTACTTCCGCGACCCGGACAATCATCTCTTGGAGTTGGCTACACCCGGAACCTGGGCGATTTATTGATTCGCGTCTTTGGCTGTCATCCTGAGCGAAGCGAAGGATCTCAACTGTGCCGGTAGCTGCGTTTGAGATTCTTCCCCGTACGGGTCAGAATGACAGACAGGATTATGGAGCAAATTGCGCACGTCGATATGGATGCGTTTTTTGTGTCGGTGGAGGAGTTGTACGACCCGACGCTGAGGGGCAAGCCCGTGGTGGTGGGGGCGGCGGGGGACGAAAGGGGCGTGGTGGCCGCGGCGAGCTACGAGGCCCGGAAGTACGGGATTCATTCGGCCATGCCGTCGCGCACCGCCAAGCGGTTGTGCCCCGAGGCCATCTTCCTGCCCGGCAACTACGACCGCTACCAGGAGTGGTCGGACAAAGTCCGAAAAATCCTCGAGCGCTTTACCCCCATCGTCCAGATGGTTTCGATTGACGAAGCCTACCTCGACCTGACCGGCACCGAGCGCCTGCACGGCGCGGCCCCCGCCGCTGGCCCCGCAGGCAGCGGGGCTGGCGGGGCAGGCTGGACCATCGCGCAGAAAATCCAGCGGGCCATCTGGGAGGAAACGAAATTGCCGTGCTCGATCGGGGTGGCGAACTCGTACCTCGTCGCCAAGGTGGCCTCGGACGTCGCCAAGCCCCGCGGGCTCTTGTGGGTACCGGCGGGAGCGGAGGCAGCGTTTCTTTCACCGCTCCCAGTGCGCAGGATTCCCGGCATCGGGGCGGTGACGGAGAAGGTGCTCTACGCCATGGGCGTTGGCACCGTCGGCGAGCTCGCCCGGGTGACCGAAGATCAGCTGGTTGAAGCCTTCGGGGCCTGGGGCAAGGGGCTCTACCTCAAGGCCCGCGGGCAGGACACCGACCTCTGGTTCGTGGACGAGGAGCAGAAGTCCATCAGCCACGAGCGGACGTTTGCCGAAGACGTCTCGGACCCGAAGGAGCTCGACTCGACGCTGGCCTATCTCGCCGAGCTCGTCGGCCGGCGCCTGCGCGAGCACTGCTTCCACGCCCGCACTATTACCTTGAAGCTGCGCACTGCCGAATTCCGGACGCTCACCCGGGCGAAGACGCTCCGGGAGCCGACCGACCTCGATGCGGTTATCTATGAGACCGCAGCGGCGCTGTTCCGCCGGGCCTGGGACCGGAAGAAGAAGGTGCGCCTCGTCGGCATCGCCGCCGGCTCGCTTACCGAAGGCCCCCAGCAGCTTCCGCTGCTTGAGGCCGAGCGGCGGGCGCGGCAGGAAAAGCTCGCAAGAGCGGCAGACAAGGTACGGGCTCGTTTCGGAACCAAAGCGATTCGTTCTGCGAAGACTCTCCCGAGCAAACCCAGATAGACCTCAGTGGAAAGATACAGGGAAATGAGGATTGATTGCAGGCCGCCGATCCCTCGCCCCTTCCTTAGGTTTGGTGGAGAGGGGCTCGGGACAGGCCGGGTGCGCGAGCGCTTCGGGGCCGGCGCCATCGCTCGGCCAAGAGCCTGCCGCGAAAGTCCTCTCGCTAGAACCCGACCAGCAGGCCCCTCGACTTCGCTCGGGGTGACAAGTGTCCGGATGTCGTACCGGCAAGGGCAGAAAAATGCAGATTCCTCCCCCTCGACTACGCTCGGGGTCGGAATGACAGAAAGAGCAGCATGGGCGGGTATAATCGCGGGGATGAGCGCACTGCGGGAGAAAGCCACGGAGGTGGCGCGGCGCCTCGCGGCGGCCGGCCACCGGGCGTATCTGGTGGGCGGGTGTGTGCGCGACCTGCTGCTGGGGCGCGAGCCGGCGGACTACGATGTGGCGACCAGCGCCACGCCCGAACAGGTTTTGCGGCTCTTCCCCAAGGCGGTGACCGTGGGGGCGCAGTTCGGCGTGGTCAAGGTTCTCATTGACGCCGACGAGATTGAGGTTGCCACCTTCCGCTCCGACCACGGCACCGCGGACGGCCGCCATCCGCGCGAGGTGCGCTACGCCCAGACCCCGGAAGAGGACGTCCGCCGACGCGACTTCACCCTCAACGGGCTGCTCTACGACCCCCTGAAGGACGAGTACCTCGACTTTGTCGGCGGCCGAGCCGACCTCAAGGCCGGCCTGGTCCGGACGATTGGCGAGCCCACGGAGCGCTTTGCGGAAGACAAGCTGCGCCTGCTGCGGGCCATCCGCTTTGCGGCCCGCTTCGGCTACCGGATCGAGGAGCAAACCTGGGCGGCGCTGCGGGCAGGCGCTCGAAGCATCACGCAGGTGTCGCGGGAGCGCATCCGGGACGAGTTCGTAAAGATGCTGACCGAGGGCGCCGCCCGGCGGGCGTTCGAGCTGCTGGACGACTCGGGCCTGCTCGCGGTGTTGTTGCCGGAGGTGGCGCGGATGAAAGGGGTCGAGCAGCCCCCGGAGTTCCATCCCGAAGGCGACGTCTGGGTGCACACGCTGCTCCTGCTTGAAAAACTGGAGCGGCCAACGCCCACGCTGGGGCTGGGAGCGCTGCTGCACGACGTGGGCAAGCCGCCCACCTTCCGGGTGGCCGACCGCATCCGCTTCGATGAGCACTCGGAAGTGGGGGCGGTGATGGCCGAAGAAATCTGCCAGCGGCTGCGGCTCTCGAACGCGGAGACCGAGCGGGTGGTGGGGCTGGTGCGGCACCATTTACGGTTTAAAGATGCGCCCAAGATGCGGCCGAGCACTTTCAAGCGGTTCATCTCCATGGAGGGGTTCGAGGAGCACTTGGAGCTGCACCGGCTGGACTGCTTGGCCAGCCACGGCGACCTCTCGAACTGGCGGTTCGTGAAGGAGCAACTCGAGTCGCTCCCCGCGGAGGTGGTGCGGCCGCCGCGGCTGCTGACGGGCGATGACCTCAAAGCGATGGGCTACCAGCCCGGGCCGCTGATGGGGAAGATTCTCGCCGCGGTGGAAGAGGCGCAGCTCGAGGGAGAATTGAAGACCGCCGAAGAGGCACGGGCCTTTGTGGGAAAGAAATTCTCGCGGCAGGCGGCCCAGTGGCCGGCGGGGCAAGAAAAGGAGCGGTGATGGCGGAGGCGCGGAAGGTGGGCCGGTCGATTCGGATCCAGGCAACCCCCGAGCAGGCGCTGCGGGCTTTCCTGGATGTGGAGCAGATGAAGCAGTGGTGGGGTGTGGCGAAGGGCCTGGTGGAGGAGCGCAAGGGCGGGGTGTATTCGCTGGCCTGGGGGGAGCCCGGGCGGGGGTATAAGTACGTGGTGGCGGGTGTGGTGAAGTCCTACCAGCCGGGCAAATGGCTGCGCCTGGAGCCGCTGGTGTATTTCAATCACGAGCGGCCGGTGCTGGGGCCGATGCGGCTGAGGATTTCCGTGCGAGAGAAGGACGGGCGGACGCGGGTGAGCGTGCGCCAGGACGGCTACGGGGAAGGTCCCGACTGGGATTGGTACTATGAGGCGGTCATCACGGGCTGGAAGGACACCCTGGCCAACTTGAAGGCGTTTCTCGAGGGGTCGTTCAGCCGGACCAGCTAGTGTCGTTCCAACTTTTCGAGCCTAACAGTTGTATGCGTGCCCAGCCCTGAAATGTGTCATCCGGCTTCAGGGAAGATAGGGCCAAATAGTGGAACGGCACTAGCGCAAGGCTAGAAACATCAGAGCCCCGATGAGCAGCACCGCCCCGACGATAACAATCCCCTGAACCACCCACAGCCGGCGCTCATCGGCCGAGGGTCGCCGCCAGCCAATCCGCTGCAACACCAGCCGTCCGGGGTGGAGCTTCTTTTCGGTTCCGGGTGCGGGCGTCCCGAGGGGCGGACTTAGGGAGAGACTTCCCTGGGGCTCGCCTTCTAGTGGGGTGGACATCGGCTGACAGGTTCGCCCAACCATTCTCCCCCCATCGGCGGGCAAAGTCAAGCGGGGGGCGCCGTTTCTGCCCTTCTCTATGATTTTCTTTTATTATCAATCACTTACGGGCTAAAGGCCAAAGCCCGGTTCTCCTTTCGCCGGAGGCCAGGCGCCTTGAAGCCGACGCAGCAGGAGCAGTTGTCCGAGGTGATAGGCGTTGTGGTCGGCCACGAGCAGGGCCTCGCGGAGGATGGTCTGCCCGGTGCCGTGGGGGATGCGGGCGAAGAGGTCGGTCTTCGGGTTCGCCACCAGCTTCTGCATCGCCTTCAAGTCTGCTCGGAAGGCGCGCAGGCTCTTCTCCCAGACCCGGTGGTCGGGTGGGGCTTGGGTCGAGGGCCAGTAGCCGTCGGGGAACTTGAGCTCGGTGTACTTCGGATTTCGGGAAAAGTCCAGGATGTCCCACTGAGCGATGCGCAGGTGCTCGAGGAGCTGCCAGGGGGTGTGGGGGGCGCCCGGGGGCTTCGCGCCGCGGAGCCCGACCGGCCAGTCGGCCACCACGGCGTCAAAGTCGAGGTGCGCCCCCTGGCTGGCGAGCAGGTTGAGCAGGTGCTGCCGCAGCGCCTGATTTGAGCTCTTCTTCCGGGTTGTTCTTTTGCGCTTCATGGGTCTCCTCCGCCCTGGTCCTGCTCAGGGGATTCTACCCCGACTGCGCCGGGCGGGTCGCCGCTCCAAGGTTGGCGTTGCACGGGCGAATCCGATGGGGCTAGAGTGGGCCGCGATGGGACTGACACCGGAGCAAGTGGAAGAGCGCGCCCGGGCGGCCGCGCACCGCGTCTTCGGCCACCTGGAAGGCGAGCGGCTGATTCCGCGCTTCGTCGACTCCTACATCATGGGCTTCGACCGGCGGCACCTGAAGAATCCACCCGACCAGTTCCTGGCCCGCTCGAACCAGCTCGGGCGCCTGGCGCTCGTGCTGCTCGGGCGGCTCGTGGTCGAGAAGTGCTGCGGCCAGCTCTACCGCTTTCGCCTGGGCCCGCTGCGGCTGGCCGACCCGTCGGCCCAGCGGCGCTTCCGGGAAAAGTTCTGGGAGTCGCTGGCGGCCGAGCTGAAGTTGGGGCCGGAGGTAGGGATGAGTCTCGCCCACGAAGCCGAGGAGTTCCGCGATCCGGCGGAGCGGTCGGCGCTGTTCCGGGAGCGAGTGGCGCCGCTGCTCGACCCGGCCCCGCAGATGAAAGACAAAGCCGAGCACGCCGGGCAGAAGTTCTACGAGGCTCTCGACACGGTGGCCGAGCAGGTGGCGCGGCGCGTCTTCGGCCGCGATTAGAACACGGCGTGACACCGCCCATGACCGAGAACGGCCAGCGGGAGCGGCTTTCGCCGCTCGAGGAGCGTTTCGAGCTGTGGCGGCGGCGCTTGGGGTTTGTGGCCGGGCCGCTCGCTGCCCTCGGCGTCTATGCCGGAGCGTCGGGGTTGTCCGGGGCGGAGCAGCGGCTGGCGGCGGTGCTCGTCTTGGTGATTGTCTACTGGGTCACGGAGGCCCTGCCGATTCCGGCCACGGCCCTGCTCGGCCCGGCCCTGTGCGTCCTTCTGGGCGTGGCCGACGCCCGCGCGGTGTTCCAGCCTTTTGCCGACCCCATCATTTTCGTCTTTCTGGGCAGCTTCCTGCTGGCGCGAGCCATGACCGTCAACGGACTGGACCGGCGGGTGGCGCTCCGGGTGCTGGGGGCAGGGCTCATCGCCGGCTCTCCCGCTCGCATCCGGCTGGCCGTAGGAGCAACGGCCCTGCTGCTTTCGATGTGGATCAGCAACACCGCCACCGTCGCCATCCTCTTCCCCATCATCGTCGGGTTGAGCAACGCCCTGGAGGCGGCCTTCGCCGAAGGCGGGCCGGCCCTGGCCCGCGCCGGGCGCAGTTACTTCACCGGCTTGATGCTGATGGTGGCCTATGCCGCCTCGGTGGGCGGCCTGGCGACGCCGGTGGGCACCCCGCCGAACCTCATTGGCCTGGGGATGCTCGAGAATCTGGCCGGGACCCGGATTCCTTTTTTCCAATGGATGCTCCTGGGCGTGCCGCTCTCGCTCGTGATGTTCGGGCTGCTGGCGCTGCTGATGAAGTGGCTGCATCCCGCCCCACCCCGCCGGCTGACGGGGCTCGAGCCGACCCTCGCCGGGCTGCGCCGGGACATCGCCCCCTGGGGCCGGGCGCAGACCTTTACACTCGTCGCCTTCCTGATGGCCGTGGTTCTGTGGGTGGCGCCGGGCGTGCTGGCACTGCTGCGCGGGGTGGACGACCCGCTCTACCAGCTCGCCAGCGAGCACCTGAACGAGGGCGTGGCGGCCCTGCTCGGAGCCTCTCTGCTGTTCCTGCTGCCCGTGCACTGGACTCCACCCCGCGGCGCCCTCAGCTGGCGGGAGGCTGTGCAGATTGATTGGGGAACGATTCTGCTCTTCGGCGGCGGGTTGAGTCTGGGGAGCCTGATGTACACGACCGGGCTGGCCGAGCGCCTGGCCCGGGGGCTGCTCGGCAGTGGCGTCGAGCCCACCCTGGGGATGATCACCGCCGCTGCGACCGGCTTCGCCATCCTGATTACCGAAACCACCTCTAACACAGCCTCGGCCAGCATGGTGGTGCCGGTGGCGATTGCGGTGGCGAAGGCCGCCGGGGTATCGCCGCTCCCGCCGGCGCTCGGGGCGACGCTCGGGGCGAGCTTGGCCTTTGTGCTGCCGGTTTCCACCCCGCCGAACGCGATTGTCTACGGCTCGGGTCGGGTGCCGCTGCTCGCCATGATCCGGGCGGGGGTGCTGCTTGACCTGCTGGGGTTCGGAGTGATCCTGCTCTTGCTTGGCTGGCTGTGCCCGCTGCTGGGACTGGTCTAGCTGCCGGACTGATACAGGCGGTCGATGCGCTCCAAGGTCGCTTTTACGACTTCCTGGAATTGTTGCAGTTCCGGCGAGTCAATGGTGAGCTCGCTGGTGTCGATGTCCAGCACAATCTGCCGGCACATTTCGATGGTGCGCTTGACCCGGAAGCGGACGATGGCCGCGGCCACTTCGAACTGGTCACCCTGCGGGCTGGAGAGCAAGGCCCAGACGGTCATGCGGGTGTGATCGACCGCCATCTTGAAGTCTTCCAGCACCGCCAGCGGCAGCTCGGTTTCCGTCAGCCGCTTCTCGATCTCTTCCAGCGCCTTCTGAAGCTGATGAATCTGCTCGATGACTTTTTCTTTGCTCATGCCTCGCCCCGGCAACCGAAAGGTGTCGCCGGATGGTAGGGAAGAGTCGAGCAGTTGTCAATCCTGCACTGCGGGACTAGACTCCGCCTCGATGCTCACCCTGTTTTTCGTGCTGGCCGGGCTGCTCGCCATCCAGAGCCTGATCGCCCTCCAGGACGGCCCGCGGTTTCTTGCCTTCGTGCGCCGGCGACTGGCTCAGTCCTTGCCGGACTACACCCCGAAAACCACGGTGATCTGTCCCTGCAAGGGAATGGACCCCGACCTGGAAGCGAATCTGCGAGCCCTGCTCGGCCAGGATCACCCTGACTATGAGGTAGTTTTCGTGCTGGCGGCAGGGGACGACCCGGCCGCCGCGCTCTGCGAGCGGCTGGCCCAGGCAAGCCGCTCGCCCGCCCGGGTGGTGATCGCCGGCCGTCCCGTCGGCCGCGGCGAGAAAGTGAACAACCTGCTGGCCGGGGTAGCGGCCGCAGGCCCCGACACGGAGGTTTTGGTCTTCGCCGACTCCGACGGGCGGCCCGCCCCGGACTGGCTGCGGACCCTGGTGGCGCACCTAGCCGACCCCGAAGTAGGCGCGGCCAGCACCTTCCGCTGGTACGTGCCCGACGGCGACTTCCTCTCCGGCCTGCAATCGGCCTGGAACGCCCCCGCCGTCACCTACATGGGCGAATGGAAGCGCAATTTCTGCTGGGGCGGAGGCATGGCCGTCCGCCGCCGCACCTTCTACGAGGTGGATGCGCCGCGCTACTGGGCGGGCTGCGTGAGCGACGACTACATGCTCACCCGGGCTTTGCGCGACGCCGGCCGCCCCATCGTCTTCGTGCCCCAGTGCCTGGTGGCCACCCACCATCCCACCACTTGGGCGAAGCTCTTCGAGTGGACCACGCGGCAGATTCTCATCACCCGGGTCTATGAGCCCCGCCTGTGGTGGCCGGCCACGGGCGTCCACGCCTTCTATTGCGGGGTTCATCTCTTCGGGCTGGTTCTGGCGGCCGCGTTGCTGTTCGTGTCCTGGAAGACCAGCCTGGTGGTCCTCTTCACCCTGGGAGCTATTTCCGCCCTCACCATAGCCAAGGGCATCTACCGGCTGGCCGCGGTGTGGCTGCTCCTGCCCCGGCACCGCGAGGAGCTGCGGCGCACCTGGTGGAGCCCGACGCTGCAAGCGGCCCTGGTTCCGTGGCTGTTGGCCGCGAACTTCGTGGCTTCGGCCTTCACCCGCCGGCTCACCTGGCGCGGCGTGACCTACGAGCTGCGCTCCCCCTGGGAGACGGTGGTCCACGAGGCGAAGTGAAACCTCCGGCGCAGGAACTCGATTGGGGGGAGCGACTGGAGCCGGCCCTGCTGCTGAGCGCGGTGGGACTAGGCCTGGTGCTCGCCCGGGCCGCTCCAGAGTTGGCGGGGCAGGCCGAGCGAGCGATTCCGCCGGCGCTCGTTCTGGTGCTGTTTGCGGTGTTCTACCGGGTGCCGCTCGAGCGGCTCCGCGCTGCCTTCGGTCACCGGCGTTACTTTGCAGCGGCCCTGGGGCTGAACTTTCTGCTCACCCCGCTCGTCGCCTACGGGCTCGGCTGGCTTTTCCTCCGGGACTACCCGGCGCTGTGGGTGGGGCTGGTGCTGGTGCTCGTCACCCCGTGCACGGACTGGTACCTGGTATTCACGGCGCTCGCCCGGGGGGACGTGCCGCTGAACCTTGCTCTCCTGCCCTGGAACCTGGTGCTGCAATTGGTGCTGCTGCCGTTCTACCTGTACGTGTTCACCCAGCGGCTGGTGCCGGTGGACTTCGCCGTGGTGGGGCACAGCCTGCTTCTCTACGTCTTTCTCCCCCTGGCCTCGGCGCAGGCCCTGCGGCGGCTGTTTGCCGCCGAGGCGGCCGAGCGGCGAGTGGTCTTCCTCCAGTACGCGGCCTTGACGGCGCTCATCGCCGCCATGTTCGCCCACCAGGGGCGGCTGCTGTGGGAGCAGCCGCAGGTGCTGCTGCGCTTCCTCCCGCCGGTCGGACTTTTCTTTGTCCTCTCGGCGCTGGCGGCGGTGGCGGTGGGGCACCGGCTCGATTTTTCGGCGCCGACCCGGGCCTCGCTGGCCTCGACCGCCTGCGCCCGCAA
The DNA here is from genome assembly GCA_016210855.1 of Acidobacteriota bacterium. GTDB lineage: Bacteria > Acidobacteriota > Terriglobia > Acidiferrales > 2-02-FULL-67-57 > 2-02-FULL-67-57. The sequence goes on along the minus strand of JACQTJ010000091.1, from coordinate 8,165 downwards.
CTCGCCGCTCACGCTCTCGCTCGCTCTGGTGCTGTTTCCGGCGCACCCGCTGGTGGCCGTGACCCAGGTCATTGAGCCGCTGGTGGAGCTGCCGCTGCTGATTCTGCTCGCCGCCTGGCTGCGCCGGAACCGCTAGAAAGAGCAAGAGCGGCCCCTCGGGGCCGCTCTAGAGGCTGAAGGCTTTCTCAGTCGGTCTAGCCGCCGACAAACAACGGGTAGTGGCTGGCGGCGGCCATGAAGAACAGCATGGGGATGGACAGCCAGGCGTTGACGCGGGAGCTCAGGAAGGCCCGGCGGGCGAGGGTGGCGGATTCGGGCGGGATGGCGGTGCCCTTCTCGGCGTTTTCTTTGGTCCAGGCGATGATGCGCTTCTGGGCGGGCCAGATGATCCCCCAGACGTTGAGCAGCATGAAGACGCCGATGCCGCCGCCGACCCCGATCGAAAGGGCCCGGTTGCTCGCCCCTTCGTAGGTGTTGAAGCTGATGATGAGGTGGCCCATGGCGCCGACCAGGAAGAACACCAGCACCCCCACAATCCAGCCGTTCTTGGTGACGGCGGGCACTTGGACGAGGAAGTAGCTGATGACCCAGGTAATCAGCACCAGGCCCAGCCAGATGCCGACGGTGGTCCAGGTGCGGCTGCCGGGATCGGGGGGCGGCTCGGTGTTCAGGATGAGAAGCCAGTAAACGAAGCCCGCCAGCACGGTCACCACCGCGCCCCAGCGGAACCACCACAGCGCCCGCGGCAGCAGCGCCGGAACCACCTTGCCCTTGGTGGGAGCGTCCATCGCCTTCATGAAGGGGACGTTCACCAGGTTGAAAAAGTACAGCAGGCCGATCCAGGTGATGCCGGCCAGGAAGTGAATCCAGCGCAGGACGAGCTGGACGTTTGTGCCGATATCGCTGGGCGGGATAATCTTGGCTTGCAGCAGATACGCTAGGGCGTGTGCGTCAATCATCGCGCCTCCCGACGAGTGAGGATAGGATGAACTACACTCGCCACCCGACGAATTCCTAGCCTACATGGCCCACCCCCCGCTGTCAAATCAACTCGAACCACCCGGCAACTGCCGCGGGCGCGGGTAGCAGAGAACAAAGAGGAGGCCCGAGCCGAGGAAGAACGGAATCGCCTCTTCGCGGGCGCCGCCCAGGATGCGCAGCACGAAGCCGTAGAGGGCCACGCTCTCGGCCAGCGTGAAGCAGAGGATGTAGAGCATCCGCAGGCGGGCGAGCTGGACGGTGGGCTCGGCCGCCGGGTCGGCGACGAGAGAGCCGATGCGGGCAAAGCGCAGATAGAGGACGGCGAACAGGGTGACGGCGGCGAGGGCTTGCAGCACGGTTTTCAGGAGACCCAACTCGGCTGGCTCCCGCTGCCGGGCGATGAGTTCGAGAACGAACCAGTAAATCCCGACGGTAGCAAACAAGGCGAAGTAGAGCACCTTCACGACGCGGTTGAAGGCGGCGAACTCATCCGGAGAAAGCGGGGAAGAGCTTTGCATGGGGGTATTATGCGCGTCGGGTCAAGCCGGTCGGGTAGAATCGGGGCCATGTTCGCCACCCTCGTTTTCTTGTTGACGCTGGTGATGATCCTCGTGCACGTGGGCGAGTGGGTGCTGCTCGGGCAACTGGCTCGGGCCGCGCGCCAGCGCATCGCCCCGGCCCGCTCGCCGTTCACCCGTGTCCTGGGGTTGATGAACTTTCTGCGCTTCGAGGCGTTCTACTATGTGGTCCTGCTGGTCTTCTGGCTGACCACCGAAAGCCTCCTTCCTGGGGTGGCGGTGTTTCTGCTGGGGGCGGTTCACGTGGGCGGCTGGGCGGCGCTAGAGCGGAAGCAGTCGCTGCCGCGGCTTGAAGCCGTGGCCACCATGGCCGGCGGTCCCGAAGCGTCGGGACTGCGGCGGCTGCTCGCCGGCATCGCCGCCTTCGACGCTGCCGAGGTCCTGGTCCTGGCCTTTATCGCCTACCGCCTCTGGCCAACTCTCTAGGGACGCAGTCCATCAAGGCCTGTCATTCTGAGCGAAGCGAAGAATCTCAGTCTGAGATTCTTCGTCGCCTTCGGCTCCTCAGAATGACAAATCCCCTCAATCAACTCGTGCGATCTGGTTGTTGTCGGTGCCCTGGGGGCCGCTGACCGCGAGCCACAGGCGTCCGCGCGAGTCGCGCACCATGTGGCGGACGACGCTGCGAGGCGAGGGCAGGGGGAAGGTCTCGAAGCTTTCCGTGCGCGGGTCGAAGCGCACCATCTTGTTGGCCCCGGCCTCGTTGTACCAGACGCTGCCGTCGGCGGCGAGGGCGATGCCGTAGGGGCGCGACTCTTTGCCCGAGGGCGACGGCCACTCCCGCCACTGCTCCGTCTTGACGTCAAAACGAGCCAGCTGCCCGGCCCGGTACTCGGTGACCCAGATGGCCTCCGCATCGGCAGCCAGGCGGCGCGGGCCGGAGTCGGGCGTGGGCGGGACGTACTCGACGATCGTACTCTCGCCCGGCCGGATGGCGGCGAGCTTGCCGGCCGCCAGCTCGCAGAACCACATCCGCCCGTCTGGCCCGGCGACGATGCCGTAGGGACGAGCGTCCGGCGTGGGGACGCGGATTTCTTTCATGTTGAAATTCTTCACGTTGAAGCGCACCACCAGGTTGGAGCGTTGGGAGGTGAACCACAGGCGACCGTCCGGGCCGAAGACAGGGGTGTGCGGGTCTTTGGCGATGGGAGCGACGAACTCGCGGAAGCGCCCGGTGCGGGGGTCGAGCCGGCCGACCTTGCCCACGTAGTTTTCGGTGAACCAAATGTTGCCTTGCTCGTCGCTCACCAGACCGTGCGGCCCGGAGTCGGGGGTGGGGACGCGGAACTCCTGGAAGGTTTCGGTTTCGGGGTCGAACCGCCCGAGGAGGTTGGCGCGCTGGCCGGTGTACCAGACGCGGCCTTGAGGGTCGACCGCCGGGTCGTGCGGGAGCGACTCCGGCGTGGGCACGACGTATTCGGTGATGCGGCCGGTGAGCTTCCCACCTGTCGCTGGGCCCGATCGCTGGTCGAACCTGGCCAAGATGATGTCGTTCCTACCTCCCGCGTAGGTTGCCTGAATGGCTGCCGCGGTGGGGAAGTCGGTGGAGGTGGCCGAGCCGGACACATACACGTTGCCGGCGCCGTCCAGGGCAATGTCTTCGGGGAACTCCCCCCCAGTGCCGCCGAGATAGGTGGCGAAGAGAAGCCTGGATCCGTCCTGATCGAATTTGACGATAAAGGCGTCGGACTCGCACCCCGCGAAAACGGCCTGCGCTGGCGCTTGCGTGGGGAAGTCGGCCGAGTCGGTTTGCACCGTCATACACGCTTGGCCCTGGGCATCCACCGCCACCCCGGTAGCATGGTCTCCGCCACCGCCGCCGAGATAGGTCGAATAGACAAGCCGGGAATTGGCTAGGTCAAGCTTGGCCAAGAAAGCGTCGGCCTTGCCTGCGGCGAAATTCCTCTGAAAGGCATTCGGCGTCGTGGGGAAGTTGTGCGACTCGGTCGTGCCGGCCACGTAGAGGTGTCCTTGGGCGTCTATTGCGATATTCCCGCCGTCGTCCGCCATGTGCTCCTCTCCCGCTCCGCCCAAGTATGTGGAGTAAAGCAAGCTCGAGCCGCCGGGGTCGAGCTTGCTGACAAACACGTCGGCACCGCCCGCCAGGGATCCCTGAATGGCGCCAGGGGTGGTAAAGAAATCCTTAGACCGCGTCTGGCCAGTGATGCAGGCGTTTCCCTCGCCGTCCAAGGCGATGCCCCAGCCTTCTTCGTCTTCTTGTCCGCCAACGTAGGTTGAATAGAGCAACGCCGAACCGGTGGCATCCAGTTTGGCCACGAACGCGTCTTGCTTCCCCGCCAGGGCGCGCTGGAGACCTCCTTCGGTCGTGGGGAAGTCCTTCGATTGGGTTGTCCCCACCACATACACGTTGCCGGCTTCATCCACGGCAATGTCCGATTCATCCTCTTCTCCACTCCCGCCCAGATAGGTGCAGTACACCACCGCGCCCGACGCATCCAGTTTGGCGACGAACACATCGTAATCTCCGCCAAACGATGTCTGGAAAGCTCCCTCGGTTGTGGGGAAGTCGGGCGACTCGGTTGCGCCCGCCACATAGACGTTGCCCGAGGCATCCACCGTGATGGCAAAAGCACCCTCCCAGCGGCTGCCGCCCAAAGAGGTGGTGTAGAGCACCCGGGAGCCGGTGGGGTCGAGCTTGACTACGAACGCATCCCAATAGTCCTCCTCGGACGTTGACGATTTGCGGCGCCTCTCGCGGTCCTTCTCCGGAGTCGAAGTGGCTAACGGGAACTCTTTCGAGTTCGAATGGCACGCCAGGTAGATGTTGCCAGAGTGATCCACCGCCACGGCATCGCAATCGTCCATGCCGCTCCCGCCCAGGTAGGTGGCAAAGCTTAGTACGAGCTGTGGTCCTTCTTCGGGCGTCGGAACTTTGTACTCGGTGATGCGGCCGCTGAGCCCCCCGGCGGCACTGAGCCCGAGGCAGAGGACGAAAACTGAAAATCGGAGAGCAAAGAGGGAAACTCGGGTCATTGCACCTCCGCCAGAGCGCGTTCGCCGCGGCGGCCTTTAACGGTGGCGAAAGCATACAGCGGATAAAGCTCGCGGAAAACCCGGGCCACGGTGGTAGCGAAGCGGGGCGAGCGCAGCTCGCGGCGGCCGGGGCCGAACTTCTTGCGCACCACCCAGGCTCGGCAGCGCTTCCAGTCTTTCTCGGTGCGGGGCGCGCCCCGGTATTTCTTCCACTCGCCGCGCTCGGTGCCGTGCCAGTACATCTCGAAGCGACGGGCCAGCCGCCGGATGAACCTGTTGAGCGCCGCCGGGTTCTGGGCGCGGCGCGCCTTGAGCAGCCGCTCCAGGGCGCTGGAGCGGCCGTCATAGACGGCGAAGCCCCAGGTGATGCCCTCGGCCGAGAGGCCGACGTAGAGGCGGGTAGCGGCCTCCGGGTCCTGCCGGGGGGTGAAGTAGAGATAGAGATTGCGGCGGTAGGGGGACTTGTCGCGGGCGAAGCGGATGTCGCGGTTGATGCGGGAGAAATTCCGGCCGGTCTTGGCGGAGACCTCGAAGTCGGGGTCGAGCCCGAGCATCCGGGGCGCCAGTTCTTCAAAGAGTCCTTTCAAGGCCCCGGCCACGTGCTGGGCGTAGAGGGTGCGGTGGCGGTCGAACCAAGGCTTGTGGTTGTTGTGGGCCAGGCGGCGGAAGAAGCGGAAGGCCTCCGGGTGGAAGCCGGCAAAGTGCGGAGGAGCAAAAGTTTTCACGGCTCGGTCTCCTTGGTTGCTTCTTCGCGGATTCGCCCGAGCTCGGCCAGGTAGTGCCGCAGGCCGAGCAGCAGGGCGAAGACGAGCAACCCCAGCAGCAGCCAGGACTCCACCCGGCGCAGCTCGCCGATTAGGCGCTCCAAGCTGTTGGCGAAAATATACCCGAGCCCGCCGAAAACCGAGCACCAGATCAGGCAGTTCAGCGCGTCCAGGGCGAAGAACTTCCGATAGGGGATGCGCCGCATTCCCCAGAAGAACATGGTGGCAATGCGGGCCCCGTAGACATAACGGGCGAAGAAGAGCGAGAAAACCCCGTAGCGCTGGGCGGCGCGCTCGATGCGGGGCAGGACGCGCTGGCCGTGGGCCGTCGTCAGCCAGCGGCGAGCGGTGCCGTGGCCCAACCAGAAGTAGAAGCTGTCGCCGGCGAGCCCTCCGGCCGTGCCCACCGCTAGGGCTTCCGCCGGGCGCCAGATTCCCAAATGGACAAGCACGCCCGTGAGCAGCAGGGTCAGGTCGCCTTCGAAGGCGGCGAAGAAGAACAGCGCCCACAAACCGTAGTCGCGCAGGAAGGTCTCCAGCTCGCTCATCGTCCCGCCTCTGACCGGCGGGCTTCGGCGGGCAGAGGGCCCTGACGGGTGTCGACCTCGGCAAGGCGGGTCAAGCCCCAGCGGGCGTGCTCGGCGAGCAGGGAGTCGTCGGAAGCGGCGAACTTTTCGAGAAGGGGACGAAACCTCCTGTTCCCCGAGTTCCCCATGGCCACCAGGACGTTGCGCAGCAAGCCGCGCCATTTCGCTCGCTTCACCGCGCTCGTCTGAAAGACACGGCGGAAGTCCTTCTCCGTCAGGGAAGCCAGCCAGTCGAGGCGGGGATGAAAGAGCGATCCCTCGCTGTCGCTCGGGACACGCCCCTCGCTGCCACTCGGGGCAGGCTGGCGACCGGAGTTTGGCTCTTGAATCTCTACAGGGCGCGGCTGAAACACCGCGAGATCGGCGACCCAGGCGCGGCGGTTGTAGGGGCAGACGTCCTGGCAGATGTCGCAGCCGAAGACATGCCGGCCGAGGGCCGGGCGGAACTCTTCGGGGATGGGCCCGCGCAGCTCGATGGTCAGGTAGCTCAAGCAGCGGCGGGCGTCGAGCAGGTAGGGCTCCACGATGGCCCCGGTGGGGCAGGCTTCAAGACAAAGCGTGCAAGAGCCGCAGCCATCGGGCAGGGGTGTGTCCGGCGCAAGCTCCAGGTTCGTCACCAGCACCCCGAGGAAGAAGAACGAGCCGAGCTCATTGTCGAGCAGGCAAGTGTTCTTCCCCTGCCAGCCCAGCCCAGCGTGTTTGCCGTAGACGCGCTCAAGCACCGGGCCGGTGTCCACATAGAGCTTGCCCTCGAAGCCGGGGCCGACGCGCTCGGCCAGGGCGGCGCGCAGGACTTCGAGCTTCCCGGCGAGTACGCTGTGGTAGTCGTCGCCCCAGGCGTAGCGCGAAATCCAGCCGCGCCCGGGGTGGGGCGGAACCTCGGTAGAGCGCGGCTGGTTGGTGTCATAGACCAGCGCGCAGCAAATCACCGAGCGGGGGTCAGGCAGGAGCTCGCGCACATCAGCGCGTTTGGGATTCGCCAGGTAGTCCAGCTCGCCCGCGTAGCCGCGTTCCTTCCACTCCGAAAAGAGGGCGAGTTCGGGAAAGTCGGTGGCCGGGGCAATCCCCACCCGGTCGAATCCGAGCGCCCGGCCGTGCTGCTTGATCCACTCGGCCAGTGACATGGCTTGCCCATTCTACTCCGCTCGGCAAAGGAGGGAGGCGAAGCCGAGTTCTGAAGGCAGCTCGCGGCCGGCCAAGGGCTTTCCCCACAACAAAATTAGGTTCCGTTCAGGGGGCGAAACCACCCATCCGACCCCTGTTTCTCGCTGTTCAGAAAAAAAAGCTATTGGCGGGGTTGACAGCTTGGGGTAAAATGCGCCGGATAAATAAGTTACGGAGGAGTGTAGGGTTAAGGGAGTTGGTTGCAGCAAGTAATTTTTAGGAGCTGGTTTTCTTACATAAGTTGCTCGCGGCAGCCCCTAACTCCACCGACAAGTCAGCCTTGAGGAGGGGAGTGTAGCTATGCCTGTTTCTACCGGCACGCGAGTGCTGAAATGCGTTGACCAGGTGGTGAGTTTCACCGCCGGGATCGCTTTCGATACCATCCATTTCTTCAACAAGTATCACCCCAACCCGTCTTTCACCCCGAAGTGGTCCGACAAGCCGCTGCTGAAGTCCTGGCAGAAGTCGAAGCCGAACCTGGGCTGGCCGCGGCAGACGGACTCGCTCTGCCCGGGCTGTGTCAAGGAGGCCCGGGAGCGCATCATCAAGGGCGAGCAGCAGTACCGGACCCTGATCACCGAGAAGGTGGGCGAGATCAAGGCCCAGATTGTGGAGCGGGACGGCCAAGTGTGGATGGTCAAGGACTGCCCCATCCACGGCCACTTCGAAGACATCATGGCCATTGACTCCAAGTTCCTGGCCTGGATTGAGAAGAACTTTCCGGGGCGCGACCTGCCGGCCCACAACGACAAGGACCTGCACAACCACGGCTCCAGCACCATCCGCCACGGGCGCGGCTCGGTCCTGACCGTGGATCTCACCAACCGCTGCAACATGATGTGCGACCCCTGCTTCATGGACGCCAACCAGGTGGGCTTCGTGCACGAGCTCGGCTGGGAGGAGATTACCGAAATCCTCGACAACGCCATGAAGATCAAGCCGAAGCGGCAGATGTCGGTGCAGTTTTCGGGCGGCGAGCCCACCATGTCCCCCTACTTCGTCGACGCCGTCCGCTATGCCCGCAAGCTCGGCTACAACAGCGTGCAGGCGGCCACCAACGGCATCGAGTTCGCCAAGTCGAAGGAGTTCTGCCAGCG
>JACQTJ010000015.1 GCA_016210855.1 Acidobacteriota bacterium | reverse complement strand
GTCAATGTTCTCGAGGTAGGCGTCGAGGTAGCCGGGCCCGAGTCCATAGAAGGCGTCGTCGAGCCGGTAGCCGAGCAGCCGCTCGCCGGTTTCGGCCAGGCTCAGGTAGAGCACCCGGGCCTTGTTTTTGGCCAGCTCGCACTGCTCTTCGCTGAGCCCGGTGCGGATGAAGTTCTCGAGCTCCCAGGTCAGGGCCTTGAGGAGGTGGTGGGCGTAGTCGTGCTGAATGGGGCGAATCCAGATGCTGAAGTACTGGTAGCGGCGCGGCGAGTTCGTGGGCGGGAAGAGGTTGAACGGCCGCCCTTCGAAGTGCTCGATGTAGGAGTAGTCGCCGTAGTTGTAGCCACGCTCGGCGCGGATGACGTCGTAGAGGTGGGAGAAGCTGTCGCGGTGGGTCCCGAACCAGATGTTGGCCACGTAGAGCGGCCAGTAGTCCTTGTCGGCGCGCGTTAGCGGCAGGGGGAAGCCAGCGTGCAGGCCGGTTGAAATGGCGTTCGGCAGGGCCACGATCAGCACCTCGCGGCCGCGCACCGGGGCCGGCTTTTCCGCCGTCCGCGGGGTAAAGGCCGCGGCTTCCACTTGGCCCGCGCCCGCGAGCGCTTGCTGGACCTGCTCGGCGATGGCCGGGTCGGCGCTGCTGACCCCAACCACAATGTTCCCCGGGCGGTAGTAGGTCGCATAGAAGCGCCGCACCGCCTCCGCGGTCACCTGCTCGAGGCCCTTCTCGGTGCCGATGTCCGGATGGGCGTAGCTCGTGCCTGCGTGGACGACGGTGTCGAGTCCGATCAAGCCGAGCAGCTCGATTTGCTCCAATCGCCCGGAGCGCAGGAAAGTCAGGGCCTCGGCCCGCACCCGGTCGAGCTCCGCCGGGGCGAAGAGCGGTCGGGTGAACAAGAGATGAAGTACTTGTTGTACATAAGTACCCAGCACCTCTTTGGGCACGGTCATCGAGAATGTGGTGACTTCTTTGGTGACGTTGACCCTGGGGTAAGCGCCGCCGCCCCAGGGCCGGGTGATTTCCGCCAGCTTGTCCTTGGTCACCGGGTTCTTCGGGTCGCCGAAGCTGCCCTCGATCACGAGCCGCCCACTCAGGTAGGCCAGCCCCTCAAGTCCCTGCGGGTCGGCCGCGGCCCCTGCCTTCACCATCACCTTCACTTCTAGCAGGGGCGCGGGCGAATCTAGGGCCACGACCTTCGGCCCCTGGGCCGCCACCGCCGGGGCCAGAGCCGCCGTCAGCAGAGCCGTGAGCAGCCGTACACGATGGGTTCGCATGGTCAGCCTCGCTTCCCTATTTCTGAGCCGTCTGCTGGGGGGCCTCATAGGCCAGGGTCAGCACGGCGCGGTTTTCCGCCACGAAGTACGTACGCGCGAAGTTTTCGACATCTCTCGGGGTCAGCTTTTCAATCGAGGCCAGGAGTTTCTCGAAAACCTCCGGGTCGCGGTCGAAGCGGTAGTACCAGGCGAAGGTCTGGGCGATGTTGGCGGGACTCGACATCGCGGCCAGGAAGTCGTAGCGGTACCTGCTCTTCAGGGTCGTGAGCAGCTTCCCGGCGTCTTTCTGCCGAGAGAAGCGCTTGAGGGCGTCGAGTCCGGCGATGATGTCCGTGCTGACTTCGTCGAAGTAGCCCGAGCCGCGCTCGGCGTGCTTTTCTTTGTAGAGCTGGGCCTCGACGATGAGCACCCGCGAGTCGAAGCTTTCAAAGCCCTGTGTGCCCTCGGCGAAGCTGAGAGCGCTGGCGGTCTGCTTCTCGTAGCGCAGCTTCTTATAGAGCGGCGCCGCCGGCGAGACCAGCAGCTCGCCCAGCAGCTGGGCCACCGCCCCCTCCTTGGTTCCCGGCTTGAAGGTCGGCATCCGGGTGCCCACCCACACCAGCGGGGCCACGTCGGCGTCCCAGGGGACGTGCTCGCGCTGCTCTTTCTTCGGCGGCTGGCCGGTGGCGGTGGTGGGCGGGACAGGCTGCGGCTGCCAGTCGCGGTAGGCGGCTTCCACCTGGGCGAAGATGTTGTCGGCTTTGACGTCCCCGGCCACCACCACCACGCAGTTGTTCGGCCGGTAATAGGTGTCGTAGAAGCGCCGGGCGGCCTCGTAGTGGTTGGGCATGTCGAGCACGTCCTGGTAGTAGCCGATGGTTTCGTGCCCGTAGGGATGGTGCGGGAAGAGCAGCGCCAGCAGGTGCTCGCTCAGTCGCAGCTGGGGGAACGAGGCGTTCCGCCGGTACTCGCCCAGCACCGCCCCGGTCTCGGTCTTGAAGATTTTCTCGGTGAAATCGAGATGCGCGAAGCGCGAGGCTTCGAGTGGCACCACCCCGGGCAGCTCTTCGCTGCGGGTGGGCTTGCTGGTGAGGTTCGAGGTGAAGGTCAGCGGGTGGTAGTAGGTGACGTCGAACCACGTCCAGGCATTGTTGTGTGTGCCCAGCCGGCTCATGCGCTCCTCGTAGCCGCTATCCTCGCCGCGGTAGCGGTGGCGAAACAGAATGTGCTCGAAGAGATGCGCCAGGCCGGTCTTGCCCTTCTCGGTCTCGTTCCGGGCTCCGGCCAGCACCAGGGTGTTGTAACTCAGGACGTCCTTGAACTCCGGGGTCTCGATGACGATGACGTCCAGGCCGTTCTCCAAAGTCTTCTTGTAAATAGGATACGGAAAGACTTTGCCCCTGGCCGGCGAAGCCGCCGCCGCCACCAGGGAGCCAGCCAGCACCAGAGCCAGGGCCGGGAGGATTGTTGAGCGCAGAGACGACTTCATGGCGGTTCACCTTCGCGGGATTTTCTTTCGCGAGCCCCGAAACTTCGGGGCGGGCAACGACTCACAAGCCAAAGCATATCATCGCTGCTGAGGAGCGAGCAACCGCCGCAGCCGGGCGGGGTGGTCGGTGATGATGGCGTCGACGCCGAGGGCGAGCATCCGCCGCAGGTCCTCCGTCCGGTTCACTGTCCACACAAACACCTGGAACCCGGCGCCCTGCACCGCCCGCACCAGCGCCCGGTCGGCCAACTGGTGTTCCTGGCAGAGGGCCTGAGCGCGGGCCCGGCGGAGGTCGCCCACCGGGTCGAGCAGGCGGGAGCAGCTCAGGAGGCCGCTGCGCACCCGGGGGCGCAGCTCCGCGAGTGCCCGAACCGTCGGCCAGTGGAACGAACTCACCAGGGCTCGATCGGCGGCCCGATGCTCGGCCAGCACGGAGACCACCGCCCGAGCGATGTGGGGGGCCTTGATTTCGACCCCCAGCCCGATTCGGTCCGGCAAGGCTTCGACCACGTCGTCGAGTGTGGGCAGCTTGACCTGTTTGAGCCGGCGCGCCAGCGTCCGGGCTTCACGGAGCGTGCAGCGGGCGAGGGGCCTCGTGCCAAGCTCGAAGTCGTGGTGGACGACAATGGCCCCGTCGGCCGTCCGATGAACGTCGAGTTCAATCCACTCGGCGCCCGCGGCGATGCCGGCCAGAAACCCGGCCACGGTGTTTTCCCGCCGCCCGGGGGCGCCGCGGTGGGCGATGACGAGGGGAGGCTTCACAACGCGGCGGCGCGACGAGCCTCGGCCGGGGCGGGGGCCGGCTGGAGCAGGCCCCGCAGGCGGGGCAGGGCGGCCCGCATGGCGTCTGCGCCGGCGGCCATCAGCTCGTCGGCGCGCCCGAAATCGTCCCAGTTGAACTGGCTCACGGTCGGCTCCACCACCAGGTCGGCGTGCTGGCGCCAGATGGGCTCGGCGGCTTGCTGGGCAATGCTGAAGGAGCGGCCCAGCACATCCACCACGCTCTTCGGTTCTTCGCTGAGGCTGAGGTTCTGCAGGGCCACCCCGATGACGATGTCGGCTCCCAACTTCTTGGCCACCGCTGCGGGCACCTCCGAAACCAGCCCGCCGTCCACCAACAGGCTGCCGTCATAGGCGATAGGCAGGAAGAGCCCCGGATAGGCGCAACTGGCGCGGATGGCGAGCCCGAGCTCCCCTGTGGTGAACACCACCGGGCGCCCGGCGAGCAGGTCCGTGGCCACCACCGCCATAGGCATCTTCAGGTCTTCGAATCGGGTGGCGCGGAACACCCGCCGCACCAGGGCTTCGAGGCGCTGGTTCGAGGCCAGGCCCATGCGGGAGAGCGTCCAGTTGCCAAAGTCCTTCCAGCGCACCCGGCGGGCGACCGCAGCGATCTCCTCCAGGGGCACGCCACTCGCATAGGCCCCGCCGATGATGCTGCCGATGCTGGTCCCCGCCAGGCAGCTAACCTGCACCCCGTTCTCTTCCAGAACCTTCAGCACCCCGATGTGCGCCAGCCCGCGGGCAAAGCCGCCGCCAAGCGCCAATCCCACCCGCGGCGCAGGCGGCCGCGGAGCCGGGAGTCGCCGGGCAAACCGGCGGATGCGCCCAACGGCCTGCTCCAGGATATCTTTCCAATTAATGTCCTTCATCCGCCGCCCTCGGGCCTCCTCACATCATTGGAGACTCGCGGCCGAAAAAAAGTTGCTAGCTTCGGCCGGGGGAAATGCTTGACCCCCGCCGGGGGTTCCGGTAGGCTGCCAGTTGCCCCGACGGATGTCCTGGCAGTTCAGCCCCCTGCCAGCGACTTTGCTGATTCTATGTCTCGCCTGCAAAACCTGGCCGTGCTCGGTGCCGGCGTTATGGGCGCCCGCATCGCCGCCCACCTGGCCAACGCCGGGTTTTCGCCGATTCTACTCGATATCATCCCCCGGGAACTGAGCGAGGGGGAAAAGAAGCGCGGGCTCACCCTCGAGAGCCCCGAGGTGCGCAACCGCATCGCCCGGGCGGGCCTGGAGGCCGCCCGCAAAGGGGAGCCGCGCGCCTTCTTCCTCGCCGACTACCTCGAGCGCATCCGCCTGGGCAACTTCGAGGACAACCTCGATTGGCTGCGCGAGGCCGACTGGATCATCGAGGCAGTGGCCGAGCGGCTGGACATCAAGCAGGCCTTGCTCGCCCGCGTCGAAGCTGTGCGCCGGCCCGGCTCGATCGTCAGCTCGAATACCAGCGGCCTGCCCCTGGCGCGCATCGCCCAGGGGCGCTCGGACGACTTCCGCCGGCATTGGCTGGGCACGCACTTCTTCAACCCGCCGCGCTACATGCGCCTGCTCGAGCTCATCCCCACCGGCGACACCCGCCCCGAGGTGGTCGAGGCGATTTCCGCGTTTGCCGAGCGCCGCCTGGGGAAGACGGTGGTGCGCGCCAAGGACACCCCGAACTTCATCGCCAACCGCATCGGCACCCTCTCGATGCTGAACGTGCTGCGCTTGATGCAAGAGGAAGACCTGACCATCGAGCAGGTGGACGAGCTCACCGGCCCGGCCGCCGGCTTCCCCCGCAGCGCCACCTTCCGCACCGCGGACCTTGTCGGTCTCGATGTTCTCGCCCACGTGGTTTCGAACCTGCGCGAGAACCTCCCGAACGACGAGCGCCGCGAACTCTTCGTGCTGCCTGACTTCATCCAGAAGATGCTCGAGAAGGGCTGGCTCGGCGAGAAGACGGGCCAGGGCTTCTACAAGCGGATCAAGGAAAACGGAGAGAGCAAGATTCTGGGGCTCGATTGGAAGACGCTCGAGTACCGGCCCCGCCAGAAGGCCGGCTTCCCGGCCCTGGAGCTGGCCCGCAACGCCGAGGAGATCGGCGAGCGCTTGCGGCTGCTCCTCGACGCCCCCGACCGCGTGGGCCGCTTCTACCAGCGCCTGCTCGACGACCTCTTCCACTACTCGGCCATGCGCATCCCGGAAATCGCCGACAGCATCGTGGACGTGGACCGGGCCCTCGAGCACGGCTTCAACTGGGAGAAGGGGCCGTTTGCGCTGTGGGACGCGGTCGGGGTGGAGCCGGTCATCGAGCGCTGGCGGGCGGCCAAGCGTCCGCTGCCTCCGCTGGTCGAGGCCTTGAGCAAGGCCAAGCAGCACTCCTTCTATCTCTGGCAGGATAACCAGCCCTTCTACTTCGACTTCGGGCGCGCCCGCCATAAGTTCATCCCCGAGCGGCCCGACGTCATCCTGCTCGCCGACCGCCGCGCGGCCGGCAAGGTGGTGCGCACGAATCCGGGCGCCAGTCTCCTCGACCTCGGCGACGGGGTCGCCGGCCTCGAGTTCCACAGCAAAATGAATACCATCGGGGCCGACATTCTGCAGATGGTTCAGGTGGCCCTGGAGCAATTGCAGTCGAACTTCGACGGTCTGGTGGTGGGCAACCAGGGGCCGCACTTCTCTGCGGGCGCAAACATCATGATTCTCATGGTGGCCATCCAGGAAGGTGAGTGGGACGAGATTGATCTCGCCATCCGCTCCTTCCAGGGAGCCAGCATGGGGCTCAAGTACGCCCCCAAGCCGGTGGTGGTGGCCCCCCACGGGCTGGCCCTCGGCGGGGGCTGCGAGTTCGTGCTGCATGGGGCTCGCGTCCAGGCCGCCGCCGAAAGCTACATCGGGCTGGTTGAAACCGGGGCCGGCATCATCCCGGCCGGGGGCGGCTGCAAAGAGATGGTGGTGCGGGCCATGGACGCCGCGGAGGACGAGCTCGAGCGCCTGAGCCGCCTCCGTCACACCTTCGAGACCATCGCCCTGGCCAAAGTCTCGACCTCCGCCGACCACGCCCGCCGGATGGGCTATCTGCGCGACTCGGACCCCATCAGCATGAACCCGGAGCGGCTCATTGCCGACGCCAAGCAGGCCGTGCTGGGCCTGGTGCGCACGGGCTACCGGCAACCCGCCCCGCGCACCGATATCCCGGTGCCGGGCGAGACCGCCTACGCCCAGATGAAGCTCGGCATCCACCTGATGCGGCGCGCCGACCGCATCAGCGACCACGACGCCAAGATCGCCGAAAAGCTCGCCTACGTGCTTTCCGGCGGAGCTCTGAACCCGCCGCAGCCGGTGAGCGAGCAGTACCTGCTCGACCTGGAGCGCGAAGCCTTCCTGAGCCTGTGCGGGGAACCGAAGACCCTGGAGCGCATCCAATACATATTGAAGACCGGCAAGCCGCTGCGGAATTGAGTAGAATCAAGGGGAGGAAAGGCGCGGGAGATGAAGCCATGAAGGAAGCGGTGATTGCATCGATTTGTCGGACGCCTGTCGGCAAAGCCTACAAGGGGGCGCTGCGGGTGGCGCGGCCCGACGATTTGGCGGCTATCGCCATCAAGGAAGCCCTGAACCGCGTGCCGGGGCTCGAGCCGGGCGAGGTCGAAGACGTCATCCTGGGCTGCGCCATGCCGGAAGCCGAGCAGGGGATGAACGTGGCCCGCATCGCTTCGCTGCGGGCCGGCATCCCGCACACCGCTTCGGCTGTGACCGTGAATCGCTTCTGCGCCTCGGGGCTGCAGGCCATCGCCCAGGCGGCGGAGCGCATCATGTGCGGCTTCGCCCAGGTCATCGTGGCCGGGGGCACCGAGTCCATGAGCCTGGTGCCCATGGGCGGCCACAAGGTCGCTCCCAATCCCACCCTGCTGCAGACCTACCCCGACGCTTATCTCTCCATGGGACTGACCGCCGAAAACTTGGCCCGCAAGTACGAAATCACCCGCGAAGAGCAGGACGGCTTCGCCTTCGCCAGCCACCAGAAGGCGGTGCGGGCCATCGCCCACGGCTACTTCAAGGAAGAGACCGTGCCCGTCGAGGTCACCTATCGGACGCTCAAGAACGGCAAGCCCACGGAGGAAAAGTTCGTCTTCGACACCGACGAAGGCCCGCGCCGCGACACGTCGCGCGAAGCCCTGGCGGCCCTGAAGCCCGCCTTCCACGACCGCGGCACCATCACCGCCGGCAACGCCTCGCAGATGTCGGACGGGGCGTCGGCCGCCGTAGTGATGAGCGCGGAGCGCGCTCGCGAGCTCGGGATCAGGCCGCTGGCCCGCTTCGTCGCCTACGCCACCGCCGGCGTGGCCCCGGAAGAGATGGGCATCGGGCCGGCCAAGGCCATCCCCAAGGCGCTGAAGCTGGCCGGCTTGAAGGCGCACGACGTTGACGTCATCGAGCTCAACGAAGCCTTTGCGGCCCAGGTGCTGGCCGTGTTCCGCCTGACCGAGTTTGACACCTCGAAGGTGAACCCGAACGGGGGCGCCATCGCCCTGGGCCATCCGCTCGGCTGCACCGGCTCGAAGCTCACCGCCAGCCTGCTCTACGAGATGCGCCGCCGTCAGGCCCACTACGGGATGGTGACCATGTGCGTTGGTGGCGGCATGGGGGCCGCCGGCATTTTCGAGCGGCTGGACTGAGTTGTTCCGAGGAGTTCTGTCATTCTGAGCGAAGCGAAGAATCTCAATCTGCGATAAGGGCAGCGATGGAGATTCTTCGTCGCCCCGCTCCTTTGGACGACGGACAAGAGCTAGTCGGATGGAAATGCGGGTGCGCAAGACCTGCTTCCTGCCGATTCTGGGAAAGAAACGGGGCTCCTCAGAATGACACCGGTTCATTGAATCCCGAGCGGGGGTAAACCCCGCCCCTACATAAACAACCATGGCGCCGAATACAGTTTGGTACTTCGCCTACGCGTCGAACATGAGACGCGCCCAGGTCGAGCAGCGGGCCGGGGTCCCGGCGGAAGAAAAAGTCGCCCGACTCGACAACTATGAGCTAAACTTTGACAAGATCGCCCGCGGCGGGACGGGCACGGCCAACATCGTGCCCGCCGACGGCAAGGTGGTCTGGGGCGTGCTCTACCGGCTGACGCAGCAGCAGCTCAAGGCGCTTGACCGCTTCGAAGGCGTCCCCGACCATTACCGCCGCAGCGAGGTGAGTGTGGTGGACGAGCAGGGGGCGAGAATCGGCGCCCAGGTGTATCTGGCCCGCAAAGTGCGCAAGGGTCTGAAGCCCGACCGGCTGTATCTGCAGCGCATCCTCCAGGGCGCCGAGGAGCACCGCCTGCCCGCCGACTACATCGAGCAGTTGAGGAAGATCACGCCTGCATAGGAAGGGATGCCATGGCAACCGTAGCCACCGAGAAACGAATCCGTGGGGGCAGCTTCCTGGTCGAAGACCGCGCCCCGGGAGAAGTCTTCATCCCCGAAGAGTTCACCGACGAGCAGCGCCAGATCGCCCAGACCACCGAGGAGTTTGTCCTGCACGAAGTGGTGCCGCAGGCCGAGGAGCTCGAACACAAGAAGGAAGGTCTGATGGCAGCGCTGCTGCGCAAGGCCGCTGAGATCGGCCTGCTGGGCGCCGACATCCCCGAAGCCTATGGCGGCTTGGGGCTCGACAAGGTCTCGACCACCGTCATCGCCGAGAAAGTCGCCCGCTACGCCTCTTTCGCCGTCTCCCACGGCGCCCACCACGGCATCGGCACCCTGCCCATCGCTTACTTCGGAACCGAAGAGCAAAAGAAGAAGTACCTGCCCAAACTGGCCTCCGGGGAGATTCTTTCCTGCTACTGCCTGAGCGAGCCTGAAGCCGGCTCGGACGCCCTGGCCGCCAAGGCCCGCGCCGACCTTACCCCCGACGGGAAGCATTACGTGCTGAACGGCCAGAAGATGTGGATCACCAACGGCGGCTTCGCCGACCTCTTCGTCGTCTTCGCCAAAGTGGGCGGAGAAAAATTTTCCTGCTTCATAGTAGAGAAGGGCACGCCCGGCTTTTCGGTCGGGCCGGAAGAAAAGAAGATGGGCATCAAAGGCTCGTCCACCACGCCGATCTTCTTCGACAACGCCAAGATTCCCGCCGAGAACTTGCTGCACGAAATCGGCCGGGGTCACATCGTGGCCTTCAACATCCTGAACGTGGGCCGGTTCAAGCTGGCCGCCTACTGCATGGGCGGGTGCAAGAATTGCCTGGAAGGGGCCATCCGCTACGCCCAGGAGCGCAAGGCGTTCGGCAAGGCCATCGCCGAGTTCGGGCTCATCCAGCAGAAGCTGGCCGAAATGGCCATCCGCACCTACGCGGGCGAGTCCATGATTTACCGCACCGCGGGGATGATTGACGCCGCCCTGCACGGGGTGAACCTCTCGGCGGCCGACGCCCCCCAGCACGCCATGAAGGCGCTCGAGGAGTTTGCGGTGGAGTGCTCCATCAACAAGGTGTGCGGCAGCGAGATTCTCGACTACGTGGTCGACGAGTTCGTACAAATCCTCGGCGGCTACGGCTACCACCAGGACTACCCCGCTGAGCGCGCCTACCGCGACGCCCGCATCAACCGCATCTTCGAAGGCACGAACGAAATCAATCGCCTGCTCATCACCGGCATGCTCTTCAAGCGGGCCACCAAGGGCGAGCTGCCCTTGATGGCGGCCGGGAAGAAAGTCGCCGACGAGCTGATGAGCGGGCCGGCCGCCTCAGCCCCGGTCGCGGGCGACGGCCTGGCCGCCGAAGCCGTCGGGGTGGCGGCCAGCAAGAAGGCTTTTCTCTTCGCCGCTGGCGTGGCCGTGCAGCGCTACATGGACAAGCTCGCCGACGAGCAGGAGATTGCCGCGGCGCTCTCCGACATCGTCATGGACATCTACGCCATGGAGAGCGTCTTGCTGCGGACCGAGAAGCTCCGCGAACGGAAGGGCGCCGACGGGGCTGCCGTGCAGGTGGCGGCCACCCGGGTCTTTGTGGCCGACGGGCTCGACCGGGTCGAAAAGCAGGCCCGCACGGTGCTGGCGGCTTCGGCCTCGGGCGATACCCTGCGGACGCAGCTGGCCCTGCTGCGGCGGCTGCTGAAGCGCGAGCCCGTGAACGACGTCGCCCTGCGCCGCCAGGTGGCCCGCGCCTGCCTCGACGCCCGCCGCTACCCGCTCTAATCCGGATGCCCCTGCGCGGCCTGGCCCGTCCGCCGATTCCTTCCTCGTGGCTGCGGGAGCTGGCCGCGGGCTATCTGCTCGGCTACCCCAGCCGAGCCGAGTGCCGCGGCGGCCGGTGGGGTTACCGCTTCGAGAAACGGCTTCGCCGCCACCGCGCCGGCTTCTTTGTCGGTTTCCTCACCCGGGCGCCGAAATGGCGGGGCGGTCCATTCGCGACCCCATGCGCCCCGCCCGAGTGCGTCGTTTTTGCCTTCCTCGAGCCGACCGCGGGCGGGCTCCGCAAGCGTCTGGTGGAAGGTGAGGGCGGCGACTTCCGGCGGGCCTACGATTTGCTCACCAAGTACACGGCGCGGTGGCCGCGCTGGGAATTCCGCGAGGCGCAGGGGCCTCCGCTCCTGCGCCGCGTCTCGCTCCACGAGTTTCCCGCTCGCCAGAGAGCGAAGTACGCCCGCAACTTCTTCAAGGAAACCCTGGCCCTGGTGGTCCGCAGCGGCCTGCCCGCGGAGCTGCTGGCGCGGCCGGGAGGAAGGTGAGTTGAGGCCAGCTCCGCGCCAATGGTGAAGAAGGAGACCTTCCGAAAGACCGGCTATGGGCTGAAGGGGTTGGCCACGTTTGTCGGCTCGATCAACTACGAGCTCGACGCCCGCTGGCCCCGCTGCCCTTACACGCCCCAGCCGTAGGGTTCGAGCTGCTTGACCCCCTGCTGCAGCTCTTCGCGCACCAGGCCCGTGAACTCCGAGCAGCCGACCACCGTGGCCCCGGGTTCGGCGATGTCGGCGGTGCGGTAGCCGCGAGTGAGCACGCGGTCAAGGGCCGCTTCCACCCGGCGAGCTTCCGTGTCCAGGCCAAAGGCTTCCCGCAGCATCATGCTGGCGCACAGGATGGCCCCAATGGGACAGGCCCGGTCCTGGCCGGCGAGCGACGGCGCCGAGCCGTGGATGGGCTCAAAGAGCGGCGGCCCGCCCCCGCAGCTCATCGAAGGGATGAGGCCGATGGAGCCCACCAGCCCGGCGGCAGCGTCGCTCAGGATGTCGCCGAACATATTTGAGGTGACGATGACGTCGAATTGCTCGGGGGCGAGCACGAGTTGCATAGCGGCGTTATCCACGTAGAGATGGGAGAGGCTTACCTCCGGCCAGTCAGCGGCCAGGCGGTCAATGGTCTTCCGCCACAGGGCCGAGGTGGCCAGCACGTTCGCCTTGTCCACCGAAGCCAGCCGCTTCCGCCGCGCCGCGGCCCGCCGGAAGGCGAACCGGCCCACCCGCTCCACTTCGGGGACGGTGTAGGCTTCGACGTCGAAGGCCCGCTCGGTGCCGTTCTCGGACTCGGTGCCGCGGGCGCCGAAATAGATGCCTCCGGCCAGCTCGCGCACGATCTCGAAATCGATCTTTCGCCGCCGGGGCTCGAGCGGGGAGACGGCCCGGAGCGGTTCGCGGAGATGAATGGGCCGCAGGTTGATGTAGAGGTCGAGCTGCTTGCGCAGGCTGAGCAGGCCGCTTTCCGGCCGCTGGCCCAGGGGCAAGCCGTCCCAGCGCGGCCCGCCTACGGCTCCGAGCAGGATGGCATCGGCAGCCCGGCAGGCGTTGAGCGTCTCGGCCGGCAGCGGAGTGCCGCCGTGCTCAATCGCCTCGCCCCCGATGGGCAGCTCGACCAGCCCGAACCGGTGGCCGAACTCCCCGGCGCAGTCGCCGAGCACCGATGCCGCTGCGGCCACCACTTCCGGGCCGATGCCGTCTCCCGGCAGCAGGGCAATCGTCTTGGTGAGTCGGCTCATCGAGGGCTCGGGGCTAGGTGCACGCCGGAGCGTCTTCGGCCACAACCGCGGCCGCGCCCCGGCGGCGCTTCACCTTGTGCACGGTGGCCAGCAGGCTGCGGTCGGTGATTTCTTTGGTCTGGTCGGCCAGGGCCATCACCTGCTGGTAGCACTCGGCCAGCTCGTCGTCGCTGACTTCGTAGCCGAGCTCTTTCAGCCGCAGGCGCAGAGCGTTTCGCCCCGAGTGCTTCCCGAGCACCAGCCGGCGCGCCGGGACCCCCACGGCTTCGGGGGCGATGATTTCGTAGGTGAGCGGGTTTTTGATGATGCCGTCTTGGTGGATGCCGGCTTCGTGGGCGAAGGCGTTGGCTCCGACTACGGCCTTGTTGGGCGGCACCGAGACCCCGGTGATGGCCGAGAGCAGCCGGCTGGTGGGGTAGATCTTCTCCAAGCAGATGTTGGTGTGAGCGTTGAAGCTCGCCTGGCGCACGGCCAGGGCCACGACGATCTCTTCGAGCGAGGCGTTGCCGGCCCGCTCGCCGATGCCGTTGATGGTGCACTCCACCTGGCGGGCCCCGGCCCGCACCGCCGCCAAGGAGTTGGCCACCGCCAGGCCCAGGTCGTTGTGGCAGTGCGCGCTCAAGGTGATGCCTTCCGCGCGGCCCAGCCGCTGGCGCACCCGGTGGAAGAGCTGGCCGTACTCTTCGGGGATGCTGTAGCCAGTGGTGTCCGGGATGTTCAGGATAGTGGCGCCGGCCTCGGCGGCCGCGGCCATGACCGCACAGAGAAAATCCACGTCGGTGCGGCTGGCGTCCTCGGCGGAGAACTCCACCTCCGGGCAACGCTCCCGGCCGTAGCTGACCATGCCCACGATGGCGTCCAGGGCCTCGTCGCGGGACATTCGCAGCTTGTAGTGCAGGTGCAGGTCCGAGGTGGCGAGAAAGACGTGCAGGCGGGGGTGGGCCGCCGATTCCAGGGCGCGCAGGGCCGCGTCCACGTCCACCTGCTTGGCGCGGGCCAGGGCGGCCACCCGGCAGTGGCGGACGGTGCGGGCGACCGCCCGCACGGCCTCCAGGTCACCAGGGGAAGCAATGGGGAAGCCCGCCTCGAGGACGTCCACCCCCAGCTCTTCCAGCTGGCGGGCCAGCCGCCGCTTCTCCTCCACGTTCATGGAAAAGCCGGGAGACTGCTCGCCGTCGCGCAAGGTGGTATCGAAGATCTCGACTGTGTCCATGGACACCTCCCCCGGAAGGCTCTATCTACGCGAGACCCCCGAGAAAGTCAAATTGATAATACTTGCGCCAAGGATAAATGACATTTATGATGGGGCCCGGAGGCCCCGTGGACTTGGCGGAGCTGCAAGCCTTCTTGCTGGTGGCGCGGGAGAAGAGCTTTTCCCGGGCTGCCGAAAAGCTCTACCGCACCCAGCCCGCGGTCAGCATGGCCATTCGCCGTCTGGAGGAGTGGGTGGGCCAGCCCCTCTTCGTCCGCGGCTTGCGGGCGGCGAAGCTGACCGACGCCGGCGAGCTGCTGCGCGACTATGCGGAGCGCATGCTCAATCTGCGCGAGGAGATCCGGCGCGGGGTGGAGGACCTGCGGGGCGTGCGCCGCGGCCGGGTCTCGCTCGGGGTGAATGAAAGCTCCATCCACGCCCTGCTGCCGGCCCTGGCCCGCTTTCGCCGGCTCCACCCCGGCATCCACATCGCCGTGCACCGCACCTTTTCGCGGGACATCCCCGGCGAGGTGCTGAACTACCGGCTCGACCTGGGGGTGATCTCCTACGTGCCGCAGGAGGAGAAGCTCAAGACGGTCGAGATCTTCCGCGACCACCTAACCTTCGTCGTGCCCCCCAGCCATCGACTGGCGCGCCGGCGCCGGGTGGACATCTCTGCGCTGGGCGAAGAGACCTTCATCGCCCACATTGTGGGCTCGCCCTATCGGTGGCGCGTGATTCAGTTGTTCGAGAAGCATCGGGTGCCGCTGCGGATGGGGGTGGAGCTGCCCACCATCGAGAGCATCAAGCGCTTCGTGCAAATGGGCATGGGAGTGGCCATCGTGCCGCGAATGTGCGTGCGCTGGGACGTGGAGCGGGGCTTGCTGGCCGAGGTCCAGATCAAGCAGCTCAGGATGCCGCGCCACCTCTACCTGATTCACCGCCGCGACGCGCGCTTCTCCCACGCCACCGCCGCCCTCGTGCACCTCCTGCAAGCCGGGCGCGGCTCTTCCCCCAGGAAAGCGTCCTGAAGCCAGGGCAGGGCTGGGCCCGCTCGGGGCCCGGCCGCGGTGCGGGCAGACCGCTGGCTGCCTCTCCTGCAATGCTATGATGGGATCGCGGCGCACCCAGTCAAGAACGCCCGGGTGGCGGAATCGGCAGACGCAAGGGACTTAAAATCCCTTGAGGCGAAAGCCTCGTGTGGGTTCGACCCCCACCCCGGGCACTCTAGTCAACGGAGTTAGTCTGCAAAGCTCTGCGTTCGGCCCTAGGGTCACCGGGCGGGGGCAAACTCTGTAGAAGCCGGGGCCGTTCAGCCCGAACCGTGACGCGCCTTCAGGGGATTTCCACGACTGGAAGGAGGAGGCGCGAAGGGCGGCGAGGGTCGTGGTAGATGCGCACCCGAGCCTTGCGGGTCGCAGCCGACTCGGTCTCTCGCTCACCCGTGTGCAGGTTCCGCGAGAAGTGCGGGAAAAACGCGCTCGAAATCTGCACGCGGAGACGGTGCCCGCGGCGGAAGAGGTTGCTCGTCACCAGGTTGGGTAGCTGGAGCTTGTAGATCCGGCCCGGCGTGAGCCGCCGAGGTCCGCGGCCCGGCTGGCGGTAGCTGGCCCGGAGCACGTCCAGGCCCGGGCTCATCAGGTTAAGCGCAGCGCCGTCCGGGGCCACATCCAGCAGCCGCACCCAGAGGTCCGTGTCCGGGGCGTCACACTCCAGGTAGATCTCAGCGGTGATGGGCCCGGTGACTTCCAGGTCCTGCCCGAGCGGCTCCGAGTCGTAGACCAGCACGTCGCTGCGCTGGGCCATCTCCCGGTAGTCCTGCGGGCCCGAGTACGGCGGGTTCGGATCGGTGATCGGGTCGGCTGGATTGGAGACGAATTCGCGGAAGGACTCCCGGGC
>JACQTJ010000089.1 GCA_016210855.1 Acidobacteriota bacterium | reverse complement strand
CGGCCCGTGAGACTGGAACAATTGGAAGCCTGGTACAAGGTGGACCTAACGGGCTGCCGCCAGAAACTCATCCCCCTGCCCTTCTTTGACCGGTTCGGGA
The DNA here is from genome assembly GCA_016210855.1 of Acidobacteriota bacterium. Classification (GTDB taxonomy): domain Bacteria; phylum Acidobacteriota; class Terriglobia; order Acidiferrales; family 2-02-FULL-67-57; genus 2-02-FULL-67-57. The sequence goes on along the minus strand of JACQTJ010000089.1, from coordinate 12,934 downwards.
CCTGGATTGACCCGAACGCGGTGACGACGGCCGATCCAAACCCGTTCGAGGCCGTGGCAGCGGAGTCGCGCGCCTTCGACGTTTTCATCAACGTCAACATGGTGACCCTGATTCAGCCGCTGTCGCCGTTCTCGCTTTTTCTCTGCCATTTCCCCGAGTCGGTTCGCAACGGCTACTTCGCGGTCGATGACTACTCCTGCCTGGCGGTCAATTCCCATTACACGGCGACATGGGTGCGGGCCCTCTGGGGGCTCGAGCCTGCGCTGGTACTCTATCCGCCGGTGGAGATGACCGGGCCGCGGCTGCCGAAGGAGAACATCATCCTGTCGGCGGCCCGCTTTGAGACGGGCGGGAGCAAGAAGCAGCACGAGCTGATTCGAGCCTTCGCCGAGCTCCAGGCCTCCGACCGCGAGCTCTTCCGCGACTGGCGTCTGGTGCTGGTGGGGGGCAGCCTCCCCGAGAATCCCTACCTCGAGAGGATCCGACAGTTGGCGCGCCAGAGTCAGGCCCCGGTGGAAGTCCGAGTCAACGTTCCAGCAAGCGAACTCCAACAGTGGTACGCCCGAGCCAAAATCTTCTGGCACGCCTGCGGGCTGGGGGAGACGAATCCCCACCTGGTGGAGCATTTCGGAATGACCACGGTCGAGGCCATGCAGAACCGCTGCCTGCCCATCGTCATCAATGGGGGCGGGCAACGCGAAATCGTCGAGCCCGGCGAATCCGGCTACCGCTTCGATACTCTCGCCGAGCTCTGTCGCTACACCCGCGAGACGATTGCCGAACCGGGCCGGCTGGCCGAGATGCAAGAGAAGGCCTGGGCGCGGGCGCAGGCCTTCACCCGGGAGCGCTTCCAGCAGTTCGTGCGGGGCTTCTTCCAGCAGCTCGAGCGCGACTACCGCACCCTGCCTGTCCCCGATCCCCGGGACATCCTGACGAACCAGCGCCGGGCCAACCTCTTCTACAGCCCGGTGGCTCGCCGGGCTAGGGCTCTCGGGGGAGCACGGTGACCAGCCCGCCGCGGTCGGCGGTGTCGAGAAAGAGGTAGCCGCCGTGCTGGGCGAGCCGCACCAGGTAAATCTCTCCTTTCGCCCCTTCCAAGAAGAGCATCACGCTGGCATTGTCCATCCTCTCTACGTCCACCAGCCGGCCCCACTCCCGCGGCAGATAGGAGGGGCGGAACGACGCGGTAATGGCCACCTCCAAGTTCTGCATCCGCTCCACCCGCGCCGGACGCACCGGCTGCGGCCCCTCTTGAGGAGAGACCGGCACCGGCCACAGCAGCAGCGATAACAGCAGCACCCACACCCCAGGCACACACGCGCGCATACAGGTTGACCTCCTGGTTTCTCCTAGCGGGATGAATGCGGAACGAACTCCGGCGGAACCGGAAGCGCAGGCAGCCGGGGGCCTACTTCCGGTCGCGCTTCTCCATCTCACTGACAATCCACTCGAGCCTCGACTGCAACTGCTCCCGCAGCCCCGCCACTTCGGCGGCGAGGATACCGATTCTCTCCTCCAGCCCACGCACGTGGGTCTGCTGGCGGTCGAGGATTTGGGTGGCCTCGCCCAGAAATTGGTTGGTGGCCGCCTGGTATTGCACCAGCGGCCGCGTGTACCAGCTCAGCAGCCGCCGCATCCCCCGCTTCAGGAGCTGGATGAAATCGTTGTGCAGCCCAGGACGCCGGGGGTTGACCACCCCGAACTGGGCGTGGGCCGTCTGCAAGGCTGCGAGCAGCTGGTGCAGCACCGCCGCGTCGGTCGAAGCCACTCCGGCCGGGGGAGCACCGCTTGGAGCCGGGTTCGGCTCGGGCCGCCCCGGTGGGGTGCTGGCCTGCCGCTCCAGCCGTCGGCGGACTCGCTCCAATACCTCGGCGGGTGTGGGCGCGGCGTCCTCTTTTTTGGTCTCGCTGACCATCGCGGCGGCGGACAAGCAAACTCGAAGTCTACCATCATGTTGCCGCTTTTGCCACTTGCCGCCCAGTCAGTAGGAGACATTTCCTGTTGACCTGCTGGCGGGAAACGGGTATAGAATTCGCCAGGGGCGGGCTCTCAGCACGAGAGAGGCAGGACACACGCACGTGGCTAACCATCCTTCAAACCGGGGAGCAGCAGAAGCGTCAAACACCCCGGCGCCGGCGTTGCGAAGCCAGCCATCCGTTCCGGCGGCCCTGGTCTCCGTCATTATCCCCGTCTACGGCAATGGCTTCTATCTGGGACGCTGCCTGGAAAGCCTGGGGGCGGTCAAGGGCCTGGAATTCAGCGTGTTGCTGGTCGATGACGGCTCGCCCGAGGCGGTGGCCGACCATCTCTCCTGGCCTTCGATCCGCTGTCACCGCTTGGGGGAAAACCGCGGCCCCGCCCACGCCGTCAATCGCGGCTTGGAAGAGACGGCGAGCGACTGGGTGGTGGTGCTGAATAGCGACGTCGAGTTGCCGCCGCAGAGCCTGAACCATTTGGTCGAAGCCCTGGCCGAGCGGCCCGACTACCACTTCGCCGCCGCCAAGCTCCTCCACCCCAAGGAGCCGCCGACGATCGACAGCGTCGGCGACGGCATGCTCATCGGCGGCGGTGGCTACCGCATCGGGCACGAGGAGCTCGAGCAGGGACAGTATGGCTCGGCCCGCTCGGTGCTGAGCGCCGCCGGAACCGCCAGCCTCTACCGGCGCTCGCTGCTCAACGAGCTTGGCGGATTCGACGAGGACTTCTTCGGCTTCCTCGAGGACCTCGACCTCTCCCTGCGCGCCCAACTGCGCGGCTATCGCTGCCTCTATGTCCCCTCCGCGGTCGTCTATCACCACGGCGGTGTCACCTTCCGCAACCGCGGCGAGAAAGAAATCTACCGTCTGATTACCCGGAACCAAATCTGGATTGTGGTGAAGAACTACCCCGCCACGGTGCTGCTTCGCGCCCTGCCCCGATTGCTGGTGTTCCAGCCGCTGTGGGCAGCGCTGATGGTCTCCCGGGGCCTACTCGTCCCCTACTTGCGCGGGCTCGGGGAGGCGCTGCTCGGCCTGCCTCGCATGCTGGGCAAGCGCCGCCAGATTCAGCGTAGCCGGACGATCAGCCCCCGGCGATTCTGGGAGCTTCTCAAAGAATCCGAGCAGGAGATCGCCGCCTGGCAGCTGCGCCTGGCCCCGCCCGAACGCTCTCTTCTCCTGCAGCTCTACTTCGGCCTGTTCGGCTGGCCAGCGGTCAAGACACAAGAGAAGACTCCCGCGGTCGCCTGACCCCCTGCCGTCCACGCTTGCGGAAAAGCCCAGCGGCAGTTGCGCCAAATAGCCCAATCCTTGTCCGGAGCTAAGAAAGCGCTTTAGAGACGACCGCCTTCTTGTTGAAAACACCGTAGATAGAGTTCTCCTTCCCTTTCCACTTGCGGCGTGGAGATTGCACGGCTTCCTACCGGAGGCCGCCTATGCCAAGTCAGCTCGAAAAGGTGAACCAATTCGAGATTGCGGACGCGGAAAAGAGCTATGCCGGGCAATTGGCCACGACCGACGGCTCCGGTGCTGTGGTTTGGGTCGAGACCCACATCAGCCAGGGCGCCTGTGCCTACCCGATCACGCCTTCGACCGAGATGGGCGTCGGCTTCCAGGCCGAAGTCGCCAAGGGAAAGCGCAACCTCTGGGGCGAGAAGCTCTTCTTCTTGGAGCCTGAATCCGAGCACAGCTCCGCCTCGGCCTGCGAAGGCTTCGCGCTCGCCGGGGGCCGGGTGGCGAACTTCACCTCCGGCCAGGGCCTGGTGCTGATGAAGGAGGTCCTCCACGTCATCTCCGGCAAGCGCCTGCCGCTGGTCTTCCACATCGGCGCCCGGGCCCTGACCTCGCATGCGCTCAACATCCACTGTGGCCACGATGACGTCATGGCCGTGGCCGACTGCGGCTGGGGGATGCTCTTTGCCCGCAATGCCCAGGAAGTCGCCGACCTGGCGCTCATCGCCCGCCGGGCGGCGGAGGACTCGGAGACTCCCTTCTTCAACGTCCAGGACGGTTTCCTCACCACCCACACCGTGGAAAGCCTGCTCCTACCCGAGCCGGAAATGATGGCGGAGTTCGTCGGCGCCCCGGCCGAGAGACTCAGGCGGCTCTTTGACCCCACCCGGCCACTGCTGAGCGGGCCCGTGCAGAATCAGGATAGCTACATGAAGGGCAAGGTGGCTCAGCGCTACTTCTACGAGCGCGTCCCCGAGGCGCTCGCCGCCGCCTTCGTCGAGTATGCCCGGCGCACCGGGCGCGCCTACGGGTTCGTGGACCCCTACCGGATGGAGGACGCCGAGTTCGCCCTGGTGGGGATGGGCTCGATGATGGAGACCGCGGCCGCCACGGCCGACTGGCTCCGCGCCGAGCGCGGCCTGCGCGTCGGCGTGGTGCACGTCACGAGCTTCCGGCCTTTTCCCGGGCCGCAACTGGTGGCCCTGCTGCGTCGCTGCCGCGGCCTCGCCATCCTGGAGCGGATGGACAACCCCTTGGCACAGTCGAACCCGCTGGCCGCCGAAATCAAGGCGGCCTTCGCCGACGCCGCCACCGGGGCCGCCGGCTACCCGCAACTGGAGCGGCTGCCGAATTTCACCTGCGGCATCGGCGGGCTGGGCGGGCGCGACATCCGACCGGGCGATTTCGTTGCCCTCGCCGAGGCCTTGGCCGCGGGGCGCAGCGGGCTGTTTGTGCTCGGCATCCGCCACCCGCTGGCGCTCGAGCGGCGCGAGGACCCGGATGTCCGCCCCGCGGGGGCCTTCTCGATGCGTGGCCATTCGATCGGGGGCTTCGGCTCCGTCACCACCAACAAAGTCATCGCCAGCGTGGTGGCCGACCTCTTCGGCAAGCACGTGCAGGCTTTCCCCAAGTACGGCTCCGAGAAGCGCGGCCTGCCCACGAACTACTACCTAGCCGTGGCCGACGAGCACCTCCGCCTGCACTGCGAGCTCCGCCACGTGGACGTGGTGGCGGTCCACGACCTGAACGCCTTCGAGCAGGGCGACCCGCTGGCCGGACTCGGCCGCGGCGGCGCCGTCTTCCTGAACACCGAGCGCTCGCCGGAGCAGGTCTGGGCGGCGCTGCCCCCGGCCGCGCAGCGCCGCATCCGGGCGCTCGGCCTGCGCCTCTATGCCCTGGACACGCTGGCCATCGCCCGGGAGCTCGCCCCCTCGGCCGAGCTGCGTCTGCGCATGCAAGGCATCGCGTTACTCGGCGCCTTCCTGCGCATCACGCCGTTCCGCGAAGAAAAGGGGCTGGCCGAGCAAGCCCTGTTTGCCAGCGCCGAGAAATCGCTGGAGAAGTATTTCGGCAAGCGCGGTCGGGCGGTGGTGGAGGCGAATCTGCGGGCGGTGGAGCGCGGTTTCCGCGAAGTCAAGCCGGTGCCGGTTCCGGCCGGTATCGAAGTGGACACCGGTGCGGCTGCGCCTCTGCCGGTGGGGGCAGGCCCCACGGAACCGGACGAAGACAGCGGCCGGCCCCTTCGTCCCGAGGTGTTCTGCCGGGTAGTGGAGGCTTACAGCCGCGGCGCGGACGATGAGCTCGCGGCCGACCGCGACTTGGCTCGCAGCCTGATGGCGGCGGCGTCCAGCGCCCGGCGCGACTTCACCTCCCTGGCCCCGGAGATTCCCGAGTTCATCCCCGCCAAGTGCGTGGGCTGCATGGAGTGCGTCACCGAATGCCCCGACAGCGCCATCCTCGCCAAGGTCATCGAGCCGCCGGCGCTCGAACAAGCCCTCACCCCCGAGGCCAACGGCGGCTGGCGCCAGCGCTTCCGGGAGCAGTTCGTCGTCACCCAGAAGTTCCACACCCTGCCGGAGAAGAAAGGCGAAACTGGCGGCCTGTTCGGGCTGGTGATCGACCCGACCAAGTGCAAGGGGTGCGGCGAGTGCGTCGCCGTCTGCGGCAGCCACCAGGCCCTGCGCATGGTGCGCAAGGCCCCGGATATCCTCGACTGGCACCAGAAGAGCACCGCTTTCCTCCGCCAGCTCCCGGCTACCCCAAAGCGCTTCCTCAGCGAGAAAGCTCTGGCCGACCTGATGCTCGCCGACGAGGCCTGGCTCTACGCCGGCGGGGCCGGCTCCTGCATGGGTTGCGGCGAAGCTACCGCCCTCCGCATGCTGCTCGCCGCCACCGGCTTCGGCTACGGGCGGGACAACATCGGGCTGGTGGCCGCCACCGGCTGCAACACCGTCTTCGGCTCCACCTACCCCTTCAACCCCTTCGCGGTGCCGTGGACGAATTCGCTGTTTGAAAACGCCGCCCCCGTGGCCATGGGCATCCGCGGCCACTGGGACCAGCTGGGCTGGCAAGGAAAGCGGCTGTGGGTGCTCGGCGGCGACGGCGCCCTCTACGACATCGGCTTCCAGGCTCTCTCCCGATTGCTGACCTCGGGCATGGACATCAAGGTGCTCGTGCTCGACACCCAGGTCTACTCGAACACCGGCGGCCAAGCCTCGGGCTCCACTTTCCTCGCCCAGGAAGCCAAGATGGCCGCGGTGGGTAAGGAGAGCCCCGGCAAGGTCGAGCGCCGCAAGGAACTCGGCCTGATTTCTGCGCTCCACCCGAACGTCTTCGTCGCCCAGACCACGCCGGCCCACATCAACCACTTCTACCGGGCGGTGCTCGAAGCCAACGCCTTCCCCGGCCCGGCCGTGGTCATCGCCTACAGCGCCTGCATGCCCGAGCACGGTATCGGCGACGACCAGGCCGCCGAGCAGGCGAAGCTGGCCGTCGAGTCCCGCGCCTTCCCGCTCTTCGTCTACGACCCCCGCAAGGGGGAGCGGATGCGAGAGCGGTTCGACCTGCGCGGCAACCCGGCCGTGAAGGAAGACTGGTACGTCAATCCCAAGACCGGCCAGCCGGTGGACTTCATGGCCTTCGCCCGCACCGAGGGGCGCTTCCGGCGGCACTTCGGCCCCGACGGCAACCCCTCCGAGGCGCTGAAAGCCGGACAGGACGACCGGCTGAAGAACTGGCGCTTGCTGCAAGAATTGGCGGGGGTGCAGACCACAACCCCGCGCCAAGCATGATGTTGGCATCCAGAGGAGGATTCAGGAGTGGCGCTCTTTAGGTGGCATGCGATTCTGGGATTGGTTCTGATAGCCGCCGGCTTTCTCTTCGATTTTGGTTTTGTTACCACCACGAGCAACTTCCGGGCGCTGCAAGAGAATCCGGCGGCCTACTTGAGCTCGTGGAGCAAGTACGCCTATGAGTTGACGAGGCTTTATCTTTTCGTGCTGGGCTTCCTGAATCTTGCCTTTGCTTTGCTCGTCCCGTGCGTGAACGCTTCCGCAAAAAGGCAAGCTGTTGTCTCGGGCTTGCTGGTGGGGGGCTCCGTACTCTTCTTGATCGGAGGGCTCTGGGAAGCGCGGGGCGGGCCTGCTTTCGAATGGGAACCGGCTTGCTATGTCCTAACCGCCGGGCTTGTGGCGATCTTACTCAGCCTAGTAGCTGAAATATATCTGCTCGCACACATAACCCCAGAGAGGAATACACCATGAACCGCTTATTACTTTTCATTCTTACGTTGGGGCTGGTGGGCGCTACCAGCCTGCTGGCGCAGATGCGCGGGGGCGGGCAACGCGGCGGCGGCCCGCAGATGTCGGGCCCGCAGCATCATCCCGATCCCCACCACGGCCAAATGCAACAGCAGCGGCAGCAGAGCCGCACTCATGAATGCGAGCAGTCGTGCACGAAGGCGCGCGAAGAGGCGCGGCACCTCGAGCGCTACTGCGAATCGAGCCGCTTCGACCTAACCACCGCCCGCCAGCTCGGCCGGCAACTGGCCGAGCGCCTCCACGCGATGGAAGAGCACCACGTTGCCCTGCGCGAGCGGCTCTCCGCTCAGGAGCGCGAGCGTCAGCAAAAGCGCCTGGAAACGATGGAGCAGAGCCAGCAGCGCTGGCGGAGTGCCTTCGCCGACGTCGAGCGCGAGCTCGGCAAGGAGGAGCCCGGCCGGGAGACACTCCGCCGCCAGGCCCGCACCATCGAGAAAGAGGTCAACCGCTACCGGAAAGAGGTTCAACGCCAGGAGGAAGTTCTGGCTCAATGAACCGGAGCCTTTAGCTCCAAGGGGGTGAGACTGAAGTGATTTCCACGGATGTGGTCGATCGCGTCCGGCACGAGCACGGGGAAATGCGGGCCCGGCTGGGGGAGTGGGAATCGGCGCTCGCGCAACTGGCCGCTCCTGGCTTCGCCGAATCCCAGCGCGGCCTGGAGCGGCTCTGGAAGCTGGTCCCCTTCTTCGAGAAAGAAGTGGCCCGGCACTTTCGCCAAGAGGAGGCGGAGCTGTTTCCGGCCGTTGAGGCCAGCCATCTGGGCGGCGTCTCCGCCCTGGCGCGCTTCTCGGGCGAGCACGCCGAGTTCAACCGGCAGTGGCAGGCCTACAAGCGCGAACTGCTCTACTGCGATGCGGTGGGCGAGAGTCGGCGGGTGATCGAGCTGGGAGGCTCCATCATCCACCTGCTGCGCCAGCACATCGAGACCGAAGAGGCCGAATTGTTGCCGCTGGTGGTCGGGCCCTGAGGCCTAGGGAGAAAGGATTCGCTTCGGGGGCCGCGTCGGCAGGGTGCGGTCAATGTCGCGGGCGGCCTTGCGGGCGGCGGCCACGGCCGTCACCACCAGGTCGGCACCGCGCACGTTGTCGCCTGCCGCCCAAATCTCCTGCCGACTGGTCTTGCCCGTCTCTTCCGACTCCACCCAGATACTGCCCCACTTTGTTTGTTGCAGGTCAGGGGTAGTTTCGGCAATTTCCGGATCCACGTTGTACCCCAGGGCAAGCACCACGGTATCGACTTCAAGGGTGAATTCGGAGCCGGGAATCTCCACCGGGCGGCGCCGCCCCTTGGCGTCCGGCTCCCCCAGGCGCATGCGGATGCACTCCATGGCGCAGACTTCCCCGCGCTCGTTCCCGAGGAAGCGCTTGGGCAGGGTCAGCCACTCGAAGCGAACCCCTTCCTCGCGGGCGTGCACCCGCTCTTCGCCCCGCCCGGGCATTTCCGCTTCGGTCCGCCGGTAGACGCAGTAGACTTCCGTCTGCGGGTTCAGCCGGCGGGCGGTGCGCACGCAGTCCATGGCGGTATCGCCGCCGCCGATGACAGCGGTGCGGCGGCCGGCATGCGGAAGCCCTCGCAACTCCTCCGGCAGCCAGTCGGGGGGGACGTTCCCCCGCACCAGGTACTCGGTGGCCTGGTAAACGTTTTCCAAGTCTTCGCCCGGGGTCTTCATCGGATTGCCGGCGGTAGCCCCGTGGCCGAGGAAGACAGCGTCGTAGCCACGCCCGAGCAGCTCTTCTACCCCGTGCTCCCGCCCCAGGCGCACCCCGCACTGGAAGCGCACTCGCAGTCGCTCCAGCCGCTCCAGCAGCGCCAGGGGCACTTCCTTCTTCAGCTTGAAGTTTGGAATGCCGTAAAGCAGCAGACCGCCCGGGCGCGGCCAGGCGTCAAAGACTGTTACGCCGTGGCCGCGCTTGGCGAGCTCTTCGGCGACGGCCAGGCCCGCCGGGCCCGCGCCCACCACGGCCAGTTGGTAGCCCGTGGGCAGGACGGAGACCGGAACTGGATAGCCGTAGCGGTCCCGCAAGTAGTCCACCGAGAAGGCTTCGAGCTTGCCGATTCGAACTGGCTCCGGGGCGCCGCAGAGAACGCAGGCGCCTTCACACAGCTTTTCCTGCGGGCAGATGCGACCGCAGATGTCCGGCATATTGCTGGTCTCGAGGAACTTCAAGGCGGCCTCAGAGAACCGCCCCTGGGCGATCAAGAACATCGCCTCCGGGATGCAGTTGTGCAGAGGGCAGGCCCGCACGCAGGGGGCGTGCTCGCACTCGAGGCACCGCGAGGCCTCCTGGACCGCCCCCTCCGGGGTGAACCCCAGGAACACCTCGTTCCAGTTATAGACCCGGGCGTCGGGTTTTTGCTTGGGGAGCGGCGATGGCTCGATGCGGAAGCGCTCCCGGCGGCGCGCGGGAGCCGCCGCGCCGTTAAGATCCTCGGTGTCCTCCGCCATGCAGGTCCGCATTGCTCTCCCCCCTGATGCCGTGCACTTCAACCGCCACGGCCGGGCTGCCTGCCTCCCCTCTAACCCTCTAAAAACTAAGAAGAAAGCAAGCCCGGGACGGTGCGTCGGAAGCCTTCCCGCCGGGCCGATGCGGTTTTTGGCCCAAAGAATGGGCCAGGGCGCACACGAGCAGGCACGAGCGGCCGCTGGCTTGCAACCCGTTGGCGGCTCGCGTATCATTCTGCCCCTAGCCAAAAGCGAATTGGACTCTCAGCCACGCGCATCCGGGCCGACACGGTGGCGACCGACAAACCACACAAGGCAGCCTTCTACGACCTGGACGGCACCCTGCTCTCCTGCAACCTGGTCACCACCTACGCCTACTACGCCCGGAACGAGCGCTCGCTCTTCAAATCGGCCTATCTCTTCATCCGGGTGCTCCTGAACGTCCCCCTGTTTCTCGGGCTGGACCTCTACTCCCGCACCCGCTTCAACGTCTACTTCTTCCGGATGTACCGTGGCATGCACCGCGACCGCCTGATCGGGCTGGCCGACGACCTCTTCGAGGTCACGCTCAAGCCCTCCATCTACCCCGGCGCCGAGGAGCTCGTCCACCGCACCCGCGAAGAAGGCTTCCGCAACGTCCTTGTCACCGGCGCCCACGACATCACCGTCCGGCCCATCGCCCTGCACTTCGGCATCGAGGAAGTCATCTGCAACCGCCTGGAGTTCAAGAACCACCTCGCCACCGGGCGGGTCCTGCCGCCGCTCGTGGCCGAAGGCGAGAAGGCCCGCATCATCCGCGACTACGCCGAGCAGGAGGGGATTGACCTCGACCGCTCCCTCGCCTTCTCCGACAGCACTTCCGACATCCCCATGCTGGCCGTCACCGGCCACCCCGTGGCCACCAACCCCACCCGCCGCCTGCGGCGCTTCGCCCTGCAGAACCGCTGGCCGATTCTCGACCTCTCCTCGAAGGAGCTGGCCTTTGCGCTACCCTAACGGCTACGACCCGGTGGAAGCGGCCCGCCACTGCGTGGTCACTCTCGACAAGGACTCCCCGCCCCGGGTGCTGTTCTGCGGCGAAGACCTGGTGGAGGTGAAGCTGCCGGCCGGCACCCGCGTGGTGTACGCCAAGCCGCCCATCCCCGGGCTCACGGACCGCCAGGCCGCCATCCGCCACGCCCTCGCCCACCCGGAAAACATGGAGCCGCTCGAGGCCCTGCTCCGCCCGGGGATGAAGGTCACCATCGCCGTTGACGACATCTCCTTGCCCCTGCCGATGATGCCTCTCCCCGATATCCGCCAGTCGGTGCTGGAAATCCTGCTCGAGCTGCTGGCCGCCAAGGGCGTCGACGACGTCCACATCATCATCGCCACTTCTTTTCATCGCCGCCTGACCGAGCCGGAAGTCCGCCGCATGGTGGGGCGGAGAATTTTCGACGCCTACTACCCCAAGCGGCTCTACAACCACGACGGCGAGAACCCGGACGGCATGGTCGAGCTCGGCCGCACCGGGCACGGCGAGCCCGCGCGCTTGAACCGCCGGGCCGCTGACTCCGACCTCCTCATCTACTCGAACATCAACCTGGTCCCGATGGACGGCGGGCACAAGTCGGTGGGCGTGGGCCTGTGCGACTACCCGACCCTGCGCGCCCACCACACCCCGCAGGCGATTCTCGCCTCGGACTCCTACATGGACCCGGGGCGCTCCGGGCTGGCCCATTCCTGCAACCGCATCGGGCGGCTGATCGAGAAGCACCTCAAAGTCTTCCACATCGAGACCGCGCTCAACAACCGCATGTTCGATTCGCTCTCCGAGTTCCTGGGGGGCAACGAAGACGGGTTCACCGGCCTCGACAAGATGAAGCTCGCCGCCACCCGGTTCACCATGTCCAAGCTCTCGTACCCCACCAAGCGCCGGCTCTACTTCAAGATCCCCTCCGCCTACGAGCTCATCGGCGTCCACGCCGGGGAGACCGAAGCCACCCACGCGAGAATCCTCCAATACTGCTACGACCAGTACTGCATTCCCCTAGAGGGCCAATCGGACGTGATGATTACCGGCATCACCTACATTTCGCCCTACAACGTGAACTCCATCATGAACCCGGTGCTGGTGCAGGTGATGGCCCTGGGCTACTTTTTCAACTTCTACCGGGGGATGCCGGTGGTGAAGAAGAACGGGGTCATGATCGTCACCCACCCTTGTTACGACGAGTTCGACCCCGTCTTCCATCCCTCCTACATCGAATTCTTCAACCGGGTGCTGGTCGAGACCCGCGACTCGCTGGTGATGCAGAAGAAGTACGAGGAAGAGTTCGCCCGCGACCCGGCCTACATCAAGATGTACCGTGAGGGCCACGCCTACCACGGCGTCCATCCCTTCTACATGTGGTACTGGGGGGAGAACGGCCGGGCTCACATCGGCAAGGTCATTGTGGTCGGGGCCAACAACCAACGCGTCCCGGCGATTCTTGGCTGGGACCAGGCAGACACCATGGAAGAAGCCTTGGAGAGGGCCGAATCCCACGTGGGCCGCAAGCCCAGCATCACCCTGATGCACTTCCCACCCATCCTGATGGCGGACGTTTCCGGAACCCCGGAGAGCATTCCGACAAGAACTCTCGAACCGACGGCGGCGGCACTCTGATGGCCCACCTCACCCCGTGGCGATGGAATCCGGTGCGCGGCGAATACGAGTTCGCCCGGGCGGAAGAACGGCTCGGCAGCGGCGAAATCTCGCCCATCGAAGTCTTCCGCCACAGCACGCCCTTCCTGCTGGGCGCCACCGGATTCGTGGGCAAAGTGCTGCTGGCCATGATTCTCCACCGCTTCCCGGAACTCAAGCACCTGGTTATCCAGGTGCGCCGCAAGAAGGCGGCCTCGGGCGAGCAACGGTTCTACTCCGAGATTCTCCCCTCGCCGCCCCTGCGGCCCACCGTGGAGAAGCTCGGCCTGGAGCACAT
>JACQTJ010000085.1 GCA_016210855.1 Acidobacteriota bacterium | reverse complement strand
GGCGAGTATGTGCTGGAGCTCCGGAACGGCGAAAGCACCGGGACGGTGAACGTGGTGGTGGAGTCGGGACAAGCCCAGCAGGTGAACTACACGTTTCCGCAGGTGAAGGTCGATGCGCTCGTGGATGAACTGGTCTCCCAATACTAATTGGCCGTCGGTGCTGGTGAGTGCCTTGGCAGTCCTGCTGACCGGCCCGTTCCCACTGGTCGCGCAGGAGCCCCTCGAACGACGCTATCAGCGGGCCATTGAGCTCTTCAACAGCGCCAAGATGGAAGACGCCTGCGAGCAGCTCCAGCAAATCGAAAAAGAAAAGCCCGGCTACCAACAGGTTCGGACCTACCTGAACCCGGCCTGCAAGGAAGCAGAGCGCATGCGAAGCCTGGAGCAGACCCTCTTCGACGAGGGCGTCCAGCTCTTCAACCAGGGGAAGTATGAGGAGGCCCAGGGGAAGTTGCGTCAGGCCCAAGGCATCCCCCTCAAGAGCCCTCGTTACCGAAACGAAATCGCTAAGTACTTAGCCGATATTGACACGCGGATGGGCGAGGACCGGCTGTTTAGCGAAGGGGTGAAATTCTTCACCGAGGGCAACGACACCGAAGCGCGGGCCCGGTTCAGCCAGGTGGTCCGCGGGGGCGGCCCGAAGGCCGCCGAGGCCCGCGGCTACCTGCAGCGTATAGAGGAGCGCCGCGAAGAGTCAGCCTTCACTGAAGGGGTGCGCCTGTTCAACAGCGGTGACTATGCGGCCGCCCGCACCCGCTTGCAGGAAGTCGTTGGCCTGAACGGAAAGCGTCGCGCCGACGCCCAGCGCTACCTAGGGCAGATCGACCAAGCCGAGCGCGAGCAGCGGGCGTTCAACGATGCGGTCCGCGCCTTCGAGCAGAAGCGCTACAGCGAGGCCCAAACGGGTTTCCGCCAGGTTGCCGGGATGGGCGGCAACCGCAAAGCCGAGGCAGAGCGCTACCTGGCCCGCCTTGACACGGCTCTCAAAGAGGAAGCCGTTTTTCAGGAGGCGGTACGCAAGTTCGACCAGAAGGACTTCGAAGGAGCGCGGGCGGCGTTCCAGCAGGTGATCAACCTCAAAGGGGAGCGCGCCGCTGACGCTCGTGTCTATCTAACCCGCATCGAGGCTCGGGGGGAGGACCCCCGGCAGGTGGCCCGGCGGCTCGTCACCGAGGCCCAGACCGCTCTGGGCCGCAAGGACTATCGGGCTGCGGTAGAAAAACTGCAGACGGCCACTACCCTCGACCCCGGCAACCGCGAGGTCGCCCGGCTGCTTGCCCAGGCCCAAGAGCTCGGAAGCGAAGAGCCATTGCGGAGCGGGCTCCGGGCCTACTTCGAAGCTAAGTACGACGAAGCGGAGAGGCAGCTCACCGATTACCTCAACAACAGCGACCGCAAGCGCGCCCTGGCCACCTTCTTCCGGGGAGCCACCCACTGTGCCCGCTACTTCCTCTCCGGCGAGAAGGACATCCGACAGAAGGAGCTGGCCCTCGAAAACTTCCGGGGCGTTCAAAAGGAAGCCGCTCGGTTCCGGCCCCCGGAGAAGTTCGTTTCACCAAAGGTTCTGGCGCTCTACACGGAAGCCACGGGTGCAGAAACTCGCTGAGGACGGAGCGCCGGAGGAACACTGTGCTGGTGCACGCAGGACCCTTTGGACTTTCAGAATCGCATCGACTGTTCGGGGTTTGCATTCCTCGCCTCTCGACAAGGAGAAGAATCCATCCATGAGAATCTACGCACGGGCTCTCCCCCTTTTGGCCATCCTGCTCGTTCTCCCAACCGCCATGTCCTTGCGGGCCGCCACCCAGAACGCCCTGGTGACCGGCTCGGTGTTTGACCAGAATGGCGCCGCTGTGCCCGGGGCCACCGTCCGCCTGATCAACGCCAGCATCGGCTTTTCGCAGAGCCTGCAAACCGACGCCAACGGCAACTTCACCTTCGGCAGCGTGCCCCCGGCGGAAAACTACGTAATCTCGGTCGAGATCAGCGGCTTTGCCACCGTCATTCGCCCCGGCCTGACCATCGCCGTCGGGGAGGCCAAGTTGGTCCTGCCTCCTTTCATCCTCCAGCCCGCCGCCCAGCCGGGGCAGGAGATTACCGAGGAAGCTCCCAAGGCAGCCCCGGTCACACTCGACCTCGTGAGCACCACCCTGGGCGGGGTAGCGGACAGCCGCACGGTCCGCACTCTGCCCCTGGTGGGCCGGGACTTCCTTGACTTGACCTTGCTCATCCCCGGCACCTACCCGGTCGAGCAGGGCTCGGCCCTGGAAGGCGCTTCCCTGGTGATCAACGGCGTTCGCGCCAACATGAACAACTTTCTCCTAGACGGCGCCGACAACAACGACTACACGGTGAACCAGTCCCTACCGTTCCAAATCGTGGAAGCTCTGCAGGAGTTCCGTGTCCAGACCAGCACCTCGAACGCCGAGTTCGGCCGCAACGCCGGCGCCCAGATCAACCTGGTCAGCCGGTCGGGGTCAAACGATGTGCACGGCACGGTGTTCTGGTTCAACCGCAACTCCGCCCTGAGCGCCGAGAACGCCCTCTCCACCTACCGCGGGGGCAGCTTCGATGCCTTTGCCCAGGCCGCCCGGATAAACCAGATTCTCCGCGGCCCCACCACGGCCTTCCCCACTCCCGTGCTGAGCGACCCGGTGCTCTCCGAGATCTTTGACCGCGGGCGCGATCCGGACGTGAACCAGAACCAGCTCGGGGCCAACCTGGGCGCGCCCATCGTCAAAGACAAGGTGTTTTTCTTCTTCAACTGGGAGAGTGCCCGGGCGGACAACGACCGGCCAGTCTTTGAGCGCGTGCCCGACCTGTTTTTCCGCCAGCGATTCTTCATTTTTGACCCTTCCACGCGCCGCGCCAACAGCTTGCTGAATCTCTATCCCGCGCCCAACGTCCCCTTGAGCCAAGTGCGCAACCGGGACGGCTTTCCGGTGAGCGACCCGCTCACCGGCGACGTCCGCTCTCGCTTCCCCAACCCGAGCGGGGCATTTGCTGCCGGCGATTCGGCCAACAGCACCAGCACTGACAACTTCCTGGAGCGAATTGACTGGCGGGCCGGGGAGCGCGCCAGTTTGAGCTTCAAGCACAACATCCAGCGCATCCGACAAATCCAGGGCGGCGAGCTCTATGCGACCTCCAGTTATCCCGGCAGCGGCACGCGGGTTACTGGACGCAACCAGAACTTCAGCGTCAACTACCTGCACCAGCTCAGCGACCGCACTGGCAACGAATTCCGCTTTGGGTGGAACCGCTTCCGCCTCACCAGCCGACCTCTGGATAGCGCCCTCGACGCCTCTGCCCTTTTCAGCAACCTCAACTTCACCGACAAAGGTCTGCCCACGTTCCTCATCGGCGGCTTCAACTTCACCTTCGGCTCCTACGCCCCGCTGGGGGCCGACTTCAATACCCCCAACGACCGGGCCAACAATGTCTGGTCGTTCGCCGACAATATCAGCCGCACCTGGGGCCGGCACGTGCTCAAGGCCGGGGTCGAGTTCCGCCACAACCGCCTCAACGCAACCAACGAAGCCCTCGCCCGCGGCCTGGTGACCTTCTTTGACGTTCCCTTTGGAGCCTCCTCCGGGGCCCCGGACCTGGCTTCCATCGCCCGGGTCAGCCCTGCTCTCGGCGGGGGATTCGATCGCGCCTTCAGCGCCAACTCTTTCGACTGGTTCGTCCAAGACATCTGGCGGCCGCGCTCGAACGTCTCTTTCACCTTCGGACTGCGCCACGAGATCAACCAGGCACCCCGCGAAACTCGTGACCGCCTGGTGAACAACTACCCGGGGGCCTGCCCCCAGCTCGTGTGCCTGATCCGTTCGGGAAGCGACACGATTCTGGACAGTGACGGCAGCAGCCTCGGCACAGCCAGCTTCACAGCGCCCCGCGCCGGCTTTGACACCGACTTCAACAATTTTGGCCCCCACCTGGGCCTGGCCTGGGATCCCTGGAAGAACGGCAAGACTGTCTTCCGGGGTGCCTACGGCATCACCTTCGACCAGCAATCGCTGCAACACTCGGCCAACATGCTGCTCAACCCGCCGTTCGTGCAACAGGCCGCTTCTTTCTTCCCCTTCGTTTCTCTGGGCGATCTCTTCCCGCCCGGCTTCCCCCGCCGGGCAGTGGGCTTTTTCGACGTGGACGGGGATGGATTTGATTCGATCCTGTTCCGTCAGTCCTACTCGATCACAGCCCGTGACCCGGACACTCGCACCTCCTATGTCCATCAATTCAATCTCGGGTGGCAGCAACAGCTTGGCAACTCCTCAGCCTTCGAGGCCGCCTATGTGGGGTCGGCCGGCCACAAGCTGCCCCGGAATCGACTGCTGCTGGAGTGCACGGCCAACATCTTCAGCCGGGACCCTCTGGCCTGCCTACCGCCGCTGTTCGTCGGGGGAGGGGGTCTGACCGACTCGGTGGTCAACCAGGAGAACACGGCCAACTCCAGCTTTCACTCTCTGCAGCTGCGCTGGGAGACCCGGAACTTCCACGGCCTGACCCTGCACCTGCACTACCAGTGGGGGCACTCCATCGACAGCGCCTCGTCCGCGAACACGCCCGTGTTTTTGTTCTCGCCTCCTACCGCCAGCCTGCTGGCCTTGAACTTCGTAATCAACGCCGACCAGTTCGCCTCGCTCAACAACGCCAATCCGGCGCTCAGCCTGCGACCGGGTTTGCCCATCATCACCACCCGGGGGCTGCTGCCGAATGACAGCCAGAACCTCGGCACCTTCGCCGGAGAGCGCGGTGACTCGGACTTCGACGTCCGCCACCGCTTCGTCTTGCATTACAT
The DNA here is from genome assembly GCA_016210855.1 of Acidobacteriota bacterium. Taxonomy (GTDB): domain Bacteria; phylum Acidobacteriota; class Terriglobia; order Acidiferrales; family 2-02-FULL-67-57; genus 2-02-FULL-67-57. Next base: position 54,759 of record JACQTJ010000085.1, on the reverse strand, counting down.
GTATGACGTGCCCCGGTGGGCCCCGGGCATTGGCGCCGGCTGGCAGCTGGCGGGCATCACCACCCTCCAGTCCGGTCAGCCTTACACGGTCTTCGGCGACTTCTTCGGGGTACCGTTGCGACCCGACCTAGTCGGGACGCCGAACACCGACAACGACAATGCCGGGGGAGCCTTGGACAACGCCACCCCCGCCGGTTGCAACGTCAGTGGTCTTTTCCCGTGCCCCGGCACCGGCAGTGTGAGCGCGTTCAATCCCACGCGCAACCTGGCATTCTTCCCGGGTTCGCTCAGTCGCAACACCTTCAAGGGACCCGGGCTGGTGAACTTCGATTTCTCCATCCTGAAGAACAATTACCTGGGCCGGAGCGAACGGGCCAATATTCAGTTCCGGGTGGAGTTCTTCAACCTGTTCAACCACACCAATTTCCGCCAGCCCTTTGGCCAGACGGGGCAGTTCCTTGGCGTCCCGGGATTCTCGTTCGCCATTCCGAATCCGTTCTTCGGCCAAATCCTCCAGACCCGTCCCGGGCGCGAGATTCAGTGGGGTTTGAAGTTCATCTTTTAGGGGAGATTGTTGCCGGTCAGTTCTCAGCCGGAGACCCCGGGCGGGACAACAGGGCCCCTCCGGGGCTGACCCAGTAAACAAGACCGCAACCGATAGCGCGCATGGCTGCGCCAGTGACATCACCGCTTTTTGCCGCTCTCTCTGACATCGGGCTCCGCCGCCAGGAAAACCAGGACAGCTACGGCTACTTTCGGGGCGAGGGAGCTGCCGCCATCAAGGGCCACCTCCTCGTGGTGGCCGACGGCATGGGCGGCCATCAAGGGGGCGCGGTGGCCAGCCGGCTGGCTGTGGACACGATCGTAGGCCTCTACCGGTCGACGGAGGCCGGCTCTCCCAGCGAGATCCTCCGCGAAGCCTTCCGCCGAGCCAGCGAGAGCATTCTTCAAGCTGCCCGGCAGAAGCCCGAACTGGCCAGCATGGGAACAACCTGCACGGCGCTGGCGCTGGTCGACAACCACGCCTACCTCGTACACGTGGGCGACACGCGCGCCTACTTGATCCGGGCGGGAAGAATCCAGCGGCTTACGGCCGATCAGACCTGGGTGCAGGCCATGGCAGCCGAGGGGCTGATCACGCGCAGCGAAGCCGAGCGCCACCCGGACCGCAACATCCTGATGCAAGCCCTGGGAACTCCTACCCCGCCCATGCCGGTCAGCCTGCCGGAGCCGCTCCCCATCCAGGCGAATGACACCTTCTTGCTTTGCAGCGATGGACTCTCGGGCTTGGTCGACGATGACGAGCTGAGGGAGCTGGCCCTCGCCGATCCCGACCCCCAGCAGGCCTGCGCCCGCCTGGTGGAATTGGCCAAAGCCCGGGGCGGAGACGACAACATCACCGTACTCCTCTTGAAGATTCCTGCCTAGGCTGGGATTGCAGTGGGATCCCCTGAGTCGATTCCCGTCGCGGTTGAAAACAGGTTGAGGGGCGTAATAGAATGAGCTAGCGATGCGCCTGTAGCTCAGAGGATAGAGCGCTGGTCTCCGGAACCAGAGGCCGTGGGTTCAAATCCCACCAGGCGCGCCACTTCCCTCTTGCTTGGGCACCCGTTCCTGGGACCTGCCTGCGCGCCCGGGCTACCAGCTCCGGCGGCCTCGGCCGCCGCCATGCCCACCTCGGCCGCCGCCGCCGCCTGCGCCGCGTTCGCGAGGAGGACGGGCTTCGTTGACCACCAGGGTGCGGCCCAGGAAGTCCTTGCCGTTGAGCCCCTGGATGGCCTGCATGGCCTGGTCATCGTCGTTCACTTCAACGAAGCCGAAGCCGCGGGGCTCCCCGGAATACCGGTCCCGAACCAGATTGACAGTGCTCACGGCGATGCCCGCCTGGGCAAACCAATTCTGCAGCTCTGCCTCACTCGCCTGATAGGGCAAATTGCCCACATAAAGCTTCTTCACGGAAACAACTCCTCTCCCCGCAGCAGACTCATCCCCGCGGGACTCAGTACCGAAGAGGCAGATTCAAGCCGGGCTGCAGCCAGAGTCAGGCGTGACAACACCGAGGCGAGTCTGACGCTTCAGTCGCCTTATTCTCGCCGAATTCGGGGGCGGCGTCAAACAATATTCTGCGCCTTCTTAACGCCGGAGAGGAGCCGCGTGGGCCCTAACGGACCACGCCGTCCAACGGGCTGGAGGCGGAGGCGTAGAGTTTCTTGGGAATGCGGCCAGCGAGGTAGGCCTGGCGACCCGCTTCGACGGCGTTTTTCATCGCCTGCGCCATCAGCACGGGGTTCTGCGCCTGGGCGATGGCCGTGTTCATCAGCACCCCGTCGGCGCCGAGCTCCATGGCTACGGTGGCGTCGGAGGCCGTCCCCACGCCGGCATCTACGACCAAGGGCACCTCGGTGACTCTCTCGCGCAGGATGCGGATGTTGGCCTGGTTCTGGATGCCCATCCCGGAGCCGATGGGCGCTCCCAGAGGCATGACCGCAGCCGCCCCGGCGTCGATCAGCTTGCGCGCCACCACCAGATCGTCGTTCGTGTACGGCAGGACCACGAAGCCTTCCTTCACCAACACCCGCGTGGCCTCGATCAGCTGCTCGGTGTCGGGGAACAGGGTGCGCTCGTCGCCGATGACTTCAAGCTTCACCCACTCGGACAGGCCCACTTCCCGACCCAGCCGCGCCGTGCGGATGGCCTCTTCGGCCGTGTAGCAGCCGGCGGTGTTCGGGAGGAGGAAGAACTTCTTCCGGTCGATGTAGTCGAGCAGCGACTCCTTGGTCTTGTCGGTCAGGTTCACCCGCCGGACGGCCACCGTCACCATCTCAGCTCCAGAGGCTTCGTGGGCCTGCACCATTTCTCCCAGGCTGCGGTACTTCCCCGTGCCCACGATGAGCCGGGAGCGGAAGCACCGGCCGGCGATGACGAGAGCATCAGTGACCGTGGTTTCTGTAGTGGCCATGCTGGTCTCTCCCTGCATTCTACGGCGGGCCGAGAAGAAGAGCAAGGCAGGCGCCCGCTCAGCCGGTGGCGGCGGCTTCTTCCTGGTAGAGCTGCTCGATGCGACTGTGGTACTCCTCTTCGATCCTGCGGCGGCGCACTTTCTGGGTGTAGGTGAGTTGGCCGTCAGCGAAACTGAACTCACGGTCGAGTACGGCAAACCGCTTCACGCGCTCGAACTGAGCGAGGTGGTGGTTGACCGCATCCACCTCTCCCTGCAGCAGTGCCTGGATTTCCGGGCTGCCCAGCAGCTCGGCCCGCGAGCCGAACGGGATGCCCTGCTGCTGGGCGTGGCGTTCCAGGGTGGAAAAGTTCGGCACCAGCAAGGCCACGGCGTACTTCCGCTTGTCCCCCAGAACCACAGCCCCTTCGATATAGGGGCTGGCCTTCAGCCGGTTCTCGATAGCCTGGGGCGCGATCATCTTCCCGCCCGCGGTCTTGATCAAGTCCTTCTTGCGGTCAGTGATGGTGAGGAAGCCTTCGTCGTCAAGGAAGCCCACATCGCCGGTGTGGAGCCAACCGTCGCGCATCACTTCGTGGGTCTCCGCTTCCATCTTATAGTAGCCCTTCATCACATGCGGGCCTCGCGTAAGGATCTCGCCGTCCTCGGCAATCTTGACTTCCACACCGGGGATGGGCCGGCCCACGGTGCCGAGCTTGACCGCCCCGGGGACGTTCACGGCAATGACGGGCGAGGTTTCCGTCAGGCCGTAGCCCTCGAAGATGGTCAAGCCCAGAGCCTGGAAGAACTCGTTCAGCTCACGTGCCAGCGGCCCCCCACCGGAGATAAAGCACCGGAACCGGCCACCCACCTGCGCGTGCAGCTTGCGATAGACAAGGAAGTCGGCAAGGCGGTAGCGCCACGCCAGACCCTTCGGGAACGGCTTGCCCGCCAGGCGATACGGCAGCGCCTTCCGACCCACCCCCACCGCCCACTCGAACAGCTTCCGCTTCGGAGCCGGGGCGGCTTGCACGGCGTCCATCAGCCGGGCGTAGAACTTCTCGAAGAAACGCGGCACCACGGCCATCACGGTGGGGCGCATCTCGCGCAGGTTCTCGGTGACTTTCTCGAAGCTTTCCGCGTAGGCGATGGACACCCCGTGGACGAAGTAGCCGTAGTCGAGGGTGCGCTCGTAGATGTGGCAGAGGGGCAGCATGGAGATGGCCAGGTCGCCCGAAGACATCCCCAGCAGCCCCAAGCAGCTGCTGACGTTCGAGGCAATATTGTACTGGGTGAGCAGGGCGCCCTTGGGCGTCCCGGTGGTCCCGGACGTGTAAATCAGGGTGGCGACATCGTCGGGCTGGTGAGACCGGGCACAGCGCTCGAATTCAAGCACCATGCTCTCAGGGACATCCTCCCGCGCCAATTCGCTCCAGGAAACTACCCGCTCGTCGCGCTCACCCTCCCGGGCCTGCGCAAAGGGAACCACCTTCTCCAGACGGGGAAGCCTTTCCCAGGCGGCTTTCACTTTTTCGAGCTGATCCCGGCCGGAAACGAAACACAACCGCGCCTCGGAATCGTGCAGGATGTACTGCAGGCGCTCGACCGACTCGGCCGCATAGAGCGGCACGGTGATGGCTCCCAGGCCCAGGCTGGCCAGGTCGGCCGTGTGCCACTCGGGCCGGTTTTCGCTGAAGATTGCCACCCGGTCGCCCTTGCGGATGCCAAGCTCCCGCAAGGCCCAGGCAAGCGAGGCTACCCGGCAGAGAAACGTGGGGGTCGAGATCTTCTCCCACACTCCGCGCTGTTTCTGCCAGAGCAGGTCGGGCCGGTCGTGGCTCCTGATCCCGGTGAGCAGCAACTGGTTCAGGGTGGTGCTGTGCATGGCCGCGGGCGAAACTCTACCGCAACTTGCGGCCCCCGCCAAACCCCTTCGCCAGGGGCCCCGAACTCTATCCAAGGGGCCAAGCTCTGCGCTAAGATTGCAGCGGAGACACCCTGGATGAGCCAGCCCACCGTCCACGCCGGCACCTACCAGCCGGTCCGAGCCCCCCGGGGCGCAGAGCGCTCCTGCCAAGGCTGGCACCAAGAGGCCGCCCTGCGGATGCTGATGAACAACCTCGACCCGGAGGTGGCGGAGCAGCCGGAAGAGCTAATCGTGTACGGTGGCACCGGCAAGGCGGCGCGCGATTGGGTGTGCTTTCAGGCCATCGTCAGCTCTCTGCGCAGTCTCGCCAATGACGAAACCCTGCTTGTGCAATCCGGAAAGCCCGTCGGCGTTTTCAAGACCTATCCTTGGGCTCCCCGGGTGCTGATTGCGAACGCGAACCTCGTCGGCCACTGGTCGAACTGGGAGCATTTCCGCGAACTGGAGCGCGCCGGCCTGATGATGTACGGACAGATGACAGCCGGCAGCTGGATTTACATTGGCACCCAGGGCATCTTGCAGGGAACGTATGAAACCTTCGCCGCTGCCGGCGAGCGCCATTTCGCGGGCGACCTGCACGGCAAGCTGATCGCCTCGGGCGGGCTCGGCGGGATGGGCGGCGCCCAGCCCCTGGCCGCCACCATGAACGGCGCCTGCTTCCTGGGCGTCGAGGTGGACCCGGAGCGCATCAAGCGCCGGGTCAAGACCGGCTACTGCGACATCATGGTCAATGACCTCGACGAAGCCTTGCGCATCCTGAAGGAGGCTCTACGGAAGAAGGAGCCGGTTTCCGTGGGCTTGGTAGGCAACTGCGCCGAGGTCATCCCGGCCCTAGCCGACCGCGGCGTCGTCCCAGACCTCCTCACCGACCAGACCAGCGCCCACGACCCTCTGAACGGCTACGTGCCGGCGGGAGTGAGCGTCGAACAGGCGCTGGAGCTGCGACGCAAGGATCCGGATGGGTACTTGAAGCGCTCGCTCGACTCCATCGCCCGGCATGTCGAAGGCATGCTGCGGCTGCAGCGGCTGGGCGCGGTCACATTCGACTACGGCAACAACATCCGCACCATGGCCTACAACCACGGGGTCGCCGAGGCCTACGCCTTCCCGGGCTTCGTGCAAGCCTACATCCGGCCGATGTTCTGCGAGGGGCGGGGGCCGTTCCGCTGGGTGGCACTGTCGGGTGAGGCGGCCGACATCCAACGCACCGACCGGCTGGTGCTCGAACTTTTCCCGCGCGACCGGGTGCTGGCCCGGTGGATTCCGCTGGCGCAGAACAAGATCAAGTTCCAGGGGCTCCCGGCGCGCATCTGCTGGCTGGGTTACGGCGAGCGGGCGGAGTTCGGCTTGCGGCTGAACGACCTGGTGCGGCGCGGCGAGCTCAAAGCTCCCATCGTCATCGGCCGCGACCACCTCGACACCGGTTCAGTGGCCTCACCGTTCCGGGAAACCGAAAAGATGAAGGATGGCACCGATGCCGTAGCCGACTGGCCGCTCCTGAATGCGCTGCTTAACGCCGTCAGCGGCGCCAGTTGGGTCTCCGTCCACAACGGTGGCGGCGTGGGCATTGGCTATTCACAGCACGCCGGCCAGGTCATCGTGGCTGACGGGACGGAAGAGATGGACGCGCGTCTGGAGCGGGTGCTCACGAACGACCCCGGCATCGGCATCGCCCGCCACGCCGACGCCGGCTACCCCGAAGCCATCGAATTCGGCAGAAAGCGGGGCCTGAAGCTCCCGATGACCTAGTGACGAGGGCGGCGCGGGGCTGCCTTTTTCATCAGCACCTGTCGCCCATCCTTCTCGTAGCGTACTTCGTCCATCATCCGCCGCATTAGGAAGATGCCCCGGCCGTGGGTCGCGTAGATGTTTTCAGCCCTTGTCGGATCAGGCACCTGAGAAGGGTCAAAGGCAGGGCCGAAGTTTTCGACCACCAGCAGCATCCCTTTGTCTTCCGCGCACAGGCAGCAGATGGCCACCTTCTTTTTCGGGTCGCCGCCGCTGCCGTGGACGATGGCGTTGTTCAGCGCCTCCCGCAGGGCGATTTCCACCTTGGGAAGCTCACCCTTGGCACACTCCATCGCCCGGGCCACGCGCAGGACGCGGGCGATGACGCGATTCACCGCAGGTATGGTGCTGGGGATGACCTGCCAGAAGCGCAGGATCAAGTCCTTCCGGCTGAACCGACAGGGGCGCTGGGGAATCAACTGGGCTCCTCGCCTCGCGGGCATGGCCTTCCCTGCCAGGCTGAGCTAGCTCTTCTTGGACGTGACGGCGTAGAAGCTGGCCGGCTTCTGCTCCACACTCTTGCTCTTGCAGTGCGGGCACTCCACCTGCCCGCTCTCGTATTCCTTGAGGGTCAGCACCCGGCTGAACCCCTTTTGGCAGTCCTTGCAGGTGTACTCGTAGAGCGGCATCGCACTTCCCTCCCCTGCGCTACCGGTCCTTTGCTATTCTAGCCCGCCACTGGACTGTGTCAACGCCATGTCAGACTTCTTCATCGCCCACTGCCGCCAGCTTCTGACCCTGCGCGGACCGCGCCAGCCCCGCCGCGGCCGCGCCCTCTCCGACCTTGGACTCGTCCGCGACGGGGCAGTGCTCATTCGCGACGGGAACATCGAGGCGGTCGGCTCCACGCGCAGCCTCGAGCGGCATCCGTCGGCGCGGCGGGCCGAAAAAGTCAGCGCCAAAGACCTGGTCGTGCTCCCCGGCTTCGTGGACAGCCATACGCACCTGGTTTTTCCCGCCAGTCGAGCCGGCGAGTACGAGCAACGAATTCTGGGGGCCAGCTACGAAGAAATTGCTCGGCGCGGCGGCGGCATCCTCTCCACGGTCAAGAAACTGCGAAGAGACTCCGGGAAGCTGCTGCTGCATCAGGCCCGGCAATGGCTCGCCGAGTTCGCGGCCCACGGAACTACGACGCTCGAAGCCAAGAGCGGCTATGGGCTTGACCTGAAAAACGAAATCAAGATTCTGGAGACGATCCGGCGGCTCAACCGCGAGGGGCCGCTCGAGATCGTCTCCACGTTCCTCGGCGCGCACGTCGTGCCCCGTGAGTACGGGCGAAAACCTGAGCCGTACGTTCACCTGCTCGTGCGGCGAATGATTCCTACCATCGCCAGCCGTGGCTTGGCCGAATTCTGTGACGTCTTCTGCGATCGGGAGGCGTTTACACCTGCCCAGGCGCGTCTGATTCTCACCGCTGCTCGCGTCTGCGGGATGGAGCCGAGGCTGCACGCTGAGCAGCTCACCCGCACGGGTGGAGCCCGGCTGGCGGCTGAGCTGCACGCTGTGAGCGTGGACCACCTGGAGCGCGTCAATCGCGCCGACATCCGCCGACTGGCGGGCTCGGAGACGATTTGCACGCTGCTGCCCGGTGCCGTCTTCCACCTGGGCAAGTCCACCCACGCGCCAGCGCGGGCTTTGATTGAGGCGGGCGCCGCCGTGGCTCTTGCGACCGACTTCAATCCGGGCACCTCGCCGACGGTTTCGATGCCGATGATTCTCTCCCTCGCCTGCAACGAGATGCGCATGACGCCGGCCGAGGCCATCAGCGCCGCCACCATCAACGGCGCCCACGCCCTGCGCCGCGGCGACCGGCTGGGTTCGCTTGAGCGCGGCAAGCAGGCTGACCTCTGCGCCTTCGAGCTTTGCGATTACCGGGAAATCCCGTATTATTTTGGGGTCAACCGCTGCCGCTGGACTCTTAAGCGCGGCCAAGTGATTTATGACTCGACCCGCCGATTCCCCCGCGAAGCGGGCCCCTGACGCCCGCCCGCTCGATTTCCACCGCTGGCTGGCTTCGCAGGGCATGAACCCGAATCGACCGCGCCCCCTGGGGCGGACGGCCGCGCTGCTCATGGACTACCGCGCCTACCTAGAGCGGCAGGTGGGCAAGGACGAGGCCGGCGCCTGGTTTGAAAAGTACGCCGGTAAGATCGAAGCGGGAGCCGCCGAAACCGCCAAGAGCCGCTGAGGGAGATTTCATTGCCCAGTCTGGTCGAATGCGTCCCGAACTTCAGCGAAGGGCGCGACCAAGCCAAGGTGAATGCCCTTGTGGCAGCGCTCTGCTCGGTCCCTGGAGTGTCGCTGCTCGACCAGGAAATGGACGCCGACCACAACCGCTCGGTCATCACCATCGTCGGGCCCAAGGAGGCCATTGCCGAAGCCGCCCTGCGGGGCGTGGGCAAGGCGGCGGAGCTGATTGACCTCACCAAACACCAGGGCGCCCACCCCCGCATCGGAGCAGCCGATGTGGTTCCCTTCGTCCCTATCGAAGGAGTGACGATCGAAGACTGTGTGGAGCTCGCCCGACAGGTGGGAGAGCAGATCTGGAAGCGCTTCGCGATTCCTGTCTACCTCTACGAAGAAGCCGCCACGCGGCCGGATCGCGTGAACCTGGAGAATATCCGCCGCGGGCAGTTCGAGGGCCTGCGGGAGGAGGTTGCCGCGAACCCCGACCGGGCGCCCGACTTTGGCGATGCGCGCTTGCACCCGACCGCCGGAGCCACGGTGGTCGGAGCGCGGAAGTTCCTGATCGCTTACAACATCAACCTGAACATTCCGGACGTGAACGTGGCCAAGCAGATCGCCAAAGCTATCCGCTTTTCGAGCGGCGGGCTGCGCTACGTGAAGGCGATGGGGGTGGACCTGAAGGCGCGCGGGCTGGCCCAAGTCTCGATCAACCTGACGGATTTCGAGCGCACGCCCATCTACCGGGTGTTCGAGATGGTGAAGGGCGAGGCCGCCCGGCACGGAGTCTCGATCGTCGGCAGCGAAGTCGTGGGCCTGATTCCCAAGAAGGCGCTGGAGGCCACGGCGGACTTCTATTTGCAACTGGAGAACTTCGACCCGCAGAAGCAGATCCTCGAGAACCGCCTGGCGGCGGTGCTGGTGGAGTTGAGGCCGGCCGGGCTGGTCGCTCTGGCGCAGCCGCTGCTCGATGCCGTGGCCGAGCCCACGCCTACTCCCGGTGGCGGCTCCTGCGCGGCGCTGGCGGGGGCGCTGGCGGCGGCCCTCGGCCACATGGTGGCAAAACTCTCTGCGGGCAAAAAAGCCCATGCCGAGCACGCCGCCAAACTGAACCAGCACGCCCAGGAACTCGCCCAGTTGCGAGCCCAGCTACAGAGCGCCATTGACCGTGACGCTGCCAGCTTCGAGGTCGTTTTGGCTGCCTATCGGCTGCCGAAGAACTCGGACCAGGAAAAGCGAGCCCGCGAGCAGGCGATCGAACAGGCCAACCAGGCAGCCACGGAGAGTCCCCTGGAAGTGGCGGAGGCATCGGCGCGGGTGCTCGACACCCTGGCGCAGCTCGGGCCCATCACCAGCCCAGGCATGGCTTCGGACCTCAAGACGGGCGTTCATCTCGGAGTCGCAGCCCTGCGCGGCGCGCTGGAAAACGTCAAGATCAATCTCGACTCCCTCCAGGACCGCAGTTTTCAGGGGTGTGTCCGCACCCGTGTCGCTCCGCTCGAGGCTCGCCTGCCGGAAGCGGCTCCGGTCAGCAAGTAGGCGCTCCCATGGCAAGCCCCCGGTGGGGATCGAACTGCCGCAAGCAATCGGTCGGGAAAGCGAAAGTCTGCGCGGTCGTTCTGGCGATCACCGTTCTCTGGCCGGCGGCGCCGAGCCCGGGAGCGGGTTCGCTCTCGAGCGACGCACTCTACCTACTTCCGCTGGAGAGCGGTGAAGTTGTTTTCCTCGACCTCCAGACTTTGCGCGACTCGCCCCACTATCCTCTGCTCAAGCAGCGCTTGCTGGGCTCCCGCTTTCGCGCTGTCGAACCTCTGTTGCGCTCGCTGGACGTGGAGAAGGGCCTGGACTGGGTGGCATGGGTGAGGACGGCGCCAAACCCTGGGCGGCCGCGCGAGCTCTTCCTGGGGATTGCCCAGGGCCGGTTCGCTCCGGAGAAAGCCGAGCAGTTTCTCCTCGCACAGAAGGTTCCACTCGACGCCTACCGAGGTCAGACGCTCTTCCCCCTCGCTGGGGCAGCCGGTGCGGACCTTTTCCTGGCGTTTCTCAACTCCACGACGGCCGCTTTCGGGACCCGGGCCGGTCTGGAGCTATTGCTGGAAACCCGCTTCGGAGCGCACGGGAGCCTAACCGGGAACGCCCTCCTCCGTGAGCGCCTCGACGAAGTGAACGGCCGCGCCCCTGCCTGGGCGGTGTTTGACCCGCACTACACGCAAGAAGCCGTGCGCCGGCTGCTGCCGGAAGCGGCCAAGTTCGCGGAATTCCCCCGGGTGGCAGAGGGATTCCGGTCTTCCCTGCTGCGGGCCAACGTTGACCAAGGCGTCGCCTTGAGCTTCCAGATCTTGTGCTCGCGACCGGCAGACGCCCAAGAGCTTGCACTGCTGCTTGAGACCGGGCTGATGGCGCAGAGCTGGAAGGCGGCGCAATCCGCCCATTCCACCCTCAGCTCCGCACTGCGGGCAGCAGAAGTGCGCGCCAGCGGCGAGCGGGTGGACATGCACATGGCGATCGCAGAAACAGACCTGCGGGCGCTCCTCGAGCCCCGCTGATTCAGCCAACCCTACTTCTTCGCCGGCTCGCCGGGCCGCCGGTCGGCCGGACTCTTGCTCCACACCAGGCTTGAGGGCCGCTGCTTGACCGTGTCGCTGATCTCGCGGACGTCCTCGGAGGCCACGCGGATGTTCTCCAGTGTAACGTCCAGGTGCTCCCGGTTGGCAATCAGCAGGCGCTGAACTTCATCCATGGCCTGCTCGGCGTGGGCCAGGGTGTCGCGCAGTTTCTGCAAGGTCAACTGCACCTCTGCCTGATCGCCATCGGCCAGCCGGCTCCAGTTCTCGAGAAGCTTATCGAGGTTGGCCCGGGTCACCTTGATTTCGTCCATGAACTTGTCAATCTTCCCGCTGCTGCTTTCGAAGTTGGCGAGGACGGTTTTCACCCGGGGCTGGGCGTCGGTGAGAATCTGGTCCATCCGGGCCAGGACGCTGCGAACCCGGCGGCGGTTCTCTTCGTCGGTGAGCTCCTTGATGTTGTCCAGCGCAGCATTCACGCGCGGCCGGGCATCGGCGAGCAAGGCCTTGGCTTCTTCGGTGGCCCCCCCAAAGCGGTTGACCAGCTCCCCCCAGCGCACCGCCTCCTGGACCGGAATCTCGCTCCCGGGAGGCAGGCGGTCGGCCTGGGGGCTGCCGGGATGAATCTCAATGTAGTTCTCCCCCAGCATTCCGAGCGAACTGACCTCGGCTTTGCTGTCGGTGCGGACCGGAGTCTGCGGATCCACGCTGATCGTGATGACGACACGACCAGGGTCCTTGGGGTCGAGGGTGGTGCCCTCGACGCGGCCAACCTTGATGCCAGCATAGCGGACGGGTGAGCCGGCTTCGACGCCGCCGGCGAACTGGGTGCGCAGAGTGTAGAAGTCTCGCGGCTGCTGAAGGACGTTCATCCCTCCGACAAAGGCCAGGGCCAGCACGAGCAGAACGACGGCCCCCACGACCAACAAGCCGACTTTGATTTCTTCGCTCCGGTCCATGGCGTTCACCTCGGTCAGGAGAGATTCAGGAGGGAGCGGTGAGCGACCGCAGGTAGGCCTCGTGGTCGCGCACCAGCTCCTCGGGCTTGCGGTTCAGGAACTGCTGCACCCGGGGGTGCGAAGACTGCCGGATTTCCTCCCGAGTTCCCAGGGCAATGACTTCGCCCGCAGACATGACGGCCATGCGGTCGGCGATCAAGAAAGCGCTGGCCAGCTCGTGCGTAACCACCACGATGGTCATGGGGAAGGTTTCTTTGAGCTTCAGGATCAGCTCGTCGATGCCGGCGGCGGTGATGGGGTCGAGCCCGGCGGAGGGCTCATCGAAGAGCAGGATTTCCGGGTCCAGGGCCAGGGCCCGCGCCAGGCCGGCGCGTTTGCGCATGCCGCCGCTCAGCTGTGATGGCCACAGGTTCTCGAAGCCACCCAAGCCCACCATATCGAGCTTCAGCCGGACGAGCACCTGGATGGTGGACTCGTCCAAGCGGGTGAGCTCTCGCAAAGGGAGAGCCACGTTGTCGCCAAGCGACATGGAGCCAAACAGGGCGCCGCTCTGAAAGAGCACCCCCAGGTGACGGCGGAGCTCGATCAGTTCTTCCTCTGCGCAGTGACAGACGTCCAGCCCCTTAACGTGAATGTGCCCGCCGGTGGGCTTCTCGAGGGCCAGGATGTGCCGCAGCAGGGTGCTCTTGCCCGTGCCACTCGAACCCAGGAGCACCATGGTTTCCCGGGGGTGGATGGCCAGGTTGATGTTGTTCAGGATACGGCGGTCGCCGTAGTGCGTGGTCAGGTTTTCGACGCGGATGATGGCGCTGTTCGCATCCATGGCTCTCACCAGATGTAGTAGAACAGTCCGCTGAAGAACATGTCGGCAGCGATGATGGCGGTGATGGAGGTGACGACCGAACTGGTGGTGGCCAGGCCTACCCCTTCGGCACCGCCCCGTACAGAGAACCCTTCGTAGCAGCCGACTTCAGTGATGATGATGCCGAAGACCACGCTCTTGATCAGGCCAGAAAGAATATCCTTGAGCAGGAGGGCGTCCACCGCCCGGCTCCAGTAGTAGGAGAGGGGCATGCCGAGCTCGACCGTGGTAAACAGCGAGCCCCCCACAATGCCCATCAGGTCAGCAACCAGGGTCAAGCACGGCATCATCAAAATGAGGGCCAGATACTTGGGCACCACCAAGAACTTCACCCGGTTCAGTCCCATGGTTTCCAGGGCATCGAGCTCTTCCCCGACCTTCATGGTACCGAGCTCGGCGGCGAAGGAAGAGGCCGAGCGTCCGGCCACAATGACCGCCGTCATGAGCGGCCCGAGCTGCCGGGTCATGGCCACGGCCACCAGGTTCACCACAAACACGGTGCCGCCGTACTTGCGCAGCTCATAGGCGCTCTGGAAGGCGAGGATCATGCCCACGAACAGGGCAATCAAAGAGACGATGGGGACGGCATTCACGCCGGTGAGCACCATCTGGTGGATGGTGGCGCGGACGCGAAGACCCTTGCCGCGCCAGGGCGCCACCAGGGTCCAGTAGGCGGCGTCCCCCCCCAAACGAGCCACCCCGCCGCTATAGCGCAAGAAGGCCAGGGTGTTGCGTCCGACGAAGGCAAGCCAAGCGCCCATAGGGATGGTTCAGATGGGTTCTTTGGAGGCTGTGGAGGCGAGCAGACGCACGGCTTCTTCTTCATCGCCAAAAATCTTGAAGACTTTGTCAAGCCGCACCAGCTCCAGCACGCTGCGGGTATTCTTGGTGAGTCCAAACAGCCCGAAACTCGCCTTCTGCGTGTGGGCGGCTTTGAGGCCCTCGACCAGGGTGGCGATGCCGGAGCTGTCCATATAGGCGACTTGAGAAAGATTCACCAGCACCGAGCTCTTCTTTTTCAGCGCGGTCAACAGGTGTTCCCGGAGCCCCGGCGTGCTTTCGAAAGTGATCTGCCCGTCCACGTCCAGGATGGTGGTCTGGCCGCGCTGGCGAACGTTTACCTTCACGGTCAACTCCGCACCCCGGGGAGGGACTTGACCAGAGTCAGGCGCACGTGCCCCTCCTCGGTGTCCTCCATCGACACCCGGTCCAGCCACTGCGTAAGCAGATAGGAGTCGGCCTCGGTTGGCTGAGAGGCCGTTCCCCCGTCCTCCACCACGATCTCCAGGCGGTCGGCAAAGGCGGCAAACTCAAAGTGCATTTCGGACCCGTCGTTCCCCACCCGTGTACCCATCAGCAGCCGGCACGCCTGTCCCACGCCCGCCACCAAGCCGAGACGGTGAGGTTCCGGGAACCCCATCTGCTCCGCCAAGCCCCCGACCAGTCCCTCGACCACGGAAAGCAACTCGGGGTCGGGCGTGATCCCGAGTGCCACCGTGAGCCTCTTCTCACTGCCCATAGGGGAAGGCGAGCGGCACACTCCTCCGCCAGGCGTCGTCTAAGTCTCCGCCGGGTTCACGACGCGGGGGGGGAGGATACACCAACGGCCCCTGCCTTGCCAATCAAAGAGCGAAAGAACGGCGGGGGTCCGGCTCAGCGCGCGACCTCGTCCTGGGTCTTGTAGCCGCAGGCTTCCCGGCAGTCGTGGCAGTAGTAGAGCCCATCTCCGACCAAGCGCACTCCGTCCGTGTTCTGGCAGAGGCAACAGTATTTTTCGCAGATGCAGCGCTCCTCGGGCTGGTCGCACTGCGCGCATTTGAATTCATTCGCGCTCATAAGTCCCTCGCGGCGAGCGTTTGGCGGGTCTCACTATAGCGGGCGGCCTGTCGCCGCGCAACCCCTCTCCGAATCCGCCAGCAGGTAGTCGCCTAATTTGGTTAGGAGGCTACCCGCCAGCAGGCCGCGTTGACAGTTGGCGGGAACTCCCGTAAGCTTGATGGTTTCCGAGCGAGAAAGGAGACTGAATGGCGACCACCATTTCCGCAAAGCGCAAGCGCCGGTCGAGGTCGGTGCTGAAGCGAATCCGTCAGGCGGAGCGCCGGCAAGCAATCAACCGGGCCAATAAGAGCCGGCTGCGCACGCAGATCAAGCGATTCGGCCAGGCGGTGGCCGCCGGCAACCTCTCGCAAGCCCGGGAGTTCCTGGGGGCTACGCTTTCGGCGATCGACCGCTCCATCCACAAGCGCATCTTGCACGCCAACACGACCAGCCGGACAAAGTCGCGGCTGATGTTGCGCTACAACGCCCTGCTCAAGCAGCAAGCGACCACAGCCAGCCGCTAGGCCCTCGCACTCCTCTCCTCTTTTTTGCCCAACGGAGTCAGGCGAGCGACCAGCACCTCCAAAATGGCCACCGGGTCAGGCGGTGAAGACTTCAGGGCCACGTCCGCCTCAAGCAAAGCTTCAAACGCCTGACGCAATTCTTCGGGCCGGAACTTGCGGGCCTGGCGGAGCAAGCCCTCCACGCGCATACGGGGAGCTCGCAAGGTCTCGGCTGCCTTCCCTACGGGGGTGTTTCGCGGCAGGGCGTGCGCCTGCAACAATTGCCGATACAGCCAGCCAAGCAGCCCCACGATGCCCACCGGACTCTCCCCTGCTTCCAGCAGGCGCCGGAGGCGGACCAGAATATCTGCGCGGCGGCGCTCGGTGAGCAAGTCCGCCAGTTCAAAGACGCTGAACTGCCGCGCCGGGCTTATCACCGCCGCCACGTCATCAGAAGTTATCTCAGCGTGCTCCCCTACGTAGGAGCGCAGCTTCTGCAATTCCGCGCGGAGACGACTCTGGTCGTTTCCCAGTACGAAGACCAAGTCCTCGGCGGCTCCGCGGCCGAGCGTCAGGCCCAATTCACGCGCAAAGCGGCGGGCAGCCTCAACCGCAGCCGTGTCCTCGAGAGGCTCGGCGGCGAGGACCTGGCAGCGCTCGAGCAAGAAGCGGGCGGCTCGGGTGCGGCGATCGAGCTTGTCGGCCTCAAAGATCAATACGGCGCAGTCTGGGGGACTTTCCAGGTACTTTTCCAAGCGTTCGAGCTGCTCGTCGCTCACGGCTTCGGCGGCGGTCAGCAGGAGCACCTGGCTAGGACTGAAGAGCGGCGGCGTGGCCGCCCGGCCGAGCACTTCTTCCAGGGGGGTCTCGTCGAGCGCGTATCGTGCCACCGCCATGTCCCGGGCTTCGGCGGGCACGTGAGCGGCAATAATCTCCTCGCGAAAGAGAGCACGCTGGTAGGAGTCTTCACCCACAATCAAGTACGCGGGCGGGGCGGGCCGGCGAAGAGGACGGCGCGACGGCATAGCCTAAAAATTCTCCAAGACGGCGCTCACCAGGCTGGCGGCGAAATCGCGGGCCAGACGGTCGAGAGCGGGGTCCCGCTCTTCGAAAAAGCTGTCCAGGTCGCTGGAGATTTCGTACTGCTCGCGGAAGACGAAGTCCCGGTTGGCATAGAGAGTCGCCCGGGTGCGGCGGTCGCGCAGTTCGACGCTCACCCGCACCGCCACCTGCACGGCAGAAGCCCGGCCCGTCTCGGGAGCGAAGATGACCGGCGTAGTGGTGGCGCTCGTAACCGCACCGCGAAGGACAGCGTCGGCGTCCTGCTCTTTTCCCACCACGCGGTAGCGGCTGCGGTGGATAAACTCCTGCATGACGGCGGCAGTCAGCCGCTGCTCCAGGCGCATCCACGGGGTACGGTTCTCAAAGGCCGGGACGGCAATGACCTTGATCTCCGTGGGGAGGCTCGCACCCTGGCCCCCCACGCGGTAGCCACACGCCGTCACGGACAACACTGCGAGGAGCGCCAGCGCAGCTTCGCCTGTGTTACGGCAGCAGGGTCTCGGCAATCTCCACCGCCGTGCGCGCCGTCAAGCGCAGGTTGTCGGCCACCGTCCAGAGCCAGAAGGCTGCGGGGCGCTTCTGATCGCGGAGCACTGGGCCCACCACGATGTCATCGCGCCCGGCCACGTCCACCGGTAACGCCGGAGCCTCCTCCTGGTTCAACACCGCGACGTGGTCGCCGCCCAGGGCTCGCTCCACGGCCGAGACCTCAAAGGGTTCTTCAAGCTCGGCCATGACCGAAAGGCAATGGGCGTGAAAGATGGGGGCTTGCAGGACCCGCAGGGCCAGGCGGTCGGCCAGGGCAGGGGCGCAGCGCTCGATTTCCCGGCGGACGGTGTCTTCGACCTCCTCGAGTCGAGCCTGGCTCTCGGCTCCGTAGCGGGGCAGCAGGTTAAAGGCCACCTGGGCGTCAAAGACCGTCCGTGGGAATTCCTGGAACGACAACAGCCGGACGGTCTGCTCCTGCAACTCGTCCATGCCGCTGGCGCCGCGTTCGGAGGCAGGCTCAAAGACGTTGGCCACCACCTGACGCAGACGCAGGGCGGCACTCAAGCGGGCCAGCAAGGTGAGCAGCACGATGGCGGCAGCATGCGGAGCGATGAACCAGCGACGCCCAAGCGGGGGCGAAGGGCGCGCCCCGGGCAGGTGTTTCTCAAGAAACGGGACGCGGACCACCGCTTCGGGGACGTCGAGCAGCGCGTGGCTGAGGTCAATCAAGGCCGCGGGGCCGGCGGCCGCTTGCTGCCAGTGGGCGCGAGTGAAAGCGCCCGTGGTGGAGGCAAAGAACACCAGGTCGCTTTCCGCAAAAGTCTCCGGGGCGATGCGGTGGATGAAGGTGGGCTCGCCCTCAAACTCGGTGAGCTGGCCGAGCGCTTCGTCGTCGTCGAGCAGGGCCAGCTTCTTCACCGGAAAGAGCCGCTCCTCGAGCACCTCCCTCAATTCCTTTCCCTTGAGCGAAGCGGCCCCAAGAATGGCCACGCGCAAGCCCGAGGACTTCTTGCGAGCGGACATGGGCAACCCTCAACCCGCATGCCCGAACAGCCGCCGCCGAGCAAGCCCCACCAGGCCTGCCAGCAGGTAGGTGACCGCGATCACGAGCAGCACCACCCGCGAGTAGACGATGATGGACCACACCAGCAGTCCCAGGCCGACGACGACCACCGAGGGGCGACGACGCCCGAGGTCGATGTGCTTGAAGCTGTGGTAGCGGATGGGGCTGACCATCAAGGCGGCCAGGGCAAACACCAGTGCCAGCCAGGCCGCCGCCCAATACCACTCGGTGATGGGCTCCTGAGCGGCGTGCACAGCGGCGGCAATCACCCCGGCGGCTGCGGGGGTGGGCAAACCGACAAAATAGCGATGGCTGGGGAGTCCGGCATGGGGGGCTTCGCCGGCCTGGATGTTGAAGCGAGCCAAGCGCCAGGCGCAGCAGATCACGAAGGCAAACGTGGCGATCCAGCCGACCTGGTAGATGTGCTGCACCAGGGTGGGGTTGCTGGCCGCCGCGGGGTTCAGGCCGCGCAAACCCCAGACAAGAGCCAAAAAAGCGGGGGCGATGCCGAAACTGATGACATCGGCCAAGGAGTCGAATTCTTTGCCGAAGGAGCTGGAGACGTTGCCCATGCGGGCCACGCGGCCGTCCAAGGCATCGAGCACCACGGCGATGCCGATGAGCTTGGCGGCGCGGTCGAGCTCCGGCACGGTGCCCCCGGCCGAGGAAAGCATCGAATAGTAGCCGCACAGGAGGTTGCCGACGGTAAAAAGGCTGGGCAGGACATAGATGCCGCGGCGAAGGCGATGATTTGTGCGCTGGTTCATTCTCGAACGGCCAGAATGCTTGACCCGGCCCGGACGTGCTCGCCGGGCCGCACCTGCGCCGGCCACCTGGAATCAAAGATGATTTCGGCCCGGGAGCCGAAGCGGATCATCCCCAGGCGCTGGCCGCGCTCCACCTGGTCTCCGACTTTTCCCCAAAACTCGATGCGCCGGGCCAGGATGCCGGCGATTTGCCGGAATACCACACGGGTGCCCTCTCCCTCCAGGACAACTTCGTTCTGCTCGTTCTCCCGGCTGGCGCGGGGCCGGGAGGCCACGTGGAATTTTCCCGGACGGTAACGCAGGGCGGTGATGGTCCCACCGATGGGGGCGCGGTTGACGTGGACGTCGAACACGGAAAGAAAAATGCTGACCTGCCTTTGCGGGACACCGTCCAGCATAGTTTCTTCGACTGCCAACACCCGCCCATCCGCCGGGGACACGATGGCGCCGGGCCCCCCGGCCACGACCCGTTCCGGATCTCGGAAGAAAAACAGCACGAACGCTGCGAGGAAAAGGAACCCGGCGGCCGCCAGCCACCAGCCTTGCCACCCGAGCAGTCCACCCAGCAGGGCGGGAGGAGCGGCGTAATAAAGGCCGGTGCGAACCATGGTGGCGGGTTGGGCTGGCCTGATGCCTGCCTCTAGGTGGCCTCGACGGCCTCAGCCTGCTGCCGGCGGTAGTCCCGGATGAGCTCCTCCATCCGATCCTTGGCCCGCAGCTTCAGCTTCTTCAGCCGGGCCTCTTCAGCCGAATCTTCGGGGATCCACCGCGGCTTGCGGGCCAGGGCCGCAAGCTGCTCAGACAGGCGAGCATGTTCTTCGGCCAGGTGACGAAACTCCGCACTGGTCTCAAGCAACCTCTGCCGGATCTGCTCCGCTTGCCCGGTCATCCGACTCCTCCTGGCTTGGCTGCTTACCTTCCCCCTCGCACCCTAACACAGCCGCGAGGCCCTCTTCAAGGCGCAGGGCCGGCGGCGACCCATTGCCGCAGGCAAACCACGGCGTCGTCCTCCGGGTCGCGATAATAGCGTTGCCGTCGGGCGCTTTCGGCAAAGCCGAGGGCGCGGTAGAAGTCCCGTGCCGGCTGGTTCGAGGCACGCACTTCCAGCCAGCACCGGCGAGCCCCCTGACCGTGGGCACGCGCCAGGGCTTCGCCGAGCAGGCGTCGGCCGATGCCCTGCCGCCGATACTCGTTCTTCACGGCCAGGTTGAGGATCTCGAACTCGCCGGGAACCGTGCGTCCCACCAAGAAACCTACCACCCGCTCCCCGACGCGATCTTCGGCAAGCAGGCAGAAGATTCCCCCATCTGCCAGGGCACTCGCATAATCGCCTAGCTCCCAGGCGCCGGCTCCCGCCGAGGCGTGCTGGACATCGAGGATGGATTCGACGTCCTCCGCCGTGGCGTTACGCAGGACTATTTTCCTTTCCACAGCAGTTCCGCGTCCGAGCACCGCACGTAGTTCGCCTCGAGGCGCAAGGCGTCCACCGTCTCGCCGCGGGCGAGTTTCTTCTCCGCCCGGCGGGCCACAGCTTCGGCCAAGACCGGGGAGATGCTTTCCCGCCGGCTGGTGGCAAACGGTGTGGCGTCGAGCCGCGCCGCCCAGCGCTTCATCTGCGGGCTGACCAGAGTGGAGGAGCCGGGCTGAACCCCGTCCACTTCGAGCCTCGCCAGAAAGTCTTCCAGGATCAATACGAACTCCGGTCCCCGACGGGTCAACTCCCCGTCCTTCTTCTCGTAGAGGCCGGCGAAGATCTGGCCGCGGTAGGCGTCCACCAGAGGCACCAGGAGGCCGTCGGCGGAGGCGCTCTCGGCCACCGCCTCTAAGACGCTCACCGGCACGACCGGCTTGTTGTGCACTTCGGCAAGGCCCTTGATCACCGTCAGCCCCACCCGCAGGGCGGTGAAAGCCCCGGGACCGCTGGCGACTGCGTAGACGTCTAGGTCGCAGAGTGCGATGCCAGCCTCAGCCAGGGCCTGTTGAATGTTGCGGAAGAGCTGCACGGAGTGCTGTTCGTCGGCCACCGGGGCCACCAGGGCCACCAGGCGCGAGGCGCACAGCAAAGCCACGCTGGCATCCTTGCTCGTGGTATCAACGCTCAGGAGCCACATCAGCGGTCAGGTCTCCCTTGATTATAGACCAGGGAGGCAGGGGCAGCGGTTTACAAAGCCGCACCGCTGGCCGATAATGAGCGCCGATGCAATGACCGCACCAGCCCCCTCCACGCCGCTGATGCGGCAGTACCAGGCCATCAAGAAGCAGTACCCGCACGCCCTGGTGCTGTTTCGGCTGGGGGACTTCTACGAGCTCTTCTACGAAGACGCCAAGGTGGCGGCCCGCGAGCTACAAATCACCCTGACAGCGCGGCACCGGGAGCGGGGCACACCCGTACCCATGTGCGGTGTGCCCTACCACGCCGCCCCCACCTACATCGCCCGGCTTGTCCGCCGCGGCTACAAGGTGGCCATCTGCGAACAAACCGAAGAGCCCGGCAAGGGCAAGAAGCTGGTGCGGCGCGAAGTGGTGCGGGTGATCACCCCGGGGACGGCGGTGGACGCCGCCGTGCTCGGCCCGCGCGAGAACAACTACATCGTGGCCTGCCTGCCTGACCCGAAGCGGAACCTGGCCGGGCTGGCCTACGCCGACCTTTCAACGGGCGAGTTCCGCGCCACGGAATTGGCCGGGACGGAGTGGCTGGAGCGAGTGCGGGAGGAGCTGCATTACCTCGCGCCGCGGGAATTGCTGCGGCCGCAGGAGGTCAAGCTGCGCGGGGCAGGCACGGGGGACGCCTGGCCAACGTCGTTCGTCGAGACTCCGCTCGAGGACTGGATTTTTTCTACCGACAATGGGGAGCGCTTGCTGCGGGAGCAGTTTGGGGTTGTGACCCTGGACGGGTTTGGGCTCGAAGGCAAGGCGCTGGCCGTGGGAGCCGCCGGGGCGCTGGTCCACTACTTGCGCGACACGCAGCGGAGCACGCTGGCGCACCTCGGCCGCCCCGCCTTCTACCAGCAGGACGAGGCCCTGGTGCTTGACACGGTCTCCGTGTACAACCTGGAGCTGCTTGAGCCGCTGTTCGGGAACGACCGCTCAACGACGCTGCTGGCCACGCTGGACGAAACCATCACCGCCGCGGGCGGCCGCCTGCTGAAAAACTGGCTGCTGCGCCCCTCTGTCGCGCGCGAGGAAATCGCCGCCCGCCTGGACGCTGTCGAAGCGCTCGCCCGGAATGCCGTGGTGCGCGACGAGCTGCGCGCGACCCTCGGGCAGGTCTACGACCTGGAGCGGCTGCTGAGCAAGTGCACGCTCGAGACCGCCATACCGCGGGATCTGGTGGCGCTGCGGCAGACCCTGGAGCTGCTGCCCGGCTTCCGGCGGACGATCGAGCCGCTCGGGGCGCGTCGGCTGAGGGAGCTGCACGAGGGCCTGGATGAGCTTGCGGACTTGCGCGGGTTGATCGAGCGGGCGATCAGCGACGACCCACCGGCAAGCCTGTCCGACCCGGGCACCATCCGACCGGGCTACAACCCCGAGCTCGATGAGCTGCGCCGGCTGCGCTCGCACGGCCAGCAGTACATCGCCGAAATGGAAGCCCGGGAGCGGAAGCGGACCGGCATCGGCTCGCTCAAGGTGCGCTTCAACAACATCTTCGGCTACTACCTCGAAGTGTCGAAGCCGAACCTGAGCCGGGTGCCGGGGGACTACGAGCGCAAGCAGACACTGGTGAACGCTGAGCGCTTCACGACCCCCGAGCTCAAGGAGTACGAGCGCAAGGTGCTCTCCGCGGAAGAAAAGATCGCCCAGCTCGAACGCACCCTTTTCGCCGAGGTGTGCGGACAGGTGGCCGCGGCCGCAACCCGCATCCGGGCGACAGCCGCGGTGCTGGCCCAGCTCGACCTGCTCACCACCTTTGCCCAGTTGGCCGTGAGCCAAAACTACACCCGGCCGGAATTCAGCGATACGGGGGAGCTCGAGATCGTCGCCGGACGGCACCCGGTGATCGAGCACTTGGGCGCCGCCACGGGCGAGCGGTTTGTGCCGAATGACACCTACCTTAATGATTCGAGCGCCCTGATTCTCATCATCACCGGGCCGAACATGGGTGGGAAATCCACCTACCTGCGGCAGGTGGCGTTGATCTGCCTGCTCGCCCAGATGGGCGGCTACGTGCCGGCGGAGAAGGCCCGTCTGCCAATCCTCGACCGCATCTACACGCGCATCGGGGCATCGGACAACCTGGCCCGGGGACGCTCGACGTTTCTGGTGGAGATGACCGAGGCCGCCACCATCCTCAACACTGCCACCCCGCGCAGCCTAGTGCTGCTCGATGAAGTGGGCCGGGGCACGGCCACCTTCGATGGGCTGGCAATCGCCTGGGCGGTGGTCGAGTACCTGCACGCACACACGCGGGCCAAGACGCTCTTTGCAACCCATTACCACGAGCTCACGGAGCTCGCTGACCTGCTGCCAGGGGTGAAGAACGTGCACGTTTCGGTGAAGGAATCGGGCTCCGAAATCATTTTTCTGCGCAAGGTGGAGCCGGGCAGTGCCGACAAGAGCTACGGGATTGATGTCGCCAAGCTGGCCGGGCTGCCGCTCGAGGTGATCGAGCGAGCCCGGCAGGTGCTGGTCCGGCACGAACGGCGAGAAGAAGCCGTGAAAGAGGAATTGGCGCGGGCCCGGGGCGGCGCCGAGCAGCTGCCGTTGCTCACTCCGCTCGATCACAGGATCGTCGAGATCCTGCGGCGCGTGGACCTTGACGAGCTCCGCCCGCTCGATGCCTTGAACCTGCTCGCCGAACTCAAAAAGCAGTTGAGCTGACGGATGCGTGTACTCGGTCTGATGTCGGGGACGTCGGCCGACGGCATTGACGTCGCCCTAGTGGGCGTCAGAGGCCGGGGAACGGGCTTGCGGGCGCACCTGGAGCGCTTCTGCACGATCCCCTACCCGGCTGCGGTGCGCCGGGCCGTGCTGCGGGTGGCGAACGCCAACCGGCAGTCGATGCTGAGCATCGCCGAAATCAGCCAACTCAACTTTCTGCTCGGGGAGCTCTATGCCGAGGCGGTGCGGCGCGCCTGCCGGCGCTTCCGGGTATCGCTCAAGCGCATCCAGCTCATCGGCTGCCACGGGCAAACGGTGTATCACCAGCCCGTGCGAAGAGTGTTTGCCGGTCGGCCCGTGGCCTCCACGCTTCAGCTCGGCGAGGCCCAAGTGCTGGCCGAGCGCACCGGGCGGCCCGTGGTGGCGAACTTTCGCCCGCGGGACATGGCCGCCGGGGGCCAGGGGGCACCGCTCGTTCCCTACGTGGACCACCTGCTCTACCGCCATCCCCGCCGCGGCCGCGTGGCATTGAACATTGGCGGCATCGCCAACCTCACCGTGATCCCTGCCCGTGCCCGGTCCCACCAGGTGATCGCCTTCGACACAGGACCAGGAAACATGGTGATCGACGCCGTGGTCGAAGCGGTGACGCACGGGCGGCGAACCTTCGACCGCAACGGAACCCTAGCAGCGCGAGGGCGGGTGCTGGCTCCCCTCTTGCGACGCCTGCTCAAGAACCCCTACTTCCGCGGGAGACCACCGAAGAGCACCGGGCGGGAACAGTTTGGCCGCGCATACGCCCACCGGTTTCTGTCCCGGGCCGGAGGCGCCTCGGCGGAGGACAAAGTGCGAACAGCCACCGAACTGACCGTGGCAAGTATCACCGGGGCATTCAAGCGCTTCGTCCTGCCGCGGGCGCGCATCAACGACGTGATCCTGGGCGGCGGCGGCGCACGGAACGCTTTCCTGGTGCGGCGGCTTCGAGAAAGCCTGCCCGGGTTGAGGCTCATCCCGGCCGGCCGACTCGGCGTGGACGAAAAAGCCAAGGAGGCCTTTGCCTTCGCGGTGCTTGCCTATCGGACCTGGCGGGGGGAACCAGCGACGCTGCCCTCGGCCACGGGGGCGCGGCGCGGGGTGGTACTGGGGACGATCGTGCCGGGGCAGCCTTAGCCGCCCAAGGCTTCGCGGATGTCGGCCTCGCCGATGGGGCCTTCGCGCAGGACAGTCCAGGTGTCGTCGCGGAGGTCCACAACGGTCGAAGCCAGCACGGCTTCGGACTTCCCCCCGTCGAGCACGAGCGGCAGGCGGTCACCGATCTGCTTCATCACCTGGTTGGCGTCCACGCAAGCGGCGAACCCCGAGAGGTTGGCGCTGGTGCCGGTGACCGGCGAGCTCAGGGCCGCGATGAGGGCGCAGGGGATCTTGGCGTTGGGGATACGCAAGGCGACGCGGCCGGTGTTGCCGGTGACTTTCAGGGGCACGCGGGAGGCGGCCTGCACGACCAAGGTCAGCGCGCCCGGCCAGAACCGCTCCGCCAGCCGGAAAAAGGTATCGGGCAGGTCGCTCACCAGCTCCTCGACTTGGTCCAGCGAAGAAATCAGGATGGGAAGGGCGCGGCGCTCGGGGCGGCCCTTGATTTCGTAGATGCGAGCCACGGCCGCCAGATTGAAGGGGTCGGCGGCCAGCCCGTAGAAGGTGTCGGTGGGGATGGCAACCACTTCTCCCCGCCGAACCAGCTCGGCGGCGTGCTCAATGGCGCGGGGTTCCGGATTCTCGGCTGATACTGTGAGAAGTTTGGCCACAGACTTCCTTGTCTGCGGGAGTCTGAGTCCGTGGACCCATTGCGGCGGACGCTAACACAACCCCCTGAGCCAGTCAAGCAAACGGCGGCGGCGCGCAACTTTACACCCCCGGGGCCCTCTGCTAGGCTGACAAGATCGAAGCGTTGCAGGCGGGAACGATGAAGCCGGCGGCCCGGACAGTATTGAGCAGCCCACGCCACCCGCTGCTCCAGCAATTCCGCCGAGCCCTGGGGCGGGGGGAGCTGACCCCGGAGGGCTGCTGCGCTGTGGAAGGCGTGCACCTAGTGGAGGAGGCGCTGCGCAGCCGCCTGGAGGTGGTGGCGCTGCTCGCGGCCCGTTCGGCCGAGAAGCGGCTCGAGAACTTCGAGGCGGCGACGAACGGAGGCCTCCGCTCCTACGTGACCTCCGACCGCATCTTCCGCTCCCTGGCGCAGACCGAAACTCCGCAAGGAATCGCAGCCCTGGTGCGGCTTTCCCCACCGCGGCTGGAAGAACAGCTGGCACGGCCGAAGGCGGTGGCGGTGGCACTCCTGGGTGTGCAGGACCCGGGCAACCTGGGGACCATCTTGCGGGCGCTCGAGGCCTTCGGCGGCGCCGCCTGCCTGCTGGGTCCGAAGACGGTGAGCCCGTTCAACTCCAAGGCGGTGCGAGCTTCGGCGGGGTCGCTCTTCCGGGTTTCGGTGGCCCGGAACCTGACCACGGAAAAAATCTTTTCCCTCTGCCGCCAGTACCGCCTGCACACGGTGGCCCTGGCGCCGGGCGCGACTCCGCCGTTGAGCACGGTTGATTTGCGAGGGCCAGTGGCCTTCTTCATCGGACAGGAAGGCAGCGGCCTCCCGCCAGAGGCGCTCGCGCAGGCGGCTGTGGTGGCGCGGATACCGCTGGCGGCGCCGGTGGAGTCACTGAACGCAGCCATGGCGGCGAGCCTCGCGCTCTACGAGACCGCGCGCCAGCGGGGCTTCCGGGAGTAGCCATGGGGCTGTTTGAACCCGCAGCCGGCACAAAGAAGCGGCGGGCGGGGCCGGTGCCGCTTGCCGAGCGGATGCGCCCGCAGCGACTCGATGAGCTCGTTGGGCAAGATCACCTGGTGGGGCCGGGGAAACCTCTGCGGGTGCAAATCGAATCGGACGAACTCACCTCCCTCATCCTCTGGGGGCCGCCGGGCTCGGGCAAGACCACGCTGGCGCGAATCATCGCCGGAATGACCGAGAGCGAGTTCCTGCCGTTCAGCGCCGTGCTCTCCGGGATCAAGGAGATCAAGCAGGTGATGGCGACAGCCGAGCGGGCGCGCGGGTACGGCCGGCGCACCATTGTTTTCATCGACGAGATTCACCGCTTCAACAAAGCCCAGCAGGACGCCTTCCTGCCGCACGTCGAGCAGGGGAACATCGTGCTGATCGGGGCGACCACGGAGAATCCGTCGTTTGAAGTGATCGCCCCGCTGCTCTCTCGCGCCAAGGTGTACGTGTTGAAGTCGCTCACGACAGAACAGTTGCTCGAACTGCTGCGGCGGGCGCTCCAAGACAAAGAACAGGGGCTGGGCACCCTCAAGGTAGAGGCCGAGGAGGGTCTGCTTCGAGAGATAGCGGTCTACGCAAACGGCGACGCCCGGGTGGCCTACAACACTGTGGAGGCGGCGGCGCTGGGCTCGAAGCCCGAGGGCGGCCGGCGGCGGCTCGAGCGGGCGGTGGTCGAGAGCGTGATGCAGCGGCGGCTGCTGCTCTACGACAAGGCGGGTGAAGAACACTACAACCTCATCTCCGCTCTGCACAAGTCGGTGCGCAACAGCGACCCGGACGCCGCCCTCTACTGGCTGGGGCGGATGCTCGAAGCCGGGGAGGACCCGCTCTACATTGCCCGGCGGCTGATGCGCATGGCTTCGGAGGATATCGGGCTGGCCGACCCACGGGCGCTGACCGTGGCGGTGGACGCCATGCAGGCGGTGCATTTCGTGGGGATGCCGGAGGGGAACCTGGCTCTGGCGCAGGCGGCCGTGTACCTGGCGCTGGCCCCGAAGTCAAACGCGCTCTACGCGGGTTACGGAAAGGTGCGCGAGGACGTCTCGCGCACCGTGGCCGAGCCCGTGCCCTTGCACCTCCGCAATCCCGTGACCGACCTGATGCGGGAGCTCGACTACGGCAAGAGCTACGAGTACGCCCACGAGTACGAGCACAAGACCACGGCCATGCCCTGCCTGCCCGAGAGCCTGCGCAACCGTCGCTACTACCTGCCGACCGAGGAAGGCTACGAGCAAACCCTCAAGGAACGCCTCGAGCAGCTGCTGCGGTGGAAGAAGAAGCAGACATGAGGGGCGAGGCGCGGAGGGCGGCTTCCCTGCTCTGCTCTCTTGCGGTGGCCGGGGGCTGCCTGCTCGAGGGGCAGGCACCGACGGCGGAACTGATCGCCACCCTCACCACTGGAGAAGACCTGCCGGTGGTGGCGGCCTGGTCGCCCGACAGCCAGCGGCTCGCCTACGGGGTGGAAAAGGAAGTGGTGCTGCGGCGGCGCCCGCTGAGTGCCGAGGAGGAGGCGGCCCGGGTCTATCCCGGCGAGGTGTGGGTCAGTAACCTCCAGACCAAGCCCAAGCTCATCCTCCGGCACGACTTCCTGCGCAACCGCGAGGGCTACTTCTTCAGCTTTTCGGTGGAGCGTCTGGCATGGTCGCCCGACGGCGCCAAGATCGCGGTGGAAGTGACCGACGAGAGAAAGAACACGGCGACGTTCTTGCTCACCGCCGAAGGAAAGCGGGTGGAGCTGGGCGACACGCGGCAGAACTTCATCCCCGGCTACGGCGCCGGCTGGCTCGAGGACAGCCAGAGCCTGGGGGTGCTGGCCGAGGCGGTGGAGCCGCGGCTGCTGCACCGGGTCGGCGTGGTGCGGGTGGCGGCCGGGCGCATGGTTTCCCTGTTCGAGGCGAGCACCTTCGCGGCGGTAGCCTGGCTGCCGCGGGCGCGGAAGCTCGTCGGCATCGAGCGGGATCCGGACTTCTCCGGTGCGCCGCTGCTCGTGGTGGGCGATCTAGAGAGCGGCGACCTCAGGACGCTCGCCAAGCTGGAAGAGGGCTACCTGGGAGGGCTGCAAACGTCGCCGGACGAAACCCGCATTTCCTACTTCGTCGGCCAGGAGAAGCTGGCGGTGCGGGGTCTGGCGCCTGAAGCTCCGGTTGAGTACTGGCCCATTCCGTTCAGCCGCTACGCCTGGGCGGGGACGAGTGGGGCCCTGCTCTACATCGAGCCGGAAGCGCTGGGCCAGCGCACCGGGTGGCTGGCGCGCTACGAGCCGGCGACGGGCAACAAGCAGCGCGTGGTGACGGAAGAAAAGATTCAGGACTTCTGGGTAGCCCCGGACGGGGAGCGGGTAGCCGTGCTCACCGTGGGGCTGAAACCTATCCTGGGGGTGTACCGCCTGCCGGCGTCGGCCCGCTAACTAGCTCAGCCGAAGCGCTTGGCGTGCTCCTTGAGCAGGCAGCGGTCCATCACCACCTCCAGGCCGGCGGCGCGAGCCTGGGCGGCCGCTTCTTCGTGGATGACACCTTCCTGCATCCAGACGGTTTTGGCGCTGATGGCGATGGCGCTTGCGACCACGGGGGGAACCAACTCGGAGCGGCGGAAGATGTTCACGATGTCCACCTTGAGAGGCACGTCCTCGAGTCGCGGGTAGCTCTTTTCACCCAAGACTTCGCGCTCGTTGGGGTTGACGGGGACGATGCGGTAACCGACCGATTGCAGGTAACGGGCCACGCCGTGGCTGGGGCGGTGCGTTTTCGAGGAGAGGCCCACGACGGCGATGACCTTGCTGCGGGTGAGAAGGTCGCGGACAGGGTCAGCCGGTTCAGGCACGGCTGCGCTCCCGGCCGGCAGAGGCGGCGGCGGACTGCTGCAATTTCGCCAAGGCCTCGATCACGCGCTGGTTCTCCTCCTCAGTGCCCACGGTGATGCGCAGGCCGGCGGGCAGGCCCATGAAGCCCATGGGCCGCACGATGACGCCCATCTGCAGAAGGGCTTTGAAGTCTTCCTTGGCGGCGCGACCGGTTTCGCAATAGACGAAGTTTGCCGCCGAGGGGATGGTGCGAAGGCCGAGCCGGGGCAGCTCCCGGGCGAAGAACGCCAAGCCGCGCCGGTTCGATTCGACGGAGCGGCGGATGTGCTCGGTATCATCGAGGGCGGCCTGGGCCGCCACCATGGCGAGACTGGAGACATTGAAAGGCGAGCGGATTTTGTTCAGGGCGGAGATGATTTCCGGGTGGGCAATACCATAGCCGACGCGCAGGCCGGCAAGGCCGTGGGCCTTGGAGAAGGTGCGCAGAACCATCAGGTAGCGGCCGGATCGGACGAGATCGAGCGAGCGGCTGTAGTCGGGCCGCTCCACATAGTCGCAGTAGGCTTCGTCGAGAATCACCAGCACGCTCTCCGGGATCCGGGCCAAGAAGCGGTCAAAGGCGGTGGCGGTGAACAGAGTGCCGGTGGGGTTGTTGGGATTGGCGAGGTAGACAACGCGGACTGTGTCGTCGAGACGGCCGGCCAGGGCGTCGAGGTCGTAGGCGTAATCCTGGAGCGGGACCTCGAGGGCCTGGCCGCCGGCGGCACGCACCGCCAGGGGAAACATCACGAACGTTCCCTGGGAGGTGAGACCGGCGCGGCCCGGCTCGAGGTAGACGTGGCAGAGGAGCTGAATCAGCTCGGTCGAGCCAGCGCCCAAGACGATGTGGTTCATTTCCACGCTGTGTCGGGCGGCCAGCTTTTCGCGCAGGTAGGTGCCAGCAGCGTCCGGGTAGCGGTGCGACTGGGCCAGGTAGCGGGCCACGGCCTCAATAGCCTTCGGTGAGGGCCCGAGCGGATTCTCATTCGAGGCCAGCTTGATGGGGGTGAAGCCGAGTTCTCGCTCCACTTCTTCGATGGGCTTGCCGGGGATGTAAGGGGGGAGGCTCGAGACGCGGTCGGGCACCCGGTCGGGCGACGACTTTTTCACCGTCATGGAATCCTTTCCCGACGCTCGCTGCTCAGCCCGCCTGCCGGTGTCGCAGCCCGGCGGGGGACCAGTCTCCGGCGGCCTCCGTGGCCAGCCGCTCGACTTCCTCGTCGCTCAGCTCGCGAAAGCCGCCGGGACCGAGCCCCGCGGCGCGCAGCGAGCCGATGGCCACCCGCTTGAGCTTTTCGACCGGATGGCCCAGGCGGAAGAGCGCCGTTCGCAGCCAGTCTTCGCGGGGTTCCACCAGGCAGACTTCATACCACGGATTGGCTCCCGGCTTCACCTGCCGGAGTCGCAGGGGCGCAGACTGGTGGCGGCGAGCGAGGGCTTCCAGGCGGGCGCTCTCCTCCGGGCTCAACCGGCCTTTGACCTTGACCCAGTAGGTCTGGGGAAGGCGGCCGCGCAGGAGGGTGTCGGCGAAAGCGCCGTCGCTCGTCAGCAGCAGCAGTCCTTCGACCTCATACGGCAAGCGCCCGATGGTGAAGACCCGCTGGGGGAGGCCCTTGAGCCGGTCGAAGACGGTGGGGCGGCCGCGGGGGTCAGAGGCGGTTGAGACCGTTCCGCGGGGTTTGTTGAGCACCAGGTGGAGGGGGCGCCGAGGGAAGCGGAGGCGGCGGCCTTCGACCTCGATGCGGTCAGAGGCGGGGTCAGCCTTGCTGCCGAGTTCGGTGACCACGCGGCCGTTCACGCGCACGGCGCCGGCGCGGATCAGGTTCTCGGCGGTGCGCCGGGAGGCGATGCCGGCACGAGCCAGCAGCTTTTGTAGACGCTCAGGCATTGCCGGGCTCGGCCGCTTCCTCACGACTCTCGCGGGCCGGCTCAGAGCCAGCCGCGGGCGCAGGTTCAGGCTCGCCGAGCGAGGCCCGAGCCAGCTCTTCGAACTCCTCGAGGGTGGGCAGCTCGCCCACATCCTTCAGCCCGAAGCGAATCAGGAACTCCTTCGCGGTACGGTAGAGGATGGGGCGGCCAATGCACTGCTTGCGCCCGGCGGTGACCACCAGGCCTTTTTCAAGCAGGGTGGCGAGGGCGCTCGAGGGGTCGACGCCGCGGACGGCCTTGATTTCAGGCGTGGTGACGGGCTGCTTGTAGGCAATCACGGCTAGGGTTTCGAGCGCCGGCAGGGACAGGCGCAGGGGCGGCTTCTGGCTGCGGACGAAGCGGCGCACCGCCTCATGGTGCTCGGGCTTGGTGTACATGCGGTAGCCGCCGGCCACCTGGCGGATTTCAACGCCGCGCTCGGGAGCGCGGCTGGCTTCGAGGAGCGCTTCCAGCGCGCCGCGCAGTTCGTCCTTACTCACGTCGGCCAAGACCTTTTCCAGCTGGGCGATGGTGATTGGCTCTTCGGAGACGTAGATGATGGCTTCGAGCAGGGCTTTGAGGGCGGCGCGGTCCATCGGCTACTGGTACTGCTCGTCGATCTCGGTGGCGGTGTCGGGAGCGAACACGACGTCGAACATCCGGTGCTTGCGGAGCTGAACGGGGCCGAAGAGCTCGTTCTGGAGGGCAACCACCGCCTCCAGGCGCACGAGCTCGAGCAAGGCCAGGAAGAGCACGATCAGGCCGCGGCGGGTGGGGTGGCGGCGGCAGAGCTCGAGCAGGGAGACGGGCTGGTCGCTGGCCCGCAACAGCTCGCGGACTTCGTCCATCATCTGGGCGACGGTGAACTCTTCGCGCTTGATTTCGAGCGCCGGCGGCTCCGGAGGGCGGGCCAGCACTTCGCGGAAAACCTTCACCAGGTCCCAGAGAGTGACCACCAGCTCGCCTGGCTCGCCCGCAAAGGCGGCCGTGTCGGGCCGGGACCAGGTGGCCTGCTCGAGAATCTGCTTTTGCTGGAGCATCTGGGCGGCGCTCTTGAACTTTTTGTGTTCGAGCAGGCGCTCGACGAGGTCGGTGCGCGGGTCGAGTTGTTCGTCGGGAGAAGCGAACGGGTCGGGCGGGAGCAGCATCTTGGACTTGATGTAGATAAGGGTGGCGGCCATGAGGATGAAGTCGCCGGCGATTTCGACGTTCAGCTGCTCCATGCGGTGGAGGTAGTCGAGGTACTGCTGGGTGATGCGGGCGAGGGGGATGTCGAAGATATCGATCTGCTGCTTGCGGATGAGGTCGAGCAACAGGTCGAGCGGGCCCTCGTAGACGTCGAGTTGAACGCTGGGGGGCGTCTCCACTTGTTGTCGGTCCAGGCGCTAGTCGCTACCCCGGGCGGCCGGGCGCGGGGCGGGCCGTTGGCGCTCCCAGGCAAATACCAGGCGCATGGCCTCGCGCACCTGCTCCATGGTGCGGCGGGCCACCCGCCGGGCTTTCTTCGACCCTTCGACCAGAATCTCCCACACACTTTCAGGCTTGGCTTCGTAGGGGCGGCGGCGCTCACGGATGGGCTCGAGCAGCGGAAGCAGGTGCTCAACCATCAGCCCCTTGCAATCCACGCAGCCGATCTGAGCGGTGCGGCAGTCGCGGTCCACCTGGGCCACCACCTCGGCCGAGGAGAAGCGGCGGTGGTAACCGAAGACGGGGCAGATCTCCGGCCGCCCGGGGTCGGTGCGGCGGACGCGCTGCGGGTCGGTCAGCATGGCGCCGACTTTTTGGCGAATGGAGTCGGGCTCTTCTCCAAGCTCGATGACGTTCCCCAGGCTCTTCGACATCTTGCGGCCGTCCAGGCCCGGGAGCCGCGGCGTAGGGGTGAGCAGGGCCTGCGGCTCGGGAAGAATGCCTCGGATGTCCACAAAATCCTTGAGCCCGCTGCTCATGTGATAGCGGCGCATGTCAAGCGGCGCATGCCGGAAATACTCTTGAATGGCCGCAGGCTTGTCGCGCACTACGCAAGGAGAGTCTGGCAGCAACTTGAGAGTGATTTCATGGGGCAGCCCAACACTAGTGGCTAGCCCTGCCCACGCAGAATCCGGGAGATGTCTCTTGAAGATCAACTCTCCGTAAGCCAAGTTGAACAGGCGGGCGACCTCGCGGGTCAACTCGACGTGAGCAACTTGGTCTTCACCCACCGGCACGAAGTGGGCCTTGTAGGCCAGGATGTCGGCAGCCTGCAGCAGCGGGTAGCCGAGGAAGCCGTAGGTGCCGAGGTCGCGGTCGCGAAGCTGTTCGCGCTGCTCCTTGTAGCTCGGGACCCGCTCCAGCCAGCCGAGCGGGGTAATCATCGAGAAGAGCAGATGCAGCTCGGCGTGTTCGGGGACGCGCGACTGCAGGAAGAAAGTAGCCTTCTGGGGGTCGAGGCCCGTGGCCAGCCAGTCGGTGACGACTTCGAGAGTGTTCTTGGTGATCTGGCTGGTGTCGGCGTAGTCGGTGGTGAGGGCGTGCCAGTCGGCAACGAAGAAGAAGCACTGGTACTGGTCCTGGAACCTGACCCAGTTCTCCACAGCCCCGACCAGGTGCCCGAGATGGAGCCGGCCAGTGGGACGCATGCCGCTCAGCACGCGCTTTCTGGCCGCCATCCGTGCGCTTCCTCCTCGGGTTGCGGGGCAAGCCCGCGCCGAGCATCTTAGCACAACCGCCCCGCCGGGGGCGCGGGTGCTATAATGAAAAGCTTTCGCAGGCGCGACGCTGCGGCAGGAGACCGGGATCGAGAATGAGCCGATTGTGGCTATGGGTGGCGCTGGGGTTTTATTCCCTGGGGCTGGTGCACGCGCTGCTGACGGTGGTGCGGCGGCGGCCGGCGTGGTTTCGGCTGGCGCTGGTGGCCATCGGGCTGGGGTTTCTGTTCCATTTCGTGTCGTTGGTCGAGCAAGGGCTGGCGGTCGGCCACTTTCCGGTAACGAACATTGCCGAAGCCACCTCCCTGTTCGCCTTCCTGATCACGCTGGGCTTCCTGGTGGCCTACTGGCGCTACGAGATGACCTCGCTCAGCGTCTTCGCCTTTCCCATCGTATTCGTGATGACCCTGGCGGCGGTGCTGAGCCAGCCGGCAGCGCTGCCGGTGGCGCCCCTGCTCGAGCAGAGCTGGGTGCCGCTGCACGTCTCCTTCGCGCTGGTGGGCTACGCGGCCCTGATCCTGGCGTTTCTGGCTGGCGTGATGTACCTGATCCAAGAGCGAGAACTCAAGCGCCACCAGCCACACGCCTTCTACTACCGGCTGCCGCCGCTCGAGACCATTGACGGGCTGGGCTCGCGGGCGCTTGCCGTCGGGTTCCCTTTCATTACCCTGGGCATCTCGATCGGGGCCGTGGGGGCAGCGAGCTCCTGGGGGTCGGATTGGATCCGCGATCCCAAGGTGGCGCTGTCGTTCGTGCTGTGGCTCATCTACCTGCTGCTCATCCTCTCGCGAGTGGGGGCCGGGTGGAGGGGCCGCCGGGCGGCGGTGTTCACGATTGTGGGGATGGTGATGGCGCTGGCGAGCTGGGGAGCCAACTACCTGAGCGCCCACCATGCTTTTCTGGGGCACTGAGCGATGCAGTTGAGCCTGGTCGGTCTGAACCACACCACCGCGCCGGTCGAGCTGCGGGAGCGGCTGCACTTCCCCGAGAAGGACATTCCGGCGGCGCTGCACTCGCTGTGCGAGCGCCCGGGCGTGGACGAGGCGCTGATCTTTTCCACCTGCAACCGGGTGGAGGTGCTGGCGCGGCTGGAGGACGGCATTGAGGCGCTGCCCCTGCTCGCGGAGTTCTTGGCTGTGGCCCGGCGGGTGGGACGGGGCGCGTTCGAAAGCTCCCTCTACCACCACAGCCAGCGCGAAGCCATCCGGCACGTGTTCCGAGTGGCAGCCAGCTTGGACTCGATGATGGTGGGGGAGGCGCAGGTGCTCGGCCAGGTGAAGGCCGCCTATGCCACGGCCCGGGCGGTCGGCACGCTGGGGAGCGTGCTGGACGAAGTCCTCACCCACGCCTTTGCCGTGGCGAAAAAAGTCCGGACCGAGACCGGGATCGCCACGACGGCGGTCTCGGTGAGCTACGCGGCCGTGGAGCTGGCGCGGAAGATTTTCGGGAGCCTGGAAGGCAAGAACGTCTTCGTCATCGGGGCGGGCAAGATGAGCGAGCTGGCAGCGCGCCATCTGCTGGCGAGCGGCGCCCAGGCCATCTTCGTCTCGAACCGCACCTACGCCCGGGCGCAGGAGCTGGCGGCGGCCTGGAGCGGGCGGGCGATCCAGTTCGATGAGCTGCTCAACTACGTGAGCCAGGCCGACATCATCATCAGCTCCACCGGCTGCCCGCACTACATCATCAAGAAGGAACACGGGGTGCGGTTCCTGGCCGAGCGGAAGAACCGGCCCATGTTTTTCATTGACATCGCCGTGCCGCGCGACATCGACCCAGAACTGAACACTCTGGACAACATCTTCGTCTACAACATCGACGACCTGGAGCAGGTGGTGGCGGCCAATGTGCGGGAACGGCAGCGGGAAGCGGTGCGGGCCGAAGAGATCGTAGAGCGCGAAGTGGACCGGCTGCTGGGGCGGCTGAAGCGACTGGAGCTGGCCCCGACTATCGTGGGTCTGCAGGAGAAGCTGCACGGGCTGCGCCAGCAGGAGTTGGAACGATGGCGGCTCGACGACCTGACGCCCGCACAGCGGGCGGCGGTGGAGGGGATGACGCGCTCGCTGGTGAACAAGATCCTGCACCTGCCGCTCACCCAGCTGAAGCGGCTGCCGCAGGAGCCGGACGGTCTGAAGCTCATCGAATTCATCCGCAAGACCTTCCAACTCAAGGACTGAACCGGCTGGCACGCTGCCATGCGCTCTCGGCTCACACTCGGCTCTCGTGGGAGCCCGCTGGCGCTCTGGCAGGCAAACTTCATCAAGGCAACCCTCGAGCGCGCCGAACCCGTGGAGGTGCGCATCGAAGTGATCCGAACCACGGGAGACAAAATCACCGACGTGCCCCTGGCCCAGGCGGGCGGCTCGAAAGCGCTCTTCACGAAGGAAATCGAGGAGGCCCTGCTCGAGAAGCGGATCGATCTGGCGGTGCACAGCCTGAAGGACCTGCCGGTGGAGCTGCCGCGGGGCCTCGTGATTGCGGCGATTCCAGAGCGGGAGGACGCCCGCGACGCTCTAGTCTCCCGCAGCGGGAAGACCTGGTCCGACCTGCCAGCAGCGGCGCGGGTGGGCACGAGCAGCCTGCGGCGGCAGGCGCAGCTTCGGCTGCTGCGGAAGGACTTGGCGATCGAGCCGCTGCGGGGAAACGTGGACACGCGGCTGCGCAAGCTCGATGAAGGCCGCTACGACGCTATTGTGCTGGCACTGGCGGGACTGAAGCGGATGGGCTGGCCCGACCGGGCCACGCAGATTTTCTCCGTGGACGAAATGGTCCCGGCCATCGGCCAGGGAGCGCTCGCCATCGAAGCTCGCTCGGACGACGCCGAGCTGCTGGCCGCGTTGAGCCGCCTGAGCGATCCAGACACGGAAGCCGCGACCCGGGCGGAGCGCGCCTTCCTGGCCCGTTTGGGGGGCGGTTGCCAGGTGCCACTGGCGGGGCACGCGCAAGTCAAAGGCGAGAGTCTCGAATTGATGGGTGTGGTGGTAAGCGCGGATGGAAGTCAGGCGGTTCGGGGCACAGAGAGAGGTGCGGCGAGCGACGCTCGCGCCCTCGGCGAGGCTCTGGCCGAAAGACTCTTGCGGCAAGGGGCGCGGGAGATTCTGGCCGCCATCGAGGAGGCCAGCCTGCGGCTGCCGGGGTCGGCCTAGCGCCGTTCCAACTTTCCGGGCCGCCACCGAAATGAAAATCTCAATTGCTCGGGTTCAACAAATTGGAGCGGCACAAGTGAAGCAGCGGCGCACAAGTCAGCCGCTGGTCGGGCGGCGCATCGTCATCACCCGCCGGCGGGAGCAGGCCGAAGGGCTCCGCGAGGCGCTGCGCCGAAAGGGGGCTGCGGTGGTGGAGCTGCCCACCATTGGGCTCGAGCCGCCCCGCAGTTGGAAACCGCTCGATGCCGCGATCCGCCGATTGCCGGACTATGACTGGGTGATCTTCACCAGCACCAACGGGGTCGGCTTCTTCTTCCGCCGCTTGAAGCGGCCGCGGATGCTCAAGGGTCCGCGCCTGGCGGCCATCGGGCCGGCCACAGCGGAGGCGCTCAAGGCGCAGGGCTTGCGGGCTGACGTTGTACCCAACGAGTATCGGGCCGAGGGGCTGCTGCGCGCGCTCAGGGGCGAAGGCTGGCGGGGCAAGCGCGTGCTGCTGGCTCGGGCGGGGGAGGCGCGCGCGGTGCTGCCAGGAGAGCTGCGGCGGCGCGGAGCCCGCGTGGACGTGGTGGAGGCCTACCGGACGGTGCTTCCCCGGCTGAGTCGCAAACGCCTCCGCCAGGTCTTCGGCCGGGGCAAGCCTGACGCCATCACCTTCACAAGCTCCTCCACGGTCAAGAATTTCTTCCGCCTCCTCGGGCGGCGGGCGGCAAGACGAGCGCTCGCCGGGGTGGCCGTGGCCACTATCGGGCCCATCACCAGCCGGACGGCACGGCGACTGGGGTTACGGGTCGCGGCGGAAGCCCGCCGGTACACGGTGGCAGGGCTCGTGGGCGCCCTTGAGGATTACTTTCTCGACTCGCCAAAGCAAAGCAGCTCTTCCCGTCTCGGGTAGGAAAACCGGGGTCTACATTTCGGGGCGATAGGTGACGGCCTGCCAGTAGGGCTTGCGGGTGCGGGCCTTGAGCTGCCAGGCGCGGCCATCGGACGACTCCATCTTGAGCAGGGCGTGCGGCGCGGCTTTCTCGAACCACCAGGTCTGCTGCAGCTCACCCAATTGAACAGTGATCTTCCAGGCCGGGAGGCGGCCGGCCGGAGTGGAGACAGCTTCCTCGCCGACCACCTCGATGGCAGCGTTGAGCGGCTCGAACGGG
This sequence comes from Acidobacteriota bacterium, assembly GCA_016210855.1. Taxonomy (GTDB): domain Bacteria; phylum Acidobacteriota; class Terriglobia; order Acidiferrales; family 2-02-FULL-67-57; genus 2-02-FULL-67-57. The sequence continues at coordinate 16,471 of JACQTJ010000085.1, read as the reverse complement.
CGGCGGAGGTTGTTCGAGATCAGGCTAGGGAAGACGCGCCGTTCCAGACGCAGGCCGGGCTGGAAGCGGAGGCTGCGCAGAGCGAGGGGCAGCTGGTCTTCGAGGAGGTCGCCGGGGCGGAGGTCGAGCCGGCGAACGGAGTCGCCTTCGCCGTCGAAGTAGGTGTGGGCGACGAGCTCCGGCCGGCCGCCCCAGGTCCTCACTTCCTTGAAGGTGTTGCCGCACCACTCCTGGCTGCCGACGGTGAGCTTGACCAGGGCGGCCGGGGCGTCGCGGCGGACGAAGACGCTGGCGAGGAAGTGGTAGGGGTAGTTCGCAGTCCAGTAGCTGTGGACGGCGTTGAGCTTGAGGACGGGCAAGAAAGATTTTCCTTCGTAGGGCGGGTCGGCCTTGACGTAGAGCTGCGGGCTGAAGTCTTCCTTCACCACGATGAAAACCGCTTCGTAGGCTTCGATCTTGCCGTACTGGGGCCGGCGGGCGGCGTAGAGGGCGACTTCGGCCTGGCCGTCGTCCCAGAGTGAGTCGCGAGCCCAGGCAGAATCGAAGTGGGAGGGTTCTGGGGGGGCCGCTGGAGTCGCGGCGATGACGAGTGCTCCTGTCAAAAGAATCAGGGCTGCTGGCATTGGCCTCATAACCCACTCTCCCAGGGTGGAGATTCTTCGCTCCTTCGACTTCGCTCAGGACAAGTTCGCTCAGAATGACAAGAATCCAACTTCGAGACCGTGCGCCTACAGGTTGCGCTCGCGGGTTTCCGGTGTGTCCTCGGCCTTGGGGATAACGACGATGCCGGTCTCGGAGATGTGGTGGCGCTGGCGATCGGCCTCGAGGTCGTAGCCGACGAGGGTGCCGGCTTCGACGTGCACGTTTTTATCGATGATGGTGCGCCGGATGCAGGAGCCGGGGCCAATGTAGACGTTGTCGAGCACGATGGAGTCGTGCACCTCACAGCCGGCGTCGAGGAACACGTTGCGGCCGAGGACCGAGTCCTTGACATAGCCGCCGGCCAGGATGCAGCCGGGGGAGACGACGGACTGCACGGCCTCGCCGCGGCGGCCGGCTTCGTCGAAGACGAACTTGGCCGGCGGATCGTTGAAGCTGGCGGTCATGATGGGCCACTTCCAGTTGAAGAGGTTGAGCTGGGGCTGGACGTTCTTCAGGTCGAGGTTGGCCTCGTAGTAGGCCTCGATGGTGCCGACGTCGCGCCAATAGGCGAGCTCCTCCTTGAGGAAGCTGCCCGGGATGCGGTTCTGGCTGAAGTCATAGGCATAGGCCAGGCTGGCGCGGGTCAGGGCCGGCAGGGCGTCCTGGCCGAAATCGTGGCTGGAATCAGGATCGGCGGCGTCGGCCCGAAGGGCCTCCATCAGGGTAGGGGGGTCGAACACGTAGTTCCCCATGGAAGCCAGGGAGTGGTCGGGTTGGGCGGGCAGGCCGGGCGGCTCGCCGGGCTTCTCCAGGAACTCCAGGATACGGTTGCGCTCATCGACGGCCACGATGCCGAGCGCGGAGGCCTGGGTGCGGGGCACGGGCAGGCAGGCCACGGTGGCCTTGGCTCCCACCTCCAGGTGGTGTTCGACCATCTGGCGGATGTTCATCTTGTAGATATGGTCGGCGCCGAAGACCACCACCACGTCAGGGTCGAACTGGTGGACCAGGTTCATGTTCTGGTAGACGGCATCGGCGGTGCCGCGATACCAGCCGGCGCCGAGCTGCATCTGGGCAGGGACCACGTGGATGAAGCTATCGCGGCCCGAGACCCGCCCCATCCAGCCGCGCTGGATGTGCTCAAGGACCGACTGGGCTTTGTACTGGGTCAGGACGTAGATGGCGTGAATGCCGGAGTTGACCAGGTTGCTGAGGACGAAGTCAATGATGCGGTAGCGGCCGCCGAAGGGGATGGCGGGCTTGGAGCGGTGACGGGTTAGAGGGTCGAGGCGCTCGCCGCGCCCTCCGGCCATCACGATGCCGAGAATGCGTTTGGGAAAAGCCATCACCGTCGTGCGCGCAGACAAAACCGGCTTCGGCCCGCGCCCCTGTCCACGAACCCCGCACTCCCCCCCGTGGACGGGCCGGGAGGACACTCCTCGGCCGCATTCTATCAAGGCTGGCGACGAGGAGCTAGAGCTTGAGGAGTTCGCGCAGGCGACGGGTCTGGGCGCGACTGACGGGGACCTCGCTCCCGCGCCGGTCGTCCATGCGCAGCTGGTAACTAGACTTGAACCAGGGGACCACTTCCTTGATGTGATTGATGTTGACCAGGTAGCTGCGGTGGGCGCGCCAGAACTGGTTGGCGTCCAGGCTGCCCTGCAGATCTTCCAGGGTGCGGTAGTTGGAGGTGCCTTCGAGCTCGCGGGTGACCAGGGTGATGAGGCCGTCTTCGATGGTGGCATAGACCATGTCGTCGGCGTCGACGAGCAGCAGGCGCTGGTTGGTATTGAGCAGAAGCTTGGCGGGCCGGCCGGTGCGGAGGCCGATGTGGTCGAGCAGGCTTTCCAGGCGCTCGCCGACGGGCGGCTGCGACTCCAAGAGCTTGCGGGCACGGCTGATGGACTTGCTGACCCGGGCTTTGTCGAAGGGCTTGAGCAGGTAGTCCACGGCGTGGACTTCGAAGGCCTGCACGGCGTAGTGGTCGTAGGCGGTGGCGAAGACAATTTGGGGCAGCTTCACCTTCTTGTCCACCAGCTTCTTCAGCACGCCGAAGCCGTCCAGGCCGGGCATCTGCACGTCCAGGAAGACCAGGTCCGGGGACTTTTCCTTGATGAGGTTGACCGCTTCCAGGCCGTTGCGGGCCTGGCCGATAACGTTGACGTCGGGGATGCCTTTGAGCAGGTAGGCGAGCTCCTCCCGGGCGGGCTTCTCATCGTCCACAATCAGCGCCGAAATGGCAGCGGGCACGGAAGTGGCCTCTCGGAAAGCAACCAGTATAGTGAGGGCCGGGCGCAGGCGTCAACCGGCGGCCGGGGCGCGTGGTATAGTGCCGGCCATGAAAGCCGCCTCCCGGAGAGAAGCCCGCGTGAAAGAGAGCCGAGTGGTTTTTCGCGGCCGGGTGTTCCGGGTGCGGCAGGACGTGGTCGAGGAGCCGGCGCTGCCCGGAAGTCGCAGGCCGCAGCTGCGAGCAGTGCGCGAAATCGTTGAGCACCACGGCTCGGTGGTGGTGCTGCCGGTCTTCTCCGACGGGCGGGTTCTGCTGGTGCGCCAGTACCGTCACGCGGTGGGAGACTTCCTCTGGGAACTGGTGGCCGGCGGCATCGAGCCCGGCGAGAACCCGCGGGCAGCCGCGCACCGCGAACTTGAGGAAGAGACCGGCTACCGGGCGGGGCGCCTACGGCGCTTGCTCAACTTCTATCCCACCCCGGGGTTCGTGAGCGAAAAGATGATTCTCTACCGGGCCACCGACCTGCGGCGGGGCCGGGCCTGCCCGGAAGCCGATGAGTCGCTCGAGACGCGGGCCTTCACGCGGAGCCAGCTTGAGCGGATGATTCGTCGCGGCCAGTTGCGGGACGCAAAGACGCTGGTGGGGGTTCTGCTCGGCCGCGGCCCGGGACGGGGGTAGAGCGCAGACTTGACTTCTCTCCGGATTCAGCGTTAACTCCGGCAAGCAGTTCCGGAACGCCGAGGTGGCAATGGCAAACCGAAGCGTGTTCATCCTCGCCACGGTGATGATGTTGCTTTTCTTCCTGGTGAGCAACTACGACCGGTTCTTTTTCACCGTGCACTTCCTCGAGTCGCTCATGTACCTGGTCATCCTGCTGCTGCTCTACTACGGGCTGGAAGAATGGGCCTACGTGATGAGTTTTGTGACCCCGCTGGTGTGGATCGTGTTGACGCTGCTGTCCGGGACGTCACTGATGGGGTTGCGGGCGCTGGCACAGGCGGTGAGGGAACAGCGGGTTGCCTTCCCGGCCGAATTCCTGAGCGGGGTCATCCTGGTGGCGGGCATCGCCCTGATGGGGGCGAGCGGCCGCGCCTTCAAGCGGGAGGTGTGGGGCCGGCGAGAAGCGCTGCGGACGGCGGTGTTGGGGACGGCGCTGGTGGGGGTCTATTATGCGATCCTGATCGTGGCCCTGTTGCGGCTGTCCCGTCCGCAGGGGTAGGAATCTGCTTGACACCTTTGACCCGGCACGTATAATACGCCGCTGTTTGTTGGGTGCTGCTCGCGAACCTGAATGGGCAGGTGAAGGAAAGAACCGGCCAGCAAGAGCGCTGGCCTTTTTTCTTATCCGGAGGGCGGAACCCCGGGCAGGTGAACTTGGAGCAGAAGGAGGAAAGGCCGTTGAAAGCTCAAGGTCGAGTGAAGTGGTTCAACAACACCAAGGGGTACGGCTTCATCGGACGCGATGATGGAGCGGACGTGTTCGTCCACTACAGCGCCATCGTGGCCGATGGCTTCCGCAGCTTGCAAGAAGGCGACCTGGTGGAGTTTGAGATCGTGCAGGGGCAGAAGGGCCCCCAGGCCGCGAACGTCGTAAAGCTCTCGTAAACCGAGCCTGCCGCGACATTCCTAGCGCCTCGCTCTCGCCGGGCGAGGCTTTTTCTTTTGCCCTCCCACCAGAGTAGAATTCCGGCATGCCCGGAAAAGAACTGCTGAGCAACCGGGACGTAGCCCGGATTCTGCGGGAGACGGCGCAATTACTGGAAGTGGACGGCGCCCAGATCGGCCGCTACCGCAGCTACGAGAAGGCCGCCCAGCAGATGGAGGCGCTCTCGGAGCCCGTCGCCCAAGTGGCGGCGGAAGGGCGGTTGCAGGAAATCCCCGGCATCGGGGAGCGGATGGAAGAGCACATCCGCGAAATCCTCGAGACCGGCAAGTATGCAAAGCACCAGAAGCTGCTGAAGAAATACCCGTCGGGAATCCTGGAGATGCTGCAAGTGCAGGGACTCGGGCCGAAGAAAGTTGGATTGCTGTGGAAGAAGTTCAAGGTCAAAGCCGTAGCCGACGTGGGCCGACTGGCTGAACAGCAGAAGCTGCGCGACCTGCCGGGGTTTGGGGAAAAGACCGAGCAGAACATCCTCAAGGCCGTGGCCGCCTACCAGCAGCTGGCCGGGCGCTTCCTCCAGCACCAGGCCGATGAGACGGCAGCCAAGCTCATCGGCTACATCGAGAAGTTGGGCAAGAAAGTCGAGAAGGTCACGGCCGCGGGCTCCCTGCGCCGCGGGAAGGAGACCATCGGCGACCTCGACCTGCTGCTCATTGCCTCGGACTCCGAAGCCGTCAGCGACCACATCCTGGCCTTCCCGGAGGTGGGCGAAAAAATCGCCCGGGGCGAAAACAAGGTCAGCATGCAGCTGGCGAACAGCATGCAGGTGGACGTCCGCATCCTGGAGAAAAAATCCTACGGGGCGGGGCTGCTCTACTTCACCGGCTCCAAACCCCACAACATCGAGCTGCGCGGCCTGGCCAAAGACAAAGGCTGGAAGCTCAGCGAGTACGGGCTCGAAACCATCAAGGGCGGCCGCTGGGTGGCCGGACGCACCGAAGAGGAGGTTTACCAGAAGCTTGGCCTGACCTACATTGAGCCGGAGCTGCGCGAAGCCGCCGCTGCCGGGCGCTTGCCGCAGCTCGTCAGCGTGAAGGACATCCGCGGCGACCTGCAAATGCACACCAAGGAGAGCGACGGCAAGAATTCGATTGAAGAGATGGCCGCCGTCGCCCGCCAGCTCGGCTACGACTACATCGCCATCACCGACCACTCCAAGGCCGTGACGGTGGCGAACGGGATGGATGAAAAGCGCACGCTGGCCCACGCCCGTCGCATCCGCGAGGCTTCCAAGAAGCTGGAGGGCTTCCGGATTCTCGCCGGCATCGAAGTCGATGTCCTCAAGGACGGCCGCCTCGACCTCGATGACGAAGTCCTGGCCCAACTCGACATTGTGGTGGCCTCGGTGCACTCCTACATGAACCTCGAGCCCGAGGAGATGACCGAACGGCTGCTGCGGGCCCTCGAAAACCGGCATTTGAAGATTCTCGGCCACCCCACCGGGCGGCTGCTGTTGCGCCGGGAGGCTTACCGCTACGACCTCGAGAAGGTCCTGGATGCCTGCCGGAAGCAGGGCGCGGCGGTCGAGTGCAATGCCTTCCCCGACCGGCTGGACCTGCGCGACGTTGACCTGCGCGCCGCCAGGGAGCGCGGCGTGAAAGTGGTCATCTCCACCGACTCCCACGCCACCACCCATTTGCCCTACATGAAGTACGGGGTGAAGACCGCCCGGCGGGCGTGGCTGGAAAAGAAAGACGTGCTCAACACGCTGCCCGTGGAGAAGCTGCTCAAGGCACTCCGGCAGCCGACCTAGTCAAGAGCAGGTTCCTCGCTGCGCCCCTCGGGTTCGTCCCTCGCCTCCGCTCGGGACAAGCTCGGGACAGGCTCGGGACGACAGTCAGGGAACGCAGGGGCTCGGATTGATCTTGACAGCTGGGGGGGTGGGTGTATGGCTTGCGGCAAAGGGAAGGTTCAATATCGGAAATTCCGATATAATCCCGCAACCTCCATGCCGACACTCACCCAGAAGCGGCGCACTCCGTGGTGGGCTTGGCTTCTAGCTGCCTCTTTCCTCATCGGATTCGGCTTCGACATCTATACGAGTTGCATGAGATTCGCGCGCCCAGGCGCCGCGATTTCCGATGCCCCTAAAGGCGGGGCCCTAATCCGGGAGGTTGCACCCGGCAGCCCCATGGAGAAGGCAGGAGTGCGCGCCGGGGACATCGTAGTCGCGGTGGATGGGCAGGCCATTCGCGCTGCTCATGACTTCGATGAGATTGAGATGACGTGGCAGTTCGAGCCCGGAAAGCCGTTCCTCCTCACTGTGGAACGCAACAGCGAGCGGATGCAGCTCACCCTGCTTTTCCCCGAGCGCCGGGTGTGGCAAATGCGGAACCGCAGCCAGTGGCTGGACTACTCGCTGAGCGCGGCGCTCGGGCTGCTTTATTTCGCGATGGGGCTCGTAGTGTTGCTCGCCCGGCCGCGCGAGCCGGGCGCAGTCGCCGGCGCCGTCTTGCTGCTCATGTTCGCACGTTTTCTGGGACCGTGGGGTGGCGGCGTTGGGTACGCGGTGCTGTTCCGGCAGTTGCCCTTCCTGCTGCAAGTGCCAGTGTTCACTCTTTCTGCGCTGCTAGGCGGCTATCTGATTCTGATTTTCGCGGCACTCTATCCCCGGCCGGTGTTCCGGCGGCGCTGGATCCTGCCCGTCCTGCTTGTGCCCGCGCTTCTGATGATCGTGAATAATGTCCTCCGCCTCTACCACCGGTTCTACATGCCTGCGCAGGCAATCGCTCCAGGTCCTCCCTGGGCATTCAGACTCCAGCTAGCGGTCGAGATGGCAAACGTTCTCGGAGGATTGGTCGTTTTGGCCCTGGGATATAAGCGCCTGAAGGACGCCCACGAGCGGCGGAGCCTGCGCCGGATCTCCTTTGGAGCCCTGGCCAGCTTCGGCGCATTAGTGTTCTCCTTTTGGCTGCTCTCATCAGAGCCAAGCTCTCCGGTTTTTCGCCGGATATTCGAAAGCCAAGCAACTGGCTTCGTGCTCCTGGTTCTCTGGAGCATCTTCCCCGTTGTGTTCGCGCACACTGTGCTGCGCAGCGGCTCGCGACCTGCGAGCAGCATCGGCAACTCTGAGTAACGCTTCCTGCCAGCCCTAGCCCTCCCGCGTCCCCTTCATGGCCTCGATGCACAAGGCGATGTGCTCCCTGAGGTCGATCCCCAGTTCTGCGGCGCCTTTGGTGATGTCGTGAGAAAACACTCAGGCACGAAGCGGAGAAGGGGCGGGAATTTTATGCTTCGCTCCCAGGCCCCATCCGGGTGGGTATTGAAGCGACCGGATCGATGCCCTGGTTTTTGAAGCTCTAAGCTGGAAGATCATTTTGAGATCCTTCGCTTCGGTCCCTTCGGCTCTGCTCAGGGCAGGCAGGATGACAGAGCGAGACGGCGCGGATTCTGCCCTTCGACGGGCTCAGGACGAAATCCGCACCCTAGCGGTTGCGGATTTCGCCCATTCGGCAAGCTCAGGGTGAAATCGCGCATCCTGAAGGATGCGGATTTCACGGTTTTGCCATGCAGGTTTTGAGGCCAAAAAGCGGGCTCGCGAAAATAAACGTCCGCAGAATACGCAGAAACCGCAGCAACCGTAGACAAGGGCGAGCGGAAACGGGTAACTAGCGGCGTGACTCGACGCGGGAGCCGCAGGACAAAAAGCCAACGGAGAGGGCGCAAGCAAAAGCAGATCGCTCGCTGCGTCCCTCGACTTCGTCCCTCGACTCCGCTCGGGACAGGCTCGGGATGACACTCAGGGAACGCAACGGCTCGGATTGAGATCCTTCGCTTCGCTCCCCTCGGCTCTGCTCAGGGCAGGCAGGATGACAGAGCGAGAAGGGCAGAAGGCTCAATGGGATGGGGGAGATTTCGGGAAATGTCGCATGAGAAGGGCCGAGAAATCAAGGAGTTGCGTATCCCCCGGGGGTGGGGTCATGAAGGAAGTGGCTGGAGACAAAGCAGTTGAGGGGCGAGATTCGGCGGGAATCTCGCCGGAGCGGCGCTGTAGGGAGGTGCTGGCGGATGGAAAGCGGTGCCGGCAAAAGAGCTGGCGGGGAAAAGACTTGTGCACCCAGCACGATCCGGGGGCGGCCGAAATGAGGAAGAAAGCAGGCAGGGCCGCCCACGCCGACTTGCCGTTTGGCACGCTTATCAGCGTTCTCCAGATCTTTTTTCTGCTCTTCCCCGCGGTTCGGACGCCTTCCTTTTGAGCCGCCCGGCCCGGCAGCGCCAGACTTGCAAAACGCCACCGGATGACGGATGATACCGGCTTTCGGGAGGGCGCCCCGGCCCGACAGTCCGGGATTCGGGACCGCCGCCGTAAGCCCCCCATGAATCACCCGAGAGCGCGCGAATGATTCGCCGTCCCGCCAAAATCGCTCCCCCCAAAGGCAAGCTGGGGGTGTTGACGCCGGGGATGGGTGCGGTCACCACCACCTTCATCGCCGGGGTAGAGCTTATCCGCCGCGGGCAGGCGGCTCCCATCGGCTCGCTCACCCAGATGGGCACGATCCGCCTGGGCAAGCGCACCGAGCACCGCTCCCCGGCCATCAAAGACTTCGTTCCGCTGGCCAAGCTCGACGACCTGGTCTTCGGCGGCTGGGACATCTTCCCCGACGACGCCTACCAGACGGCGCGCAAGGCCGGCGTGCTGAGCGCGGAACACCTGGAACGGGTGAAGCCGTTCTTGAGCTCCATCCGACCCATGAAGGCGGTCTTCGACCGCCGCTACGTGCGCCGGCTGGACGGCACCTACCTCAAGAGGGGCTCGAGCAAATGGGACCTGGCCCAGCAGCTCCAAGAGGACATCGAGAAGTTCCGGGCCACGAGCGGGGCCAAGCGCCTGGTGATGATCTGGTGTGGCTCCACCGAAGTCTACATGAAGCCGCACCGGCTGCATCGCGATCTGGCCAGCTTCGAGAAGGCTCTCAAGCAGAACCACGAAGCCATCCCCCCCTCGATGCTCTACGCCTACGCCGCCTTGCGCTGCGGCGTCCCGTTTGCGAACGGCGCCCCCAACCTCACCGTCGACATTCCCGCCTTGCAAGACCTGGCCCAGGAAAAGCGCGTCCCCGTGGCTGGCAAAGACTTCAAGACTGGACAGACGCTGATGAAGACCATCATCGCCCCGGGCTTGAAGTCGCGCCTCATCGGCCTGCACGGCTGGTTCTCCACCAACATCCTGGGCAACCGCGACGGCGAGGTCCTCGACGACCCCGAGTCCTTCAAGACCAAGGAGGAATCCAAACTCGGCGTGCTCGAATACATCCTCCAGCCCAAGCTCTACCCCGAACTCTACGGCGGCTTCTCCCACGTCGTCCGCATCAATTACTACCCGCCCCGCGGCGACAACAAGGAAGGCTGGGACAACATCGACATCTTCGGCTGGCTCCGCTACCCCATGCAGCTCAAGATTAACTTCCTCTGCCGCGACTCCATCCTGGCCGCCCCGCTCGTCCTTGACCTCGTCCTCTTCCTCGACCTCGCCCAGCGCGCCGGCCTGCGCGGCATCCAGGAGTGGCTGAGCTTCTACTTCAAGTCCCCGATGTGCGCTCCCGCCCTCTACCCCGAGCACGACCTCTTCATCCAGCTCATGAAGCTCAAGAACACCCTGCGCTGGCTCCGCGGCGAGCGCCTCATCACCCACCTCGGCACCGAGTACTACGACTGACCACTCAACTCGATTGTCACCCCGAGCCTGCTTGCCCTGAGCGAAGCCGAAGGGCCGAGAGGTCTGCTTTTCCAACAAGCAGATTCCTCGCTTCGCTCGGAATGACAAGCAGAGGGTGGCGCGCCTGCACTTCTAATTCGGGACGGTGGCGGCGGTGGCCGGCAGGCGGGCCGGCGGCGGGGTGTTCATCCAGTCAAGCAGGGCCTGGCGGGCGGCAGCGGGAACAATCTCCCAGTTGTTGTCCGCCGCGGTCTCGACTTTTTTGTTCTCGAGAAGATAGTCAATAATCAGCTCGCGCACCTCGGCGTCGGCCCGGTGGACAATCCTGGCGTGACGGAGCATGTCGTAGCGGCCGCCGCCCGACCACCGGTAGCTGTTCAACGCCAGGCGCAGGCGTCGCTCGGGCGCGAGCGGCGCCCCCTGGAACTGCAAGTTCCGGATGCGCTCGCCGGGTGGCCGGCTCAGGTCAATCTGGTAGCTCACCCCGTCGGCCATGTCGTAGTTGTAGCCGGGTACGTCCGCAAAAGGCGAGCCGCCCTCCGGCCAGGGATAGGTGTTGAAGCTGCGGGCTGAGTATTCGAGGGCTTCCTTGAGCTGCGCCCCGGTCACTTCCACGGTGAAGAGCTTGTTCTCATAGAAGTAGAGCCGGTAGACGTCCCGGATGGTGAGCGGGCCCGCCCGCCAGCGCGTTCCGCTCGAAAACAGCGATGCCAGCGAGACCTCCGCCTGACCGTAGCGAAGCTGCGCCCGCTGGATGAGCTCCACCAGCGGTGTGTCCTCGACCCGCCCGGTGCGGGCGTTCAGGTCCCGGTCAAGCTCCGCGACCACGGTGTTCAGGTACTTTTCGGTGCGCTGGTGGGCGGTGTGGGTCAATTCCAAGACGTCCGGGTCGGCCGGCACGGTGGCGTCCATCGCCACCAACCGGCTGCGCTTCTCTACCAGCGTCCAGCGGTCGCCGGCGCGGGCGAGCTCGAACTCCACTTCGGCCACGGACTGCGCCCAGTTTCTCGGCTGCACCAGCAGCACGCCGTTCACGAGCTTCCCCGGCAACTCCTGATGGGTGTGGCCGAAAATGATGGCGTCGAGCCCGGGAGCGGCCTCGGCGATGTCCCAGACGCGGTCTTCCTCGGGGTAGAGCTCCTCCTCGCGCTCGCCGGTTTCCGGGTTGCGTCCTAGCCCTGAGTGGACGATGAGGATGACTAAGTCGGCCTTGCGGCGCAGCTCCGGCACGTACCGCTTGGCGGTTTCAACCAGGTCGCGGAAATGGTAGCCGGTGCGGTGCTCGGGCGGCTCCCAGCGCGGTACCGACGGCGTCACCATCCCGAGAATCGCCACCCGTACCCCGCCCACCGAGCGGATGAGGTAAGGCTCAAAGTCGCGCTTCGGGTCGTGGTAGGTGGAGGCCACGTTCGCCGCCAAGATGGGAAAGCGGGCCTGGTCCTTCAACCCCCACACCGCTTCCAGCCCGAAGTTGAACTCGTGGTTGCCGACCGCCATGGCGTCATAGCCGATGGAGTTCATCGCCGCCACCACCGGATTGGCTTCAGTCGTGTACTTCTCGGCATAGAGATAGGCAAGCGGGGTTCCCTGGAAAGTGTCCCCGCAATCGAGGACCAGGGTGTAGGGCTGGCGGGCGCGCACCTGCTTCACGTAGCTCGCCACCTTGGCCAGGCCGCGGTCGGCCTCCCGCCCGAGCAGGTAGTCATAGGGGCGCACGTGGCCGTGCACGTCGGTGGTGGCGAGCACGGTGAGGTGAAGTGTCGGCTCGGCCGGCGGTCCGGGCGCGGCCGCCAGCGCCAGCGCCAGGCAGACGAGCAGACCCACTCCCGCCCGGCTGGCGGCCCCTCGGGCCGCCCTCACGGTGGTTTCTCTCAGCTGGCCTTGAGGCACGGGACGAGAGTGGTGGCGATCTGGTTCAGCTCTTCAACGTCTTTGGGCCCGAAGTCTGGCCCCGCCGCCCCCGTGGTCTTCCCCTTGCGGGAGACCTGGATGACCCCGACGGTCTTGCCTTCGGCCAGCACGGGGATGCTGATGATTTTCTGGATGGGGTCGCCGCCTTCCTTGCTGAGCTTGACGGCCTCGAAGACAGTGGGGTGAGCGGCGGCGGTGAAGTTGTTGACGAACTCGGTTCGCTTGTCCCGCGCCGTCCGCACCGCCAGGGCGTTGGTGCTGGTCATGGGGATGGTGCCCACCTTGCCGAGCTTTTCCGGGACGATGAACTCGAGCTGCTTGCCGGTCGGCGACATCCGCAGAATGGCCACCTCGTCCGGTTTTACCTTGAAGTGTTTGGCGATGGCACCCGCCACCTGATTGCCCACAGCCGCATCCAACGGGCCCTTGTCCTTGACCATCTCGGCAATCACCCGGGCCACGCCCAATGGAGCTCCCATGGTGTCTCACTCCCTCCGGGTCCCCTTCGTGCAGACCCTAAATTATAAGCCAATTCCCTGCCCGGCGTCGCGCCTAAGTGCGCCCCAGCAGCAGCGCTTTCTTCACTTCGCCGATGGCCCGGGTGATGTCAATCCCCCGCGGACAGGCCTCTACGCAGTTGAACACGGTGCGGCAGCGCCACACCCCGTCAGTCCCGTTCAGCCCCGCCAGCCGCTCGGCGGTGGCGGCGTCGCGGCTGTCGAAGAGGAACCGGTGGGCGTTGACGATGGCCGCCGGGCCCACGTAGTCGGGATTCGACCAGAACGACGGGCACGACGTCGTGCAGGCCGCGCACAGGATGCACTTGGTGGTGTCGTCGAACCGCTCCCGCTGCTCCGGGGTCTGCAAGCGCTCGCGGGCCGGCGGCTCGCCCTCGGGGCTCAGGTAGGGCTTCACCGATTCGTACTTCTGGAAGAAGGCGGTCTGGTCCACCACCAGGTCCTTGATGACCGGATAGCCGCGCAGGGGCTCGACCGTAATCCGCTCCCCCAGGTCCTTGACCAGCACCTTGCAGGCCAGGCGGTTCCGGCCGTTGATCAGCATGGCGTCCGACCCGCACACCCCATGGGCGCAGGAGCGCCGGAAGGAGAGCGTGCCGTCCTGGTACCACTTCACCGCGTGCAAGGCGTCGAGCAGCCGGTCGGTGGGCTCGGCCTCCACCTCGTACTCGGCCCAGTAGGGCTCCCGGTCGCCCTCCCCGTCAAATCGCTTGATGCGCAGCTTGACTCGCATGCGGTTCCCTCGGCTCAGTATTTCCGCTCCTGGGGCTGGAACCGGGTAATGGTAACCGGTTTGTACTTCAGTTCAATCCCTCCGCTCGGGGTGCGATAGGCGAGCGAGTGCTTGAGCCAGTTCTTGTCGTCGCGCTGCGGGAAGTCCTCGCGCGAGTGGGCCCCGCGGCTTTCCTGGCGGGTCAGGGCCCCGACGGCCACGGTGTGGGCGACGTCAAGCAGGAACCCGAGCTCGATGGCCTCCACCAAATCGGTGTTGAACACCCGGCCGCGGTCCTGGATGGTGGCCTCCTGGTAGCGCTCCTTCAGCTCCTGGAGCTTCTCGCCCACTTCGGTGAGCAGCTTGCCATCACGGAAGACCGAGGCCTTGTCCATCATCTCCCCCTGCAAGGTGTCCCGCAGCTCGCCCACCGAGACCCGTCGCGCCGCCCCGCCATTCCCGCCCTCCCGCAACCGGCTCAGCCACCGAAGCGCCGACTCTTCCGGCTGCCGGGGCAGCGGGGGGAAGTCGTTCTCGGCCACGAAGCGGGCCATGTCGCGCCCCGCCCGCCGGCCGAACACCAGGATATCCACCAGCGAGTTCGTTCCCAGACGATTCGCGCCGTGCACCGAAACGCAGGCACACTCCCCGGCAGCGTAGAAGCCGGGCAGGACTTTGTTCTTTTCGTCGAACACCACGCGACCCCAGACGTCGGTGGGGATGCCGCCCATGGCGTAGTGGGCGGTGGGCTGGACGGGGATGGGGGCTTCGACCGGGTCAATGCCCAGGTAGGTGCGCACGAAGTCGGTGATGTCGGGCAGCTTGGTCTCGATCACCGCCCGCCCCAGGTGCCGCAGGTCGAGGTGGACATACCACTTGCCTTCGATGCCGTGGCCCTGGCGCAGCTCCCGGTAGATGGCGCGGGAGATGATGTCCCGGGGGGCCAGGTCCAACAGGGTCGGCGCGTACTTCTCCATGAAGCGCTCGCCGCGCCCGTTGAAGAGCTTGCCCCCTTCCCCGCGCGCCCCTTCGGTGATGAGAATCCCCATCTTGTAAATCCCGGTGGGGTGGAACTGGAAGAACTCCATGTCCTCGAGGGGCACACCCGCCCGCCAGGCCACCGCCATGCCGTCGCCGGTGAGGGCGTGGGCGTTCGAGGTGATCTGGTAGATGCGCCCGCAGCCGCCGGTGGCAAACAGCACCGCCTTGGCGTGGAAGACGTGCAGCGAGCCGTCGGCCACCGAGAGCGCCACCACCCCGGCCACTCGGCCGCCTTCCACCAACAGCTCCAGCACCAGGTATTCGTTGAAGAACTTGACCTGGTTCCGGATGCACTGCTGGTAGAGGGTTTGCAGAATCATGTGGCCAGTGCGGTCGGCGGCGTAGCAAGCCCGGCGCACCGCCGCCTTGCCGTACTCCCGGGTGTGGCCCCCGAAGGGCCGTTGAGCGATCTTGCCGTCCGGGGTGCGGCTGAACGGCAGCCCGCGGTGCTCGAGCTCGAGCACCGTCTCAATGGCTTCCCGGGCCAGGATTTCCACGGCGTCCTGGTCAGCCAAGTAGTCCGACCCCTTGACAGTGTCGAACATGTGCCACTCCCAGTGGTCTTCTTCCATGTTGCCCAGCGCCGCCCCGATGCCGCCCTGGGCGGCGCCGGTGTGGGAGCGCACCGGGTGGAGCTTGCTGAGCACGGCCACGTCCCGGCCTTGCAGGTTCAAGGCTGCCATCAGCCCGGCGCCGCCGGCACCCACGATGACGGCCTCGAATTGGTGATAGCTGGCGGGCACCGCTCAGCCTCCCGCCATGGGCTGGAAGGTCAGAATCACGAACGAGCCCGCCACCAAGAAGAAGAGTGTCAACCCGTACACTCCCACCAAGCTCAGCACCCGCAGCCCCGGCGAGCGCACGTAGTCGTCCACCATCACTCGCACCCCGTTGAACCCGTGCACCAGGGCCAGGGCCAGCAAAAACCAGTCGTAGAGCCGCCAGAGCGGGTTGGCCCAGCGCTCGGCTACGAAGGCGAAGTTGATGGCTTCGACGTTGTTGATGAGGTGCATGAGGGCGAGATGCCCCAGAGCCAGCAGCAGCAGCAAAGCTCCCGAGACCCGCATGAACAGCCAGGCGTAGAGCTCGAGACCCCCCGTGGGTCGAGGCCGTCCGCCGGCCGAGCTCGGCTCCATCTGCGACTCCTCAGAACAGCGGCTTCAGCATCAGGTACGCCATCGGCAGAAACGCCAGCGCGAACAGGGAGACCACGCCGTAGAAGATCTGCCGCTGGCGAGGGCTGAGTTCGGGATAGAAATCGAGCAGCGTAATCCGGATGCCGTTCAGGGCGTGGTAGAGCACGGCCGCGGCCAGCCCCACTTCCCCGACCCGAAACACCGGGTGGGTGTAGAGCTTCACCACCCGGTCGTACACCTCCGGCCCGAACAGCACCAGTCCCGTATCCAGAATGTGGATGAGAAGAAAAAGCAAAACGCCCAGCCCGCTCAAGCGGTGCAGAAGCCACGCCCACTGACCGGCTCCCCCGCGATACATGGGACAGACTCCTCCGCGGCTCGGACGCCGCTGACTCGGGCCGTGCGGGCGGCGCGCAGAGGAGCGCAGCGCGCGCCGCGTCGAACCCCAATCCTAGCAGCCCCTCTAGCTCTTGGCAACGGTCGGGTAGGCTCGGGAAAAGTTTTGCTTGGGCCTTGATTTTCCCGCACAAATCAGCTTTGATGGCAGCGCTTCGTTGGGGGCCTCACCAGGCAGCCCGGCCAGTCCTTCCGCCGCTTTCGACGCAGCCGCGAACGCCGGCCGCCGCTGGCGAAGACGCCGACTGCTTCTCCCCGCAGCCGGAGAACCGAGGAAGAGAGTTTGGGGATGACAAACGGGAGCCGGAGGAGCCGTGCCTTGCGACTCCTCGCCGCACCGCCAATCCTGGTGGTGCTGGCGGCCCACCCAGCACTCGCTCAGGCGCCGGCCACCCAGGCGCCACCCCCCAAGCCGGCCAACTGCAACGCTTACAAGCTGGATGAGAAGGCGAACCGCATCCTCTTCAACGACCCCCGCCCCATCATCCTGATGCCCCCCAAGCAGGAGCGCGATGCCCTGCGCCCTCAGGGCAAGCCCGGGCAGGTCTTCTTGATGAAGAACTGCG